>JAEEPZ010000003.1 GCA_016285055.1 Prevotella sp.
AAAAAACCAATAAAAACAAGAAAAACAAATAAAAACATTTTGGGACAATAGCTGTCACTTTGCCCGCTGCGTAGCTCAATGCGCAGCTTAATGCGCAGCCATTCCCCCCCTTGCAAAGGGGGGGCAGGGGGGGATTCACTCTGCGCAGATGAATCCCCCTCTAACTCCCCCTTTGCAAGGGGGAGAATTGAGTTACCTCTGCAACGGCTACATGACGGCGCAGCCCTTCCCCTCCTTTGGAAAAGGAGGGGAAGGGCTGCGCACAGTTTTGTAGAAAGATAATCAACCATCAACTCACATCATTCGCGACGCAACTATGTCAATCCATACAGGTCGAATTGTTTTTATTTGTTTTTCTTGTTTTTATTGGTTTTATTTAAGGCCGCTTCGCGGTATCAACTGACCGAGTTAGCGACGTAACTATGCCTGATTCCAACCTCATTGTACGTAATTTTGCCGACAAGTGAGCGAAGTTACTGCGTCTCGGCAAAAAAAGAAATGATTTCTTTTGTTTTGCTCTCAACTTTTCATAACTTTGCCAACGAAATGTGCTACCAATCACGAATACATTAATAATATGCAGAGCAACATCATACTATATACGACAGATAGCGGGAGTGTAAGCATTCAAGTGCAGTACGAGGACGGCACTTTCTGGCTGACGCAGAAACGGATGGCTGAGCTGTTCGGAGTGGAAGTGCCCACGATAAACTACCATCTGAAGGAGATTTATAACAGTGGTGAATTGGAGGAAGAGGCAACTATTAGAAAAATTCGAATAGTTCAACAGGAAGGCAAACGGAATGTGGAGCGTGAACTTGACTTCTATCACCTGAAGGCCATCTTGGCTGTAGGCTATAGGGTAAACAGCAACGAGGCAACGGCTTTCCGCCGATGGGCAACAAACACGCTGGATGAGTTTGTAACCAAGGGTTATGTGCTTGACAAGGAACGGTTGAAGCAGGGGACACAGTTCGGCAAGGACTACTTCAAGGACCTGCTGGAACAGATACGTGAGATTCGTGCCAGCGAGCGCCGTTTCTATCAAAAGATTACCGACATCTACGCCCTTTCCACTGATTATGACAAAGATGCCCCTCAGACACGCGAGTTTTTTGCAACAGTACAGAACAAGTTGCACTGGGCCATATCTGGAAAGACCGCAGCAGAGATTATCTACTATACAGCCGATGCGACGCAGCCGCACATGGGCCTGACGACGTGGAAACATGCGCCAGAAGGAAAGATTCTGAAATCGGACGTGACCGTGGCCAAAAACTATCTGTCAGAAAAGCATATCAAGGCACTTGACCGCATCGTATCGGCCTATCTCGACTTGGCAGAAGACCGCGCAGAACAGGAGCTTCCAACGACGATGGCGCAGTGGGCACATATCCTTGATAACTTCCTGACCGTTGCTGAGCGCCCTCTGCTGATGGATGCAGGCACCATATCGGCACTGGAGGCCAAGATAAAAGCAGAAAGTGAGTATGAAGTGTTTCGCAAGATTCAAGACCAACAATATGTGTCTGACTTTGATAGGGAAATAAAGCGGTTAAAGGGCGACAACTGAGCGAAGTTATTGCGTCACAGAAAAAAAGAAATGATTTCTTTTGTTTTGCACTCTACTTTTCGTACCTTTGCCAACGAATTGTCAACCAACCCATAAAATTCTAAAATGAAAAAGCTATTGCCCCTGCTGATGCTCCTCGTCACACTGACGGGTAGCGCACAAGTGAACACCGCGGAACCCGTGAAGAACCCGATGCTGTGGGCCGACGTGCCCGACCCCGACGTCATCCGCGTCGGAGACACCTTCTACCTGGTATCCACCACCATGCACCTCATGCCCGGCGCACCCGTCATGGCGTCGAAAGACCTGAAGAACTGGCAGACAGTGGGCTACATCTTCGACCGCCTGACCGACTCGCCCAAGTATGACATGCAGGAGGGCACGGTCTACGGACGCGGACAGTGGGCCACATCGCTGAAATATCACGACGGCAAGTTCTATGCCCTGCTGGCTCCCAACGAGGGCGGCCCGATGGGCGACACCTATATCTTCAGCGCCCCGAAGGCCGAGGGGCCGTGGACGATACACGCCCGTCTGCGCCATTTCCACGACGCCACGCTCTTCTTCGACGACGACGGCACGCCTTACGTCTTCTTCGGAACCGGCGAGATGTGCCAGCTGACACGCGACCTGAAAAGCGTCGTAGAGGGCAGCCTGCGCCATTACTTCAACCGCGAGCCCGACGAGCGCGGACTGCTGGAGGGCACTCGCGTCATCAAGCACAACGGCACCTACTACGCCCTGCTCATCAGCCATGTCTATGCTCCCGGCCGTCATCGCCGTGAGGTGTGCTACCGCACGAAGGACCTGAACGCCACGTGGGAGAAGCAGACCATCCTGGAGAGCGACTTCGGCGGCTTCTCCTACCTGGCCCAAGGCACCATCGTGGACACTGAGGAGGGCGACTGGTACGGCATCATGTTCCAAGACCGTGGCGGCGTTGGCCGCGTGCTGACGCTGTCGCCTGTGCGCTGGATTGACGGCTGGCCCATGCTCGGCGACGAGAACGGCAAGGTACCTGCCACCATGCGCCCCTACAGGAGCAACCAACCGGAAACGTCCATCGTCTGCGCCGACGACTTCTCCGCACCGCAGCTTGGCCTGCACTGGCAGTGGAACCACAACCCCATAGCTGACGCATGGAGCCTCACCGAGCGCCCGGGATTCATGCGCCTGAAGACCAGCCGCATCACGCCACACATCTTCCTCGCCCCCAACACGCTGACGCAGCGCATGGAAGGCCCTACGTGCAGCGGCAGCGTCTGCATAGACGTCAGCCACATGAAAGACGGCGACTGCGCCGGACTGTCGGCCTTCAACGGCGACTCAGGCATCCTCACCGTCAAGCGTAAGGGCAGTAAGTTCTTCTTGGAGATGAGCGAGGAATCGGTGAAGCTGACCGACCGCGAGAAAGCCGTCAGCGATGTCAGCCAGAAAGTTGTAGAGGCCGTGGAGCTGAAACTGCCTAAGAAGTCGGCCAATGTTTGGCTGCGCCTTGACGGCGACTTCCAGCCCGGCCACAACGATGCTGCCAACTTCTTCTACAGCCTCGACGGAGAGCAGTGGAACGCCATCGGCACGAAGAACTACCGCATGGTCTTCGACTACCGCCGCTTCTTCATGGGCTCGAAGTTTGCCATCTTCAACTATGCCACGAAGAAGGCCGGCGGCTACATCGACGTAGACTGCTTCAACTACCAAAAAACAGCAAAATAGAAAAAAAACGGGAAAAATGATACGAGTTACAAAAAAAGTTTGTACCTTTGCAGCCCGTTAGAGAGTGTATATGTGTAACTTAGAGCTGTTTAAGATCAATCTGAAGGCCCTGAAGCAGGATGAAACGCCTTTGCAGTGGGAGCTGGACGACCGTTTCTTCCAACAGCTGGAAGGCGCACAGTTGCAGTGCGGCTCGCTGCATGTGTCGGGGTCTATACGCAAGGCCGTCGGCTTTTTTGAGTTGCTACTGCACACTGTCGGCACTGTAGAGGTGACCTGCGACCGCTGTCTGGAGCCTATGCGCCAGCCCATCGAGGCTGACTTGGACACGACGGTGAAGCTGGCCGCTGAAGACTCCTACGACGACGACATCATCACCGTTGACGAGACACGGCCCGTGTTGGACACGGCGTGGCTCATCTATGAGTCGATAGCACTGGCGGTACCCATCCGCCACGTTCATCAACCTGGCGATTGTAACGTGGCCATGAGCGAGAAGCTGCAACAGCTCTCGGCTGCCCGAAGCAGCGATGCGGACGCACAAGAAGACATCGACCCGAGGTGGGAGGCCCTCAAAAAGTTGAAAGTGAAGAGCGAAGACTGAAGTGCTTTGCTCCCGCTTGTACAAACAGAGAACAGTAAACAATAATAGTAAATTGTAAATCGTAAAAAATAGTAAACAACCATGGCACATCCTAAAAGAAGACAGTCAAACACTCGTACCGCTAAACGTCGCACACACGACAAGGCCGTAGCCCCCACACTGGCAGTATGCCCCAAATGCGGCGCTTACTACATCTACCACACCGTTTGCCCCACATGCGGCTATTATCGTGGTAAAGTAGCTATCAAGAAGGACGAAGAAGTAGCTGAATAATGGGAAAGATCAACGCTGTCATCACTGGCATCGGAGGCTATGTGCCCGACTACATCCTCACCAACGAGGAGCTGTCGCGCATGGTAGACACCAACGATGAATGGATTATGACGCGTGTCGGAATCAAGGAGCGCCGAATCCTCACCGAAGAGGGTCTCGGCACTTCCTATATGGCGCGCAAGGCCGCCAAGCAGCTCATCAAGAAGACGGGCGTGAACCCTGACGAGATTGATGCGCTGGTGGTGGCCACATCGACGGCCGACTATCACTTTCCCTCTACAGCCAGTATCGTTATCGGCAAGCTGGGCCTTAAGAACGCTATGGCGTTTGACTTCTGGGCCGCTTGCTGTGGCTTCATCTACTCGTTCGACGTTGTGACGTCGATGATTCAGAGTGGCCGCTACAAAAAGATTATTCTCATCGGCGCGGACAAGATGTCGTCGGCCACCGACTACAAAGACCGCTCCACGTGCCCGCTCTTCGGCGACGGTGCAGGAGCAGTGCTCGTCGAGGCCACCGAGGAGGAGGGCGTCGGACTGATGGACTCCTATCTGCGCACCGACGGCATCGGGCTGCCCTTCCTGCACATGAAGGCCGGAGGCAGTGTCAGCCCCGCCAGCCACTTCACAGTTGACCACCGTATGCACTTCACCTATCAGGAAGGGCGCACCGTCTTCCGCTATGCCGTCACCAACATGTCGGCAGACAGCGCACTCATAGCCGAGCGCAACGGACTGACGAAGGACAACATCCAGTGGATCATCCCGCACCAGGCCAACATGCGCATCATCGAGGCCGTGGCCAAGCGCCTGGAGCTGCCCATGGAAAAGGTGATGGTGAATATCGAACACTTTGGCAACACATCAGCAGCTACCATTCCCCTGGCATTGTGGGAATATGAGCCGAAGCTGCGCAAAGGCGACAACATGATCATGACCGCCTTTGGAGCAGGCTTCGTTCACGGTGCCAACTACGTGCGCTGGGGATACGATGGAAAATAACATTAAAAAACTAAAGCAATGAAAAAGCAATTTTTAACCCTGGCTGCATCAGCAGCCCTCGCAGTGCTCACACTGGGCAGCTGTGCAACCATCAACAGCGGCGCAGCTATTGCAGAGAAAGGTCCCGTAGGCCAGAAGGTAGGCGAAGCAAAGAGCAACATTATCCTTGGCCTTTGGTCATCGAAGGGCGAGCAGAACAACCTCGCACAAGCTGCAAAGAATGGCGGTATCACAAAGGTATCGCAGGTGGAGTATATCGACAAGAGCATCCTGTTCGGACTCTTTATCGAGCACACTACCCGCGTTTACGGTGAGTAATACTGGGCAGGAAGAATCATTGCTCGCTGCCTATTCTCCGTGAATGTGGCAGCACTGGAACAGAACTTAATTGGTAGCGGCTCCCTCAGGGAGTACGCTACCTTTTTTTCGCAAGTTTTGGAGTTAAAGGAGTTAAAGGAGTTAAAGGAGTTAAAGACAATAGCTTTGCTATGGATTTCAACCCATAGACAAAGGCTTCTCATGGAGAGTCATTTGTCTTTAACTCCTTTAACTCCTTTAACTCCTGCAAGACCGAGCGGAGCGAATGCGAAACTTGAAACCCTTCATAGAAAAGATTTATGCCTTCCGCTTCAGCTCTATGCGGAAGGTAGTGCCGCGTCCCACTTCCGACTGTTTGACGAAGATACGCCCACGGTGATATTCCTCTACGATGCGCTTGGCTAACGACAGCCCCAAGCCCCAGCCACGCTTCTTCGTCGTGAAGCCGGGCCGGAACACGTTGGGGATGTTCTTCTTCTTGATGCCCTTGCCAGTGTCCACCACTTCCACAGCCACCGTGTCGTATTCCTCCAAGAGCCACAGGTCTATCTTGCCCGGCTGCCCCTCCATGGCGTCGACGGCATTCTTGCAGAGGTTCTCTATGACCCACTCGAAGAGCGAGGCGTTCATCTTGACGATGACGTCGTGGCTCGGATAGTGGCCGCTGATGCTCACTTTCTGCGAGGTGCGCTTGTCCATATAGTCGATGACATGGTCGAGGACAGTGTTCATCGAGGCATCGACAGGCTCTGGCTTCGATCCAATCTTCGAGAAGCGCTCGGCAATACGCTCCAAGCGCTTCACGTCATGCTCCATCTCGGGTATGAGATCATCCTTCGGATAGGTCTCCTTCAGCATCTCCGTCCAGGCCATCAGGCTGCTGATGGGCGTGCCCAGTTGGTGAGCCGTCTCCTTCGACAGGCCCACCCACACCTTGTTCTGCTCAGCCCGCTTCGACGAGAGGAGAGCGAAGATGGCCACGACGACGAAGATCATCACGATGCCGAGCTGCCAGTAGGGATACTGCGTCAGGCGCTTCAGCAGCGTCGACTCGTCGTAGCACACCAGGAGGTAGTCGCCTTCGCCCAGGTCGATGGTGACGGTGTCGCCGGCCTGCCGCATCTTCCGCGCATAGCTGTCAACATGCAGCGAGTCCTCAATGTTACGGTATTCCATCACCTGTCCTGCGGCATCTGTCACAACGACGGGAATGGTGGTGTTGCCTTCAATGAACGCCAAGGCCAGCGACAGGTCGGTCTCGCTGTCGGCCTCCTGCACGAAGTTCATGGCCTTCGCCCAAAGATCCATCTTTGTGCGCTCCTCCTGCTTCAGGTCGCTCACCAACTGATGGCTGACGAAGAGCGAGGCAGCGGCAATCGCCACGGCTGCCACCACGAGGATGATTTTCACTTGTCTGATTCGGTCAGTCCACTGCATGGGAGGCTGTTTGAAGTAAGAAGTTAGAAGTAATAAGTGAGAAGTCGTTGGAGGATGGGATTTGTTACTAATAGTTATTGAGAAGCTCTTCATGCCGTTTTCGCTTGTTCTCTTTCCTGTTTTTCCATTTCTTGGGAATGAGATACTTCAGCAGCCCGAAGAGGTTACCATTGGGATTGGCGCCGGCCAGCTGCGCCTCGATGCGCCCCTGCTTCTGAATGCGCTTCTCCAGCTCGCTCATGCCGTCGTCTTCCTTCTTCCCCTTGCCCAGCACCAGCACCTCGCCCAGGTTGTTGAGCTTGGAGATGAGATACACGGTGTCGGCCGTCTGATAGGTGTTAACCAGACTGCTCTCGTAGTTGACGTGAGAAAAGAGGAAGGTGTGCAGGCTGTCGGGAACGGTGATGCGCCCCAACGAGTCAGTGACAGCGATGAAGTGGTGGCTCTGCACGTTGACACCCCGCAATGGAGCGCCGGTCTCCACATCGACCGTCACCAGCCTGCGCTGGGCCGTGGCAGTGGCCACGCACACCATCAGCAGGAAAAAAACGAGCTTTACAGCTTTCATCAGTGCAAAAATAGGCAGAAAGCCGCACGCAAGCAAATTCTTTATGCAAAATTAAGCACTATTCGCAGTAGTTTACAGATTTTTTCGTGCTGTGCGGATGAAACAAGACATCGTTGCGTCGCTATCTATGTCTGATTCCAACCTCACAGTACGGAATATTTTTTGAAACAATCTGCATTTTCTTTGTTCTTCTAATGTTTTTTTGTACCTTTGCCACGTAATTGTGCTTCTACGAGCGAATGACATTCGACATTACCCATATCGAAGAGACAGAATCCACCAACCGCTGGCTGATGGAACACGCTTCCAAGCGTGCCGACGCCGTGTCACAGGACCTGGTGGTCTGGGCTGATTATCAGACGGCAGGCCGGGGCTGCGGCACCAACACGTGGGAGAGCGAGCGCGGCAAAAACCTGCTGTTCTCGCTGCTTATCCATCCGCATGAGTTGAAAGCCAACGCACAATTCCGCATCTCAATGGCTATATCGATGGCCATCGTCAACGCCCTCAACGCTTACATCTCACCCCTCACCACTCTGCCCTCACCTCTGAGCATCAAATGGCCCAACGACATCTACTGGCACGACAGCAAGCTCTGCGGCATCCTCATCGAGAACAGTCTGTCGGGGGCTTTTGTCCGCGAGAGCATCATCGGCGTGGGGCTGAACGTCAACCAGACACAGTTTCTCAGCGATGCCCCCAATCCTGTGTCGCTCCGTCAGATTACCGGCCGTGAGCACGACCGCGAATCGCTCCTGCACCGTGTGGTTGAGCATTTCACGCTCAACATCAATGCCGATGATTACCGCGCCCTGCTCTACCGCCGCCACGGCTTTCATCCCTACCATGACGCTGAAGGCGACTTCGAGGCAGAGCTCATCACCGTGGAGGACGACGGCCACCTGCTTTTGCGCGACAGCGAAGGGAAACAGCGGCGCTATGCCTTCAAGGAAGTGCAGTTTACAATAAACAATAAACAATAAACAATAGACAATAAACAATAAACAATAGCCAACAAACAACAATCAATAAAAATAGTCAATAACCAAAAACAAATAAACAATAAACTATGGTACGATTTAAGAGAATTCTGTTGAAGCTCTCAGGCGAGAGTCTGATGGGCAAGCAGGGTCATGGCATCGACCCTGAGCGCTTGGGCGACTATGCCCGCCAGATTAAGGAAGTGCACGACATGGGTGTGCAGATAGGCATCGTCATCGGCGGCGGCAACATCTTCCGTGGCCTCAGCGGTAGCCAGAAAGGCTTCGACCGCGTGAAGGGCGACCAGATGGGCATGTGCGCCACGGTCATCAACTCGCTGGCCCTGTCGTCGGCCTTAGACAGCGTCGGTGTGAAGAACAAAGTGCTGACGGCCATCCGCATGGAGCCCATCGGCGAGTTCTACTCGAAGTGGAAGGCCATCGAGGCGATGGAGCAGGGTCTGGTGTGCATCTTCAGCGCCGGCACCGGCTCACCCTATTTCACCACCGACACCGGCTCGTCGCTGCGCGGCGTGGAGATAGAGGCCGACGTGATGCTGAAGGGCACGCGCGTGGACGGTGTCTATACCGCCGACCCTGAGAAAGACCCCACGGCCACGAAGTTCAGCGACATCACCTACAAAGAGGTGCTCAGCCGCGGCCTGAAGGTGATGGACCTCTCGGCCATCTGCATGTGCCAGGACAACAACCTGCCCATCTATGTCTTCAACATGGACATTGTCGGCAACCTGATGAAGGTGATGCAAGGCGAAGACATTGGCACGCTCGTTCATCCGTAACGATGTCGCCTTCATCTATTTGACTTCGTATATTATGATGATTATCCGCTACCTTACCACCAACGATTGACAGGTTCACAGGTTTTTCCCTTCTTTATGGCATGGCATGACAGAAGTGTACATACTGGCGGTAAGTGAGCGGATAATCGTTGTATTTTATCATTACTAAATATCAAAACTAAACGATTTGCTTCAGACAAATGAACAAGAAGAATTATTTCACATGGGCTTTGGCCACTGTCATGGTGGCCGGCGATGAAGAATGAAGCCGCTATGTTTTTCCGTCATCCAGCAACCATGAAACAGCGCCTCATCCTCCTTCTCATCCTGCTGAGCATCGGCACAGCGCCACATGCCCAGGCCCAGACGTTGCTGCAAATGCTGCACCGCAACGACAGCCTGCTGACCGAGCGCTACCGAAGCGGCAATATCGACACGATGTACATCGCACGCCCACAGGCCAAATGGACCTTCACGGCGCGAATGAATGAGTCGGGGGCAGAGATTGAGGTAGAAGGCAACGAGCAAGGACAGCATTTCTTGGCCGAGATGGAGGCCAACAGAAAGGGCACACTCAGCATGGCGGTGAGCTACCTCGGAGTATCGCTCAGCGCTGCGCTCAATCCCGCAAAGCTGTTGGGAAGATACAGCGACTACGAGCTGAACTTCAACTCCTACGGCAAGCGCTTCGGCTTCGACATCATCTACCAGGACGCCCACAACTTCACCGGATGGTACGACCACGAAGGCATGGAGCGCATCAACCTGCCGGCCGACATGCTCAAGGTGAAGACACTCAACCTCAACGCTTTCTACGTCTTCAACAGCCGGCGCTTCTCCTATCCTGCTGCCTTCACGCAGAGCTACATACAGCGGCAGTCGGCCGGAAGCTTCATGCTGGCAGCCTCAGCCATGGGGCAGCACGCCACGCTGGAATGGGAACAAGAGACGCAGCTGAAGATGACAAACATCGCCATCGGAGGAGGCTACGGCTACAACTACGTACCGGCACGAGGATGGCTCCTGCACATCTCAGCGCTACCCACATTCATCGTCTACAGCAACACGAAGATGAAGTTCGGCGACACAAGAGCGCCGCTGCACTACCACTTCCCAGAGGTCATCATCACAGGGCGAGGCGCTGTCGTCAAGCAGTGGGGCAATAAGTTCGCCGGTATGTCGATGGTCTACAACTTCACCAACATAGGCCATGAGGAAAGCCTCGCCGTGCACAACATGAAATGGAGAGTAAGAACATTCTTCGGCATACGTATTTAATACGCCTACCAAACCTACAAAACCTACCAAACCTACTGAACCTACAAAACCTACCCTAAAAAAAAAACAACAACCATGAAACGACTCTTTTTAAGTTTATCATTGACAATGTGTTATCTGTTGTCGCAGGGCCAGGGCTGGCCGTCGCAGTACGGCGGCGTGATGCTGCAGGGCTTCTACTGGGACTCCTTCGACGACTCACAGTGGACGGAGCTCCTGGCACAGACCGAACAGCTGAAGGGCACCTTCGACCTGGTGTGGCTGCCACAGAGCGGCAACTGCGGAGGCACCTCGATGGGCTACGACGACATGTGGTGGTTTAACAACTACAACAGCTCCTTCGGCAACGAGCAGCAGCTGCGCAAGCTCATCAACACCTACCGCGAGAACGGCATCAAGACCATTGCCGACGTGGTCATCAACCACCGCAAGAGCAGCAACGGATGGTTCGGCTTCCCCACAGAGACCTACAAAGGGGTGACCTACTCCATGAGAGCTGCCGACGTGTGCTCCAACGACGACAACGGCAAGGCGCGGACCGAGGCCAACCGCTTGGGCGTCACCTTGGGAAATGCTGACACCGGCGAGGGATGGGACGGCATGCGCGACCTGGACCACACAAGCCAGAACGTGCAGAACACCGTCAAGGCATACCTCGACTTTCTGAAGAACGACCTGGGCTATGCCGGCTTCCGCTACGACATGGTGAAAGGTTACAGCGCCACCTATACCGGCATGTACAACACCTCGGCCAAGCCAGAGTTCAGCGTGGGCGAGTGCTGGGACGGCACCAACACCATCAAGAACTGGATTGAGGGCACAAAGGTGAACGGCGAGATACAAAGCGCCGCCTTCGACTTCCAGTTCCGCTACACGGTGCGCAACGCCATGAACAACGCCAGCTACAGCCGCTTGGCACAGCAGAACGACGGCAACTGGCCCCTCGTCAGCAGCAGCTACCAGACGGGCAAGTACCGCCGCTGGGCCGTCACCTTCGTTGAGAACCACGACACGGAGCGACGCAGCAATGCCGCCCAGGACCCCTTGAAGAAGGACACCCTGGCCGCCAATGCCTACATGCTGGCCATGCCGGGCACGCCCTGCGTCTTCCTCAAGCACTGGAAGGACCACGCCTCGCTGATCAAGGCCATGGTGGCCGCACGCAAGCTGGCCGGCATCCACAACGAGAGCACCTACAAGAACGTGGGCAGCGCCGTGCAGTATTATGCCAACACGGTGGATGACCGCCTGCTCGTCGTCGTAGGCACCGTCAGCGCCTACGAGAGCAAGATAGACCGGCAACAGTGGGCCAAGGCCGTGACAGGTCATCACTTCGCCTACTATCTGCCCACTAGCCTGCAGACGGCCTACGCCGACCTGCCCTCCGGCACCTACGAGGGCAAGCAGCAGGTGCGCCTCGCTGCCATCGCCACGGGCAATCCGCAGCTGGTCTACACCACCGACGGCTCCACGCCTACAGCCAACAGCACCAAGGTGGCCGACGGCACATTCATCAGCATCGACACCGGCACCATCACACTCAAGGTCGGCCTGCTCAAGGACGGACAGGTGAGCGGCATCGTCACACGCGATTATGTGGTGAAAGAGAAAGAGAGTGAGCGACCCGTCGATGTGCCGGCCTTCTGCACTGTCGCCGAGAACGAGGTGTGCGCCTTCTTCGAGGCACCGGCCACCTGGACCAGCACCGTCTGCTGCTGGGCGTGGACAAACACACCCTCAGACAATTTCACCTTCTCCGAGCGCCACAACTGGCCCGGTGCATCCTGCACAAAGCTGGGCACGGCCGACAACGGCAATGCCGTGTGGAAATGGACATGGGACGGCACAAAGCAGAACAACTCTGCAGCCACGCAGCCTGCCTTCATCATCTTCAGCAACAACGGCAGCCCGCAGACGGCTGACCTCGTTTTCCAGAACGGCGGCTACTACAACAAAGACGGGCTGAAGGCAACCGTCACGCCCTCCAGCATCGAGCCGATAGCCGTGGAGTCGCAGCAAGCGGAGCAACGCTACGACCTGCAGGGACGCCGCGTCAACACCGCCACCCTCAGGCCAGGGCTCTACATCGTCAACGGCAAGAAAACTGTCGTACGGTGAGGTTGGAATCAGACATAGTTACGTCGTTAATTAGGTGAGTTGATACCGCGAAGCGGCCTGAGAAAAAACCAATAAAAACAAATAAAAACAAGAAAAACAAATTGGTAATTTTTCTCATTTGGTACAATGGCTATCGCCTTGCCCACCGCATAGCTCAATGCGCAGCGAAAAATCCCGAAGTGACGACATAACTCGGGTAACGAACTGACCTATTTCGCGCCATAACTATGTCACTCCATACGTACAGCATGTGTCTTTTTGCCATCTGGGGCTTTTATGCAAAAGTTTCCTGCCGAGAAACCTTTGGTTTCCTGCCGAGAAACCGATGGTTTCTCGCCAGGAAACTTTTATAACCCATGATGCCTGGAAACTGCAGGATTCTCACATGGGTGAAATCCATAGAAAAGCTTTTGTCCCAAATTGTTTTTATTTGTTTTTCTTGTTTTTATTTGTTTTTTCTAAGTCCGCTTAGCGGAACAAACTGACCTAATTCGCGACGAAACTATGTCACTTCATCCGTACAGGTCGAATAATTTTGCGGTGCTTCCCTATGACAAAAAGCTGCTCCTGCCGTCCCGTGTCTTCAGCTGCCTCGACAGAGACTTTTGTACGCAGGCTCTCCATAAAAACGGGAAATATGAGAAAAAAAACGACGGAAACGATGCTGAACGAAAAAAAAGTCGTATCTTTGTGGCGTTTTCTCACACTATCATGAAATGAGCTTAGGAAGGAAGATATATTACACACTGAACAGCGGTAAGAATCCCAAGTACATTTACTACATCAAGAACGCCGTGCGCCAGGCCTGGCCCAAGGCGTGGCTGAACGTAGACAAGGAGCTGGCCAAGCTTGACAAGCGTTCCGACCGCGACTATATCATGCAGCGCGTGGACTACTACTGTCAGCTGACGAAAGACACACCCTACGACCGCAAGGCGTGGGAGGAGCATGCCATAGAGATAGGCCGTCAGCCGATGACCAGCCAGTCGGTGTACTACTACGACGCGCTGGAGTTCTCGCGCTGGTTCGACCAGAAGAAGCGCTGGATACTGCGCTCGGGCGACGTTGACTTCGCCCTCGACCTGCCCAGCATCGTGAAGAGCCGTCCCCTGCACGAGGACACACGTTGCAACGTGCTGCTCAATCTGGAGAAGGTGCGCCACTTCCTCTTCCTCAACGACAAGAAGCCCTTCACCGAGAAGAAGGACATGGCCATCTTCCGAGGTAAGATAGGCCAGCAGACGGGCCGCAAGGACAATCATGTGAAGATGAACCGCTTTGAGTTCGCCACGCGGTTCTTTGGCCATCCGATGTTCGACATTGGCGCCATCGGCCACCAGTTCCCGCAGTGGCACTCGGAGAAGCTGACCATCGGCGAGCATCTTGACTACAAGTTCATCATGTCGTTGGAGGGTAACGACGTGGCTTCGAACCTGAAATGGGTGATGTCGTCGAATTCGATAGCCGTCAGTCCGCCGCTGACCTGCGAGACATGGTTCATGGAGGGCACGCTGAAGCCCGACTACCACTACATCGAGATCAAGGCCGACTTCAGCGACATCGAGGAGAAGCTGCGCTACTATATCGACCATCCCGACGAGGCGCAGCAGATCATCAACCACGCCCACGAGTACGTCAACCAGTTTAAGGACGCCCAGCGCGAGCGGCTTATCTCCCTGCTCGTGCTGCAGCGTTACTTTGAGCTAACGAATTAAGCGAAAGGTTTGGAGTTAAAGGAGTTAAAGACAATAGCTTTGCTGTGGATTTCAACTCAGGGACAAAGCCGCATTTGACTTCACGAATGTTTTAATGCTTATGAGCCGTCTTTGTTATATATCGCGCAACTACTACGGTCTGTCGGGTGCGGGCAATAAGGCGAAGACCGATATTGAACGCACGCTGCAGGAGATGGGCGCCAGAAACCTGGGCCTGCGCACCACGTTCTACGACAACAAGGTGGTGGCCTTCGTGCTCAATCTGGTGGGCATCGTGAAGATGATGTGCTGCATCCGCCGTGGCGACACGCTGGTGCTGCAATATCCGGTGAAGAAATACTTCAGCTTCATCTGCAGCGTGGCCCACGGTCGCGGGGCGCGTGTCATCGTCGTCATCCACGACCTCATGTCGCTGCACCGCAAGCGTGTCACATTGGAGACGGAGCTGAGCCGCCTCGGCAAGGCCGATGTCATCATCGCCAGTAATGAGAAGATGCAGCATTGGCTCATGGCGCAGGGCCTGCAATGCCCCATGACTGCCCTCGGCTTGTTTGACTATTTGGACGGGCAAACAGCGGAAAAAGTATCTTCTCCCCTCCCTCACAGGGAGGGGGTGGGGGAGGGTCTCTCCCTCGTCTATGCCGGCGCCCTCGTCATGCGCAAGAACAGCTACCTCTTGGAGCTGGCGCACAAGGCCCGCCACTTCACCCTGCACATCTATGGCAATGCCGACGGTCTGCCGGGCATCGACAAGGCACCGCACGCCGTGTGCTATCCCTTCACCCCTGCCGACGAGTTCATCCGCTCGGCCGACGGCGACTTCGGCCTCGTCTGGGACGGCGACTCGCTGGAGACGTGCCAGGGCGACTTTGGTGAGTATCTGCGCTACAACAGCCCGCACAAGGTGTCGTTCTATCTGCGCGCCGGCCTGCCCGTCATCATCTGGCGCGAGGCCGCCGTGGCTCCCATCATCGAAAAGGAGGGCATCGGCATCACCATCGGTTCCATCGCTGAGTTGGAAGAGCGGCTGCAGCACCTTACTGCCGACGAGATACAAAAAATGCGCGACAATGTGTCGCGCATCAGTCAGCGGCTCGCCAACGGCGAGTTCTTCCGCGAAGCCCTGCAACGGGTGCTGTAACAAAACACTGCGGCTCCCCTCGTCTGTGAGGAGAACCGCAGCTTTGTTCTATTCGTAGTATTCTATCTTGCGGGTCTGTTCCATTTCCTGACCCATCATCGAGGTCTTGCGGCTGATCCAGTTGCCTTTCTCGTCGTACTTATAGTCGGTAAACGGGATGTTCACGTCCTGACCCATCATGTTCATCGACTGCGAGGCGATGGCGCCCTTGTCGTTGTAGGTCAGCTTCACGGTCATGTCATTGCCCATCATGTTCATGGTCTGGCTGGCAACTTTGCCGTTCTCCCACTTGTAGGTAGTGGTTATCGTCATGCTGCCTTGGGGGGTATCCATTGATCTTGAAACCTTCTGCAGGTAACCGTTCTCATCGTACACCTGGCCAGTCAGACCTTCAGCCTGCATCTTGCCGTCCTGAGTGAAGTTGATAACCTGCTCGCCACGGCCCATCATTCCTGACTGGGTGATAGACTTCACGGGGCCGGTAGCCTCGTTCAACTCTACGTCGTGGAACTTTGTCTGTGCCATCATGGCAAACGGAATGGCCAGCATGGCCAACAGTGTCATTACTTTTTTCATGTTGTTTGTAGTTTTAGTTAGGACTGATGAAACATTATTCAGTTTTTAGACGGTAATACAGGGGAATGGTTTAATATATTTTTACAACTTTTTTAGCCCCATTCACTCCCTTAACTCCTTTAACTCCTTAAAGATGAGCTATCGGCCAAACGGAAAGGCACCGGAGGGGAATTGCATCTTCTTCTCGACGAGGGGCTGGATGCGTGGCTGCCAGTCGCTGTCGAATTGGGCTATCTGACTGTCGAGGAAGGCCAGACGGTCGGCAAGCCATTGTTTCAGAATCTTGATTTCCTCCTCGTAGGAGCTGACGCGATAGGCCGCAAACATCCCAACAGCGTCAAAAGGGAACGCTCCCATCTGCGGGAAGCCCTCTCCCATTGGCGGCATCGAGTCCATCGGCGGGAAAGCTCCCATTGGTGGGAAGCCCTCTCCCATTGGCGGCATCGAATCCATCGGCGGGAAGGCTCCCATCGGCGGGAAGGCTCCCATCGGCGGCAGCGAGTCCATCGGCGGGAAGGTGCCCATCGGCGGGAACGCTCCCATGAAGGGGAAGCCTCCCGTCTGCTGCTGTTCAGCCAGCTGCTGCTTGCGTTCCTCGCTGACCAGCAGCTCCGGATAGGTCTGGAAGTGGCGGTCCTTGGCCTCGGCCAGCATCTGCGCCTGTCGGTCGATGTAAGCATTGATGGCCTCGGTGCTCAGCACGCCCTTCCGCAGCTCCACATAGCGCTGCTTCACCGCCTTGCGGAAGTTGGGGTCTTGCAGCAGCCGTTGCCATAGGGCAGGCGTGGGGTTGTTGCTGGCGCCTTCAAAGCACCACGCCTCCAGGTTGTTGGCATTGGCGAAGTTGCAGTTGCCGTAGGCCAGGTTGTAGTCCCACACCGGACCCGCAAACAGCTTGCCGCCGCTGCCGTCCTCGTGCAGCTTCTCCTTGTAGAAATAGGCACTGCGCTTGTATCCGTCGGCATTGAGACTCAGCTCTGTGTGTATGAAATAGTCTACGAAGGAGGGCACGTCGATATAGTGGGCATAGCCCTTCATGGGGTCGGCAAAGTCATCCGACTGTATCACCTGCTCCACCGTGTCCACATAGCTCTGTATGTATGCGAACTGCTCTGGCTGCAGATTTTTCTTCTTCGGGTAGATGCACGACCAAACGACCTCGCTGGTCATGTTTCCCTCGCCTATGCCTGGCACCTTCGAGGTGAACGTGGCGTCATCGTCGTTGTAGGTGTCAATGCGCAGCAGGTAGCCGCCCGTCACGTCACGACCGGCGGTGTCGCTCTTCTTCAGCTTGCTGATGTTCACTCTGTCCTTGCCCCGCTTGATGGCTTCCGCGAGGATGTAGATGCCGCGATAGTCGCCGTCAAGGGTCAGCTCGCACATCACCGTGCGCGGTCCCCAGTGGCCCATGTCGCGCCAGAGCTGGAAAGCCAGCGGGTCGCGCATCATCGAGATGTCGTTGTAGGGCGCCAGCAGTACCCATTCGCTGTGGGCAGGCAGGCCCAGCAGGCTCACGTCCAGCTCTTTGCCGTCGGCGTCGCGTGTCTCCAGTGTGTATTTCTTCTGGTTGAAGGCCAGCGAGCTGTTGCCGCGCAGCTTGATGCCGATGGCTCCGTCGAAGTTGCCGGCATGGAGATGGGCTGTCACCTTCTGCTGGGCGTTCAGCGGCGTTGACGTGGTGATGGCAATGGTGGGCAGCCCCGTCTGAGCGCAGGCATTCATGGCGAAGACAGCGAAGCAGAGCTGCAATAGGGTGAAGAACTGTTTCTTTTTCATTTTGCTTTTCCGTAAACGATGTGCAAAGATAACTATAATTACGCAAATTGTTGCTTTTTCCCCTTCACTTTTAGTAAAAGCTAACGTTTCCTCACGTTCCAGTAACTTTTCGGTCTGCCTCGCTGTGTCTTGTTCCCAACGCGCCGTCCGAGAAAAAAAACAGGTGCAGCAATTCGCCTTTATTCGTTTAATTCGTTGTTTTTACAAGATAATTGTGTTCATCTACTTTTTTTTCTTTTTGATTTGTTTGCCGTTCCAAAGTTTATTTGTAACTTTGCCGCATAAATGGAAGGATATGGATTTTAAGACTCTTAATTTTGTAATCTTCTGTGTTGGCAGTGTGGCTGAAACCCTGAACATGAGCCCTAAAGACGTTTATCGCCGAATGTCAGAAGGCAATATCATTTCGGGCTATATCGTTCCTTGCTTTGATGTGTTGCACACGTTCTCGCGTGAATACATCGTTGAAGATCTGGTAGACTTGATGAATAAGAAAGGAGTGCTGAAAGCCGCATGAGGTATTTCCATACATCCAATATGATTGTCTCTGAGCCTGACGTTTGCCATTCGCGCAAGCATCTTGATTTTGGCATTGGCTTTTATCTCACTCCTCTTGAGCAACAGGCTCGTGACTATGGACAGCGTTTTATTCGTCGTGGCGAGCCCGCCATCATGAATGTCTTTGAACTTTCTGAAGAGATGATAGGAGTCAAGCGCAAGATATTTCCTGCTTATGATGGCGAATGGCTTGATTACGTGGTGGCTTGCCGCAAAGGTCTTCCACATCAGCAATATGACGTAATTGAAGGCGGTATTGCCGACGACAACGTCTTTGACACCGTTGACCTCTACCTTCAAGGAATCTATACACGAGAGCAGGCTCTTGACCAGTTGCGTTGGAAAAAACCTAATAATCAGCTCTGCATCGCCTCCCAGCGAATAATAGATCATTATCTTCAGTTCGTACAATCTATAACATTGTGATATATGCAGGCTAATCCGATTCTCCTCCAGCGTAAATACGCTCGCATCGTCAAACTGTTTGCTGAGCAGACGGGCTTGACATACGAGCAGGCTTTGGACTTTTTCTATTATTCCAAAACCTTTGAGCTGATGAGCGAGGGCGTTGCTGATATGCATTGCTTCAGCGATGAGTATTTGGCAGAGGAACTTGTTATGGAACGAGAGAGAGGACATTAAACAGTGAGATAAACCGACTCTTCTGAAAACCTTCATTAAACCCAAAGAACATATTCATGAGAAAGATTTTTGCCGGAGCCATGATGCTCCTCACGTCGCTGCCACTGATAGCCTGGCAGGGCGACGTCACTGTTGAGACCCCACACACGCAGATGCTGCTCACCGCATGGGACGGCGGCGACCTGCGACAGTCGTACTATGGCGACAAGAGCGCCACGTTGCAGCAGCTGCGCGATGCCGGCGCCGACCTCAGCTTCCACGCCCTGCCCGCCTTCGGCACCGTCGACCCCGTGCACACGCCAGCCCTGCAGGTGCAGCACTTCGACGGCGACCTGAACCTGGAGCTTACCGTGACCGACTACAGCAAGAAGGACGAGGGAAAGGCTGTCGTCCACACATTCACCATGAAAGACAAGCTGTTGCCCTTCACCGTCCGCGTGTTCTATAAGGCATACAAGCAGGTGGACGTGATAGAGACGTGGACCGAGATAGAGCACCAGGAGAAGAAAGCCGTCGTGCTGAAGCGCTTCGACAGCGGTCACCTCGTGCTGCGTCAGGGCGATGCGTGGATCACCCATCTGCACGGCAACTGGGCCGCCGAGACACAGGTGACGAGCGAGCCGCTGACACAAGGCATGAAGACCATCCGCAACAGCGACGGCGCCCGCAACTCGCACCTCGACGCCCCGGAGATCATGCTCTCGCTTGACGGGCAACCGCAGGAGCTGACGGGGCGCACCATCGGCCTCGCCCTCTGCTGGAGCGGCAACTACGAGCTGCGGGTGAATACCATCTCGCACAAGGAGCACCACGTCTATGCCGGCATCGACCCCACGGCCAGCGAATATGTCTTGGAGCCGAAAGAGGTGTTCGAGACGCCGCACGTGGCCATGGCCTACAGCAACGAGGGCATGAGCGGTGTCAGCCGCATCTTCCACCGCTGGGCACGCACCGAGGGCTGGCTGCACCGTGGGATGCAGACAGGCGACATCCTGCTGAACTCGTGGGAAGGCATCTACCTCGACATCACCGAGGAGAAAATCATCAAGATGATGGACGACATCGCTGCTTTCGGCGGCGAGCTCTTCGTGATGGACGACGGCTGGTTTGGCGACAAGTACCCGCGCAAGGTGGACAACTCCAGCCTTGGCGACTGGGTGGTGGACAAGCAGAAGCTGCCCAACGGCATCAAGGCGCTCACCGACGCTGCCCGCCAGCGCAAGATTAAGTTCGGCATCTGGATAGAGCCGGAGATGACGAACACGGTGAGCGAGCTCTATGAGCAGCATCCCGACTGGGTGCTGCAGCGGCCGGGCCGTGAGCTGCGCCAGGGCCGCGGCGGCACGCAGGTGGTCTTGGACATGACCAACCCGAAGGTGCAGGACTTCGTCTTCAGCATTGTCGACAACCTGATGACGGAGTATCCTGAGATAGCCTATATCAAGTGGGACGCCAACGCGCCGATAGCCAACTACGGGTCGCTCTACCTGCCTAAGACCAAGCAGAACAACCTGAACGTGGACTACCACAAGGGACTGCTCAAGACCTTGGAGCGCATCCGCGCCAAGTATCCCGACCTGGTGATACAGGACTGCGCCAGCGGCGGTGGCCGTGCTAACTACGGTCTGCTGCCTTACTTCGACGAGTTCTGGGTGTCGGACAACACCGACGCCCTGCAGCGCGTCTATATGCAGTATGGCACCAGCCTCTTCTTCCCTGCCAACGCCATGGCCTCGCACATCAACCACTGCCCCTACTGGAACACCGGCAAGCGCACCATCCCCGTGAAGTTCCGCTGCGACGTGGCCATGAGTGGCCGACTCGGCATCGAGCTGCAGCCCAGCCAGATGACCGACGAGGAGCGCCAGCAGTGCACCACGTGCTTCGCCGACTACAAGCAGCTGCGCCCCATCGTGCAGACGGGCGACATCTACCGACTCATCTCGCCATACGACCGCAAAGGCGTGGCTACTCAGATGTTTGTAGCCCCCTCTTCGTCCCCCGGGGGTGACACAAATGCTCGCAAATCAAATGAAGCCCCCTCGGGGGCCGTAGGGGGGGCTGCCGTGCTCTTCGTCTACAAGATTGAGAACTTCTACGACCAGCCGCTGCCACGTATCCGTCTGGCAGGCCTCGACCCGGCAAAGACCTACACGCTGACAGAGAAGAACGTGCATGTAGGCGAGAAGCCTTGCGCGCTCAGTGGCAAGACGTTCACCGGCCGTTTCCTCATGGATGTCGGCATCGAGGTGCCCCTGTGGGAGGAATATGCCAGCCGCGTGTTCCTGATTAAGTAGTTAAAGGGGGATAAGTAGTTAAAGTAGTTAAAGGAGTTAAAGGAGCAAAATTTGGAGTTAAAGGAGTTAAAGGAGTTAAAGGAGTTAAAGACAAATGACTCTCCATATAAAGCTTTTGTCTCTGGGGTGAAATCAATAGCATTGGTATTGTCTTTAACTCCTTTAACTCCCTTAACTCCTTTAACTCCTTACTCCCTGAACTCCTTACTCCCTGAACTCCTTTAACTCCTTTAACTCCAAATTTTGCTCCTATAACTCCAAAACATGAATATGTCCTAAAGTGCTTTCTTGTAGCAGCGGCGGCGCTTGTGCTGCTCGTGCTCCAAGTAGGTCCACTGGCTTTGCACCTTGCCGTTGGTTTCCATCTCCACGTGCGTCTCGCCCCACAGGAAGCCGTGCTTCTGGTAGATGGGGATGAGGTCGTAGAACAGCAGGGCGTTGGCTCCCTTCGAGCGGTATTCGGGCAGCACGCCGATGAGCAGACAGTCTACGATGTCGGTCTTGTGGAACTTCAGCGCCCTCAGTATGTGCCACCAGCCGAAGGGCCACAGACGGCCGTTGTGACATTTCTGCAGCGCCTTTGTCAGCGACGGCAGCGTGATGCCCACACCCACCACGGGATGGTCTTCCAATGAGTGATCCTCGATGAGCGTCACCATGTTCAGGTCCAGCACCTTGAAGTACATCTTTATATATTGGTCTATCTGCTTCTGCGACATGGTGGAATAGCCGTAGAGATGGCCGAAGGTGCGGTTGATGACGTCGAACACCTTCTGTCCGTACTGCGCCGGTCCGAAGATGTCCTGCTTGGTCAGCTTCTTGACCTGCAGGTTGTAGCGCTTCATCACCATCTCGGCAATTTTTTTGAACTTTTCCGGCATTCCTTCCTTCGGCACGAAGAGCTTGTACTCCACGTAGTCGTTGTCCTTCTCGTAGCCCTCCATCTGCTCCATCAGCTGGGGGTAGTAGGGGTGGTTATACTCTGTGGCCATGGTGCCCAGCTCCTCAAATCCGTAGGTCAGCATGCCCTCCGGGTCCATGTCGGTGAAGCCGAGGGGACCTATGATTTCCTTCATCTGGTGGCGTCGTCCGAAGTCCTCGACGGCGCTGAGCAAGGCGCGTAGCACGTCGATGTCGTCGATGAGGTCGAGCCATCCGAAGCGCACGGCAGGCCTGCTCCACTGCTCGTTGTAGCGGCGGTTGATGATGGCAGCCACGCGGCCCACCACCTTGCCTTCCTTCAGGGCGAGGTAATACTCTACGTCGCAGAACTCGAAGGCGGCGTTGGGATCCTTCGTCCAGGGTGACAGCGTCTGCACCTCGTCGCTGTGCAGATTGGGCGCATCGTAGGGGCAGCCGCGGTAGAGGTCGTAGTGCAGCTGTATGAATGTCTCTAAGTCCTTCTTGTTTTCTACTTTCTTTATTTCAATCATAGCTGTTTGTTTGCTGTTTCAGAAGTTCAGGCATAGCAGGAGCGATGTCCGCAACACGCTGCGGAACTTCTTTATTTACATTTTTATGGAATTTACGGGCAAAGGTAAGGCTTTTTTAGCATAAAACAACAAAAAGGGCGCATTTTTTTAACTTTTTCTTTGTTTTTTAGCGGCTTATTCGTAACTTTGCACTCAAAATCTATTATAATAAAATAACACCATTAAGCTATGAAAACGAAAAGACTGATGACCTTGGCAGCCTCGATGCTGCTTTTGGGCGGCACAGCTTCGGCACAAGAGCAGAGCTGGCAATCCTTCTCCTACGTGGAAGTGCAGGGCGGCCTGCAGCTCACGTCAACCAACGCCCCGATGGACAAGCTGATGATGCCGACGGCAGCACTGAGCTTCGGACATTACTTCACTCCTGTGGTGGGCGCACGCCTGCACGTCAACGCATGGCAGTCGAAGAGCGGATTCAAAGACCTGGACAAGTACTACAAGTGGAAGTATGTGACGCCCAGCGTTGACCTGATGCTGAACCTGTCGAACCTGTTCTGCCAGAATCAGGACCGCTTCCTGAACGTCATCCTGCTGGGCGGCGTGGGCCTGAACTATGCTTGGGACAACGACGAGCTGAAGGATCTGGGCATGGCACCGCAACGCATTCCCTTGGCATGGGACGACAACCGCCTGAGCCACAACCTGCGCGCCGGACTGCGCTTTGAGACCAACCAGTCGAAGCCTCTCGGCCTCTCTTTGGAATTGAACGCCAACTCGCTCGACGACCGCTTCAACTCGAAGGTGAACGACCAGGACGACTGGCAGTTCACGGCCATGCTCGGCCTGAACTTCCGCTTCGGCTACAAGGGCAAGAAGGAGGTGCACATCCCCGTGACACGCCAGATTGAGGAGACCGTCTGGGAGGAAGTGCCCGTGGTGAAGAAGGTGAAGAAGACGCAGCCCTACGAGATTGAGAAGCCCGTACAGCTGCACAAGGAGGTGTTCTACGACATCCGCGTCAGCGACAACGTCGACCCGAGCGTCATCCAGGCTGAGGTGGCTGACTTCATGAAGAAGAACCCGCAGTCGAAGGTGACCATCGTGGGCTATGCCGACAAGGGCACGGGTAACGCCCGTCTGAACAAGATGTATGCCCAGCGCCGCGCTGAGACCTTCAAGAAAGACCTCATCGAGAAGCATGGCGTCAACCCCGACATGCTCATCGTAGACTCGAAGGGCGACACCGTGCAGCCGTTCCCCGACAACAACGACAAGAACCGTTGCGTCATCATCGATGCTGAGGGCAAGATGACGGTGAAGGAGTTCCGCGAGATTGAAGTCGAGGAGACGGTGATGGAGAAGCGCGAGAAGAAAGTGATGCGTACCATCACAGAGTAAGGAGCGATATCGGGTGAAGACTCGTGTCTTTGCAACTGCAGCAGCCTACTTTTGCTCAAAAGTAGGCTGCTGCTGTTATTATGCGCCAGCCGGCTTTTGGCAGAGCAGAAGGACGCGGCTGCCGTCGGCGAGAGTTGTGGCAAAGATGTAATGGTCGCCACCCTCTCTGAGCTTGAGCCTTTTGCGCAGGGCGTCAGCTGTCAGCGGGAAATTGCGCACGCTGATGTTGGCCTGTTTCAAGGGCAGCACTTTTTCTTTCAACTCTTGTTTGTTCATGGAGCTGACGGCTGTGACACGGAATATGCGGCCAGGGAAGTCGTCGACAGGCGCATCGGAAGTGAAGAGGTGACTGTTGGGAGCGATGGGCGTAACGCCATAGCGTTGGGCCAGCTCGGCAAAGAGGCCGGCCTTCATCAGGGCGGGGTGAGGCTCGTAGAGGTAGTGGGTAGGTAGGGTAGGTTTGGTAGGTGGGGTAGGTTGAGCAGGTTTGGTAAGGAGGAAGGTGTCTTGCTTGTCGTCGTTGCTGCAGACGAGGATGGGCTCCTTGGTGCCCTTGGCTGAGAGGAGGAGCAGCAGCTCTTTGCACTCGCCGCCAACAGCCACGATGTGCACCTGCTCCACATGGTCGCTGCCCACGTCGGCCATGGCCTTGCGCCAGTCGAGCATCGGCGAGAGCTTCAGCAGCACGTAGTCGGCCTTGGACAGCAGCTCATCTCTTAGAGGCAGAACATTAGGAGTGCAGTCGCTGATGCCGAAGGTGCGGGCGCCATGCACATCGCGCCGCGCAGGGTCGATGAAAATCAGCGTGACATGTTCCTCCATGCGGTGGAGAAACTCCTCCGCCTCAGCACAGACCACTGAGAAGTTGATAGGGACTGTAGTCTCTATAGTCTCTATAGTCTCTATAGTCTCTATAGTATCTATAGTTTCTATAGTCTCTATAGTACTTGCCAGCACCTGAAGGTTGTGGTGAGCGATGGCACAGAGCGTCTCGTCGCGCTCTACGTAGACTCCTTCGTCGAACAGCGTACAGAGGAAGGAAAAGTCTACACCGAAGCCGCCCGTCAGGTCAACGAGCTTGCGGAAGCGGGAGTTTATGGGACTCATGGGACTCATGGGTCTTATGGGACTCATAGGTCTTATAGGACCCATAGGACTCATAGGACCTATCACTCCCATCACCACCTGTGCCTTGTAGCGGGCTGTGGCCTCACTGCTGCACTGCTCCATCGACAGGTGGGCAGGATAGCAGATGTCGCTCAGGGCTGCCCACGAAGGAATCTTGCGGCGAGCTGCCTGACGACCGCTGATCTGCTGCAAAGCCAGAGATAAGTCGACCTCAGCGTCCTGACATCCCTTTAATGCAAGCTGGCGCACGTCGTCATCGGCGTGCGCCAGCGCAAATTGTTTCGTTTTCTCGTTGAGTATCATGGTTATTGCCATACCAGTTGGATGTCTTCGATATTCTCCTTCAGATACCACTGCTTCACCTCCTCCACTACCGAACCGGGATTGATGGCCCACGACCTGAACATCTTATAGGCCGTTTTGGTGTTTTTCGTCTCTGAGCCTGTCGTGTTGCTATAGCCGCAGATGCTCTGCCACTCGTTGGGATAGAGGAAAGTGCCGGGTACCAGAAGCGCCCAGGGGTAGTTCTTCGTCGGGTTGCTGATGTACGGTGTCAGCTTGTCTGTGTAGTTCTCGTATTCCTTGAGCACCTGGTCAAACTTGAATGGATAAGTATGCACCTCCCACAAGCGGTTGCTGTATTTCTCAATGACGAACATGTCGTAGTTCATGATGTCGTTGAAGAGCTGGGCGTGTTCCTCGCTGTCGAGTGTCATGGTGAGGGTGATGACTGTCGGTGTGGCAATCCTTCCCCTTTCATCGCCGGCGAGGCGTTTGTCCATGGTGTTGTAGAAATAGGCATGCATGTACTGATTGTTGCCACCCGCGTCGGCCTTTGACATGGCCCAGTGGGCATCGTTGAAGAGGCTCACCACCAAGTCGTTGATCTGGTTGCCGCGGGCATCCTTGCCCAGTCCCGTCTCTGGATTGACATAGAAGAACGTTTCGCCTTTGTCGTTCATCACCGGCGTGACATACCTCATCGACTCGTAACTGGCAGCGTAGTCAACAAATGTGTTGGTGCCAGCCACCACGGCATCGGGCAGGAGGCCCTTGATGCGCATGGCGGCAGCAATTTGCTTGTTAGTGCCCACGGCGTTGAGCACCACCCTTACAGTTACATTCTTTCCGCTGACGACGGGATTGACCGTGATAACGCAGTCGTTGAAATCGTAGTCTCCCGGGTGTGGAAACTGGTCCTCGAAGCAGAAGCGGTAGGTGTTGCTATGCTCCTGAGCCGTTGCTGCCGTCCCGTCTTCTGTCCCGGCAAAACTGAGGTCTATCGTCTCTCCGTTGACCACCTTCCTGGACATGACGACTTGATGGCTGTTCTCGTCACGGCAAGCCACATAGACCGTGGGCTGTGCCAGCAAGTAGGAGAAGTGCAGCACCGCCGTCTGTCCGCCCACGGCTTCACTGGAAGCCAGCAGCGTGACATACGAAGCAGTAAGCGGGTCTTCCTGATAGACGGCCACGCGGTACTTCTTGCCGCTGTCGCCGTTGACATGGGCTTGAAGGGTGGTAGAGCCGAAGACGGCCCACGTGTGGTTGGGATTCACACTGCCAACAGGGAAGGACCTGATGAGCAGTTCATCGTATTTCTCTTCCACGAAATAGTTCTCCTTGCATGCTGTCAATGCCAACGACAGGGATGCGAGTGCGACAAGAAGCTTTGCGTTTGTGATTTTCATTCAAGTTTCCTAAAGTTATAACTATTCAAATAGAGTTTATACAATCCTTTTCCCAATAACGCATTTTACGAATGGCTGCGCGCAGTCATCTTGCCATGCGGTCATCGGGTTACTGGTGACTGACGACGCGGCGGCGCTGGCGGTCGATGTAGAGACCTTTCCTCATTGTGCCGCCCTTCGTTGAGTGGCCGTTCACCCGCCGGCCCTGCAGGTCGTAGAGCACGGTGGCGTGGCTGCTGTCGGTGGTGGCGGCGGCGATGCCGCTGGAGCCTTCGACAGTGAGGATGCCGTCGACGAAGGTGATGTCGTAGTTCTGGGCGGTGGCGCCGCAGACAGTGATGGCATATTCGCCGGCGGGGCTGTCCTTCGTGGCCTCGCAGGTGATGACGGGTTGCGTCAGCAGCACATCCTCCTTCTCCTTGTTGCGGAATCCCTTGCAGCTGAACCCAAACTCAGGATTGTCCTCTCCCTGCTTGCGGGTGTAAGAGTTGGCGGTGATGGTGAGGGGAGCGGGCGTGACAGTGAGGATGCCTTCACGGCACACCAGGCTCTTGTCGGTGATGGTGCCTGGGCTGACCGTGATGACATAGTCGCCCACGGGTGCCGTAGGCTCTGCCAGCATGTCGCATGTCAGTTCCGGCTCGCCGTCGATGGGTGCTCCCGAGACCTTGTAGGCGAGTGTGGCCTGCTTGCGGCCATACTGTCGGCTGGCGGGCTGTGCCGTCACTGTCGGAGTGCCGGTGTAGGCGGTGATGTCGTAGGCCTTCCATGAGTCGTGAGCCTGATAAGCTTCCACCAGTGCCTCCGGTACGAAGACGGTGGTCTTGGCTGACAGGCCGCTCATGCCTGAGACGTTGACCACGCCGTCGTCGGCCATCAACACGAGATACTGCATCGGACTGCCTGTGAAAGCCATGTCGCCGATGGTCTTCACCTGCTGTGGCACATAGACGGTGGTGAGCGAGGTGGAGCTGCGGAACGCGTTGGCCGGTATCTCTGTAAGGGCTGTGAAGTAACGCAGCACCTCCAATGACTTCATCTGCGACTGGTTGCGGAATATCTCGCCGATGTCGGTCACGGCGGCGGCCTCCTCTATGCTCAGCTCGTTGTCGCCGTTGGTGTCCCAGTTGTCCAGACACACGGTCTTGGCGCGGGCATCGTTGATGTCGATGTAGTGCAGCTTGGCGCGCAGTGAGGCGATGGCGTTGAGGATGTCGTCGGCCGTGCTCTGCAGGTTGTCGTAGACGGCCTGCTCGTCGGTCGTGTCGATGTCGCCCTTCTGGCCGGCCACCAGCAGCAGTTTCTTCAGCTGCTCCACGCTCTTGTCAAATTCCTTTGCCCCGTTCATGCTGTCCTGGCTGATAAACACCCACTGGCACTGGCGCTCGTGTCCCTTGTAGGCGATGTCCCAGTAGATGCCGCTGGTGTAGTCGTAGGTGTACTCCGTCTTGTGCTCATAGTCGGTGCCCAGATACTCGCCCTCCACGTAGTCTGCCGCGCCCTGAGGCACCTGCAGTGTGAAGATGCCTTCAGCCACGCTGTCCACCTGCCAATAGGCCGATGCGCTGAGCTCGCCGTCGATGAAGCAGGCCTTCACGCCGGTGCCCACCTTCTTGTCGCTGCTGGTGCGGAAGAGTATGCCGCCCGTGGCCGTGTTCTTCAGATAGAATTGTCCTTCAGGCATGTTGGCGGTGCGGCACCACTCGTAGAGGAAGCCGCTGCGCCCCACGACGCCTTGCGTGCCGTAGGCTTCGCCGCTGGTAATCATCTTGCGCGTGGCCACGTTCATCACATATCCACGGGCACCGGCATAGACTGTCGACGGCTGCGGCTGTGTGCGCGTGCGTACTTCTTCAATAGTGCCGAAGTTGCGCCACACGGGAGCTGTAGCATACAGCTCCTTCGTGCCGGTGGGCACCTGCAGGGTGGCGCTCTTCACCGTGGTGGTGGTGAAGGCATCGCTGGCGATGTCAATGGACAGCGGGTCGGGATTGTCGATGCGCACGGACTTCAGCTTCGAGCAGCCCCTGAACACCTGGTCGCCGATGGTGATGACATACTCAGGCAGGTTGATGCTGGTGAGGCTTGAGCAGTTGCGGAAGGCGTAGTAGTAGATGCGCTCAATGCTTGGTGGCAGCGTGATGCTGGTCAGCTTGTTGCATCCCTCGAAGCTGCTGTCATAGAGGTCTTTCACGCTGGTGAAATACTGGAACTCGTCGAAGCTGGTGATGGCCTTGCCCTGGAGGTGGTTGCTGACGGAATTGATCATCGCTGCCTCGGTGATGCTCAGCTCGCCGTCGCCGTCGAGGTCAAACTTCGTGATGCACGTCTGGCGCACGATGTCGTCGGCAAAGTCGATGAGTTTCATCTTCTGGCGCAGCGTCTTCTGTGCCTGGCGCATCTCCTCGACGCTGCTCTCCATGTTGTCGAGCACGGCCTCTTCGGCGTCACAGACTATGTGTTTGGCCTTGGCCATGGCGATGAGGTTTTCCAGTTGTGCGGCAGCCACGTAGTTGGCGTCGCGGTCGGCATCGTAAGCGACGAAGCGCCACTGGCATCCCGTCTCGTTGCCCTCGTAGACGATGTCGCTGTAGACGCCCCATGTGGGCTGAATGTACTGGCTTGGGTGGTCGCTCTGCACGCCCCAGCACCAGGCGGCGTTGTATCCGTCATAGCCCGACGGTACGCTGAAGGTGTAGGTGTTGTTGCCGATGTCGCTGACGAGCCAGTGTGCACGCTTGTCGAGGTTGCCGTCGACGAAGGCGGCCCTGACACCGTTGCCCACGTTGCCGTCTTCGTTGGTGCGGAAGGTGTAGTGGCGGTCGTTGCCGGTGTCGGTGGAGTAGAGGGCGTAGACGCCTTCAGGCATCGTTGAGTTGTGTTTCAGCTGGAATAGCATCGGCTCGCCGTCGGTCACCACGGCCTGCGTGCCCCATGCCTCGCCTCGGCTGAGGAATCGTCCGGTGCCCTCGTGATAGAGGTAGACGGGCGTGTTGGCGGTGAGCGCTGTGAATGATCCGCCGGTGCGGTTGCGGTGCTCCTTGATGGTGCCGAACTGGCTCCACTGTGCGTCGCCCTCGAACCAGGATCGCGTGCCCTGCTGGATGTGCAGCACGGCAGTGGCTACGGAGGCATTGGCGAAGACCTGCTCGCCCATCGTGATGTTCTGGGGCAGGAGGCTGGTGACGGTCAGCTCGCTGAGTTTGTTGCATCCGCTGAAGGCCTCGTCGCCAATGCGTTGCAGCGTTGACGGCAATGTCAGCGATGTAAAGGCACGGCAGTCGCGGAAGGTGCCGGCCTCAATAGCTTTCATGCTGGCAGGCAAATCGATGGGCTTCAGCAGCAGACAGCCGCTGAAAGCCTCTTCGCCGATGCTCTGCAAGGAGGTGGGGATGCTGAGTGATGCCAGTTTCTTGCAGTCTTTGAAGGCGCGTGCTCCGATGTGTCGTATGTTGCGCGGCAGCTGCAGGCTGGTCAGTTGCAGACATCCGCTGAAGGCCTCGTCGGCAATGGTCTGCAGGCTGGTGAAATAGCGCAGCTCGGGGAACGAGCGGATGTTCTGTCCCTGCAGCACGGTGCCCAGGTCGGTGATCAAGGCTGCCTCGCCGTAGGTCAGCACGCCGTCGCCGTCCTGATCCCACGCTGCTGTGCAGAGGCGCTTGGCCGTGGCGTCGGCAATGGGCATGGCACGCTCCTGATAGTTCTCCGGCTCGATGCCGATGATGCACTCGCGGCCATCGGTGTAGCCGCTGCCTGAGCCTCCGATGCCCTGGTCGCCGGGTGTGAGATTGGACAGATAGTAGTAGTCATCGCTCTGTCCGCCCCAGCCCCAGTTGATGTGGTAGCGGCGGTCGCCGTCGTAGCCGTCGCACACGAAAGCGTGGCCTACGTCAGCATCGGCACCGCTGATGTACACGGGCCGTCCCTGTGCCAACTCGCTGTAGATGACCTCGTCCCACTCGTCGCTGCTCAGCCCGTAGATGTACTTCACGCTGCTGCCGAACCCGAAATAATTGACGAGGGCATCGGCCACGGCTCTCGACTGGGCGCCGCTGGAAGAGTTGGTGTAGTCCATGTTGACAGCCACGCCGCAGTAGTGCATCAGCTGGGCCACGGCTTTCTTCTGCAAGCCCGTGGCGCTGCCGCCGTAGTTGTCGATCATGTTGTTCCAGTCGATGGGCGAGCCGGCGGGGATGCCTTCCACATGGAGGTGACCATAGGTCTCGTGTTCCGTCCAGGTGTCGTAGGCGGGTATGGCGGCCTGTGTCTCGGTCACCATCTTCGACCGGTGGTAATACAGTATCTGGGCGTAGGCCGTCGCCACGCATCCTGTCACCGAGCGGCCCAGGGTGAAGTACATGGGGCACTCGTCGTTGTAGGGCGAGCTCTGGCTCCACCTGCTGGTGACTAACGGCTTGATGGCGGGGTGGGTGGGCACGCGGTGGATGCTCTGTGGTGTCTGTGGGGTGATGGGCCTGGCCTGGAAAGCCTCAATCTCCTTTGCATAGCCTTCGAGCCACGACAGCATGTTGGGCGGCATCTTGTCGTAGTCGAAAGTGCCGCTGTTGCAATAGCCGAGGATGGTTTCGTTCAGCTCGTCATCGCCGGCCACAATGACGAAGCCCTCCTGCTCTCCCCGGTTGAAGACGAAGTAGGGCGCGGTGGCGTCGCTGGCGCTGCTCGCCCTGCTGAGGCTGTTGAGCCTGCCGGGATAAGCAGCGACGGCGGCTTTCAACTGGCGGGCATCGCCGCGCTGTATCTGGAACTGACGGGCAGCCTGGCGAGCCTGCTCACGGGTGATGGGACGAGCCGAGGCATCCAGACAATGGGCAGTCATCAGCGTAAGGGTGATGACTGCCATCAAGGTGTTTCGAACTGTATTTTTCATAGTAAAGGATAGGGTGTAGGCTTAAAGTTTTTCTCCGTAGCACAGGTCGCCGCAGTCGCCAAAGCCTGGCACGATGTACTTGTGCTCGTTCATGCCCGGGTCGATGGCGGCGCACCACAGGGTGACGTCGTCGGCGACGTTGTCCTGCAGCATCTTCACACCTTCGGGCGTGCCGATGACACAGGCTATGTGCACCTGTGCGGGGCGGCCGGTCTTCAGCAGTGCCTCGTAGGCCGCCACCATCGAGCCGCCGGTGGCCAGCATCGGGTCGACGATGATGAGCGTCTTGCCCTTCACGCTGGGCGAAGCCATATACTCGGTGTGGATGCCCACCTCGGTGTGCTCGCGGTTGGTGTACATGCGGTAAGCGGAGACGAAGGCGTTGTGTGCATGGTCGAAGAAACTGAGGAATCCCTCGTGGAAGGGCAGTCCGGCGCGCAGCACCGTGGCCAGGAGAACGTCATCCTCGCGTGCCAACGACGTCTCGGCTATGCCCAAAGGCGTGGTGACGCTCTTCGGGCGATAGTCGAAAGTCTTGGAAATCTCGTAGGCCATGACCTGGCCGATGCGCACAATGTTGTTGCGGAAGAGCAGGCGGTTGCGCTGGTAGCTCTTGTCGCGTATCTCGGCCATGAAATGGTTGAGGCAGGAGTTCTGTTCCTGCATGTTCACTATTCTCATACCAGCGAGAAGGCTACGTCCATCATCTTTGTAAACGTGTTCTGGCGCTCCTCGGCCGTGGTGGCCTCGCCTTTGAGGATGTGGTCAGAGATGGTGAGGATGGTGAGTGCACGCTTGCCAGCCCGGGCGGCGTTCATGTAGAGTGCTGCGGCTTCCATCTCTATGGCCAGCACGCCCATGTTGATCCAGCGGTCGTTGTGGGCATTCTCGGTGTAGAACGTGTCGCTCGACATGACGTTGCCCACCTTGTAGCGATAGCCGAACTTCTCGGCAGCATTGGCCGCACCGCGCAGCAGGTCGAAGTCGGCGATGGGTGCGAAGGTGCCGGCCAGTTCATACTGCATGGCATAGTTCGAGTTGGTGCAGGCGCCCATGGCGATGCAGAGGTCGCCCACGTTCAGGTCCATGTGGAGGGATCCGGCGGAGCCCACGCGGATGATGGTCTTCACGTCGTAGAAGTTGAACAGCTCGTAGCTGTAGATGCCGATGGATGCCATGCCCATGCCGTGGCCCATCACGCTGACACGCTTGCCGTTGTGCGTGCCGGTGAAGCCCAGCATACTGCGGATGTTGTTGAACTGCACGGGGTTCTCGAGGAATTTCTCGGCCATGAACTTTGCGCGCAAGGGGTCGCCGGCCATGATGACAGTCTCGGCTATTTCACCCAGCTTGGCACCGATGTGCGGGGTTGGAGTGTTGTCTTTCATGTTATAAAGGTTTTTAGTTTATTTCTTTACCATTGCCAAGTCTACCGGCAGGGTGACACCGTTGCGCGTCATCGTCCACGAGTCGGTCTCAGCATCGTGGTTGAACAACACGATCTTGCCGTCGGGTGACTTCACCTCATAGCCGGTCTTCGTCGTAGTGATGGTATAAAGCACACCATCTTCACCCATCACCTTCTGCACCTTTCCGGTAGCAGCCACAGGGTTGTCGCCAGTCCAGAACTCGATGGAATTGAGCACCAGGGCATCGACGAAGAGACAAACGCTACCCACAATGGGCTGCAGGAAGAAGCCTACAATGGCGTTCACAAACTTGTTTTCTGTCATGGAGCACTGCCACTTCTCGTAGTTGTTGAACAGGCTGAACGAGCCAATACACGAGCTGGTGAGCAACGTGCCACACAGCAGCAGAGCTGCCACTTTCAAACTTTTCTTTTTCATATCTGTACGGTTTGGTTAAAAACAAATGTGTCGCTGCAAAGTTAGCAATTATTTGCGAAATGACATCATAATTTGATAGAAAATTTGAAGAAAAAAGAAATGTGCATCACTTTGCAATTAAATAACCGTGCCCCAGCCTTCCTTTGAGGGTGGGAGTGGGTCAGCTCTGTACACTTTTAACAGTCCTTTACTTTTCTCGGCTGGAGCCCTGCCGTGAATCTTTTGGCTGTTCGAAGAAGATAGACTCTTTGTACCTAACATGGGAAGATGACAATTGAGTGAAAATAGAGAAGAACATCGAGGAAATTGAAAAAGTTGGAAGAATATATTGCGTACACTACTTTTTCGTTGAATAATTTTGTGCAATGGATAAATATGCTTACCTTTGTGCCAAAAACAGAGGACTATGGCAACAGCAGTATCAATAAACATCAATATGCCGCGTGGTGATATGGCTTTCATCCGGCAGTTAGGTAAACGCATGGGATGGACAATCTCTGAGGCCAGACCGTCGGACGCTCTCTATGATTCAGAGACAAAAAGCTACCTAAACGACGAGACTATGCAGGCCATACGCGACGTTGAGGCAGGCAAGGTGGAGCGGTGTAAGGATATGAACGAGTTGTTGGCTTACGGGTAACTACAAAGGTTATAGAGAATGTCATATAAATCCTGATTGGCTGCTTATCTACAAGAAGAAAGAGACTATCAGGGTGGTATCATTGTCACGCACAGGAACCCACTCGGACTTGTTCAAAAAGTGAGAGTGGTAAACTACATGACATTCTCAAACCTAATTCATTCAGGCGCATAGTTGACAGACTTGCATTTTCAATGCACAGACAAAGATAAATATGCCAAATCTCCGCTCCCCACGAAGATTTGGCAATTTTCTTTGGCCGTTTGCCGGATAATGACTACCTTTGTAGCCTAAGTGGAGAAACGTCACATGGGCGCGCCTCTGCACAAAGACCCAAATAATAGTTGTAATACAGAATGGGAATGATGAAGACATTAAGGATACTGGCTGCTGCACTCGGCCTCATTTTCTGCGGTTTCATCGATGCTGCACCGAAGAAAGAGTTGTTTGTCCCGATGGACTATTCCATCTGCGGCTACCGTGGTAGCAACGAGGCGTTGCCCGACGTGGCAGTGGCTGTCAGTGTGACGTGGCAGGAGGGCGACTGCTCACCGCTCATCCAGCAAGCCATCGACGAGGTGAGCCGCCGCAAGCCCGACGCACAAGGGCGCCGCGGCGCCGTGCTCATCGGAAAGGGCCGCTACAGGCTTGACACACCCCTGCGCATCACTGCCTCTGGTGTGGTGCTGCGAGGCGTGGGCAGAGACGAGACCATACTGGTGAAGCACGGCACCGACCGCGGCGCCCTGCTCTACATCGAGGGACAGGCCGATGCACCGGGCGACACGCTGGCTTTCATCGGCGACAGCATAACGGCGGGCAGCAACGCCATTGCCGTCAGGTCACTCAGCCATCAGCCATCGCTGACCATCCATCAGCGTGTCACCATCGTCCGACCCTGCACATGGGAGTGGATTGACCATCTGGGTATGCGCGACTTCGGCGGCGGACTGGACTACACCGGTTGGAAGCCCACCGACATCGAGCTGCGCTGGGACCGCATGGTGGCAGACATTCGCAGCGACTCGCTCATCCTCGACGCGCCCCTCACCACCGCCATCGGCCCGGCCTTTGGCGGAGCCTATATCATCAGGGGCAGGCATGAAGGCGAGCTGAAGGAGTGCGGCGTAGAGAATATGACGATGGAATCGGCCAAAAACGACTGGAATCCGAAGGATGAAGACCACTGCTGGGATGCCATCTTCATGGAGCAGACACGCGACAGCTGGGTGCGCCGCGTCAACTTCCGTCACTTCGCCGGCTCGGCTGTCAACCTGCAGCTGCACACCAGCCGCATCACTGTGGAGGACTGCATTGCCGCAGAGCCCGTGTCGGAGATTGGCGGCTGGCGCCGTCAGGTGTTCCTCACGCGCGGACAGCAGACACTGTTCCAGCGCTGTGTCTCCCGACAGGGCATCCATGACTTCGCTGCCGGCTACTGCGCCGCCGGGCCTAACGCCTTCGTGCAGTGCGAGGGCGAGCAGTCGCTGGGCTTCAGCGGCAGCATCGGCTCGTGGGCACCGGGCTTGCTCTTCGACATCGTGAACATCGACGGCCACGACCTGTGTTTCAGAAATCTGGAGCAGTTTCAGTTCGGCACAGGTTGGAACACGGCCAACTCGATGTTCTGGCAGTGCACCGCCAGCACCATCTGGTGCTATTCGCCCGACAAGGACAACCGCTGCAGCGGTCACGGCTGCTGGGGCACGCTGACGGGCAACGCCGAGTGGACCAGCAGCAACGACCATGTGCAGCCGCGTTCCTTGTTCTACGCGCAACTGCAAGCACGAGTGGGCGACACTGGCCCAAAAGCCTGGCTGCTGCCTATGAACACCAACGCCACGTCGTCGCCCACCGAGGAACAGGCGATGCTGATGGCCCAAGAGTCGCTGCACACGCCGCGCCTCACCATGGAGATGTGGATAGACAGCGTGACATATACTGCACCTACCGAACCTACCGCACCTACCAAACCTACTGAACGGGTAGGTTTGGTAGGTGCGGTAGGTTCGGTAGGTTTTGTAGGTCTCACCGCCGACGGCCTGCTCCTCACCGGCAACCAGTATGACATCCCTTGGTGGAGCGGCCGTGTGAAGGATAACTTCGTGACGAAAGGCGCCAAGCCAGCCATCACCCGCTTTGTGCCCGGCCGTGAGGGAATGGGATGGACTGACCGCATAGACAGCGTCGTGGCCTTTCTGGCCGACGGTCACTACAGCTCGCTCTCGCACAACTACGGCCTGTGGTATGACCTGCGCCGCACTGACCACGAGCGGGTGCGCCGCGCCGACGGCGATGTGTGGGCACCGTTCTATGAGCAGCCCTTCAGCCGCAGCGGCGTGGGCACAGCCTGGGACGGGCTGTCACGCTACGACCTGACGCGACCCAACCAGTGGTACTGGAGCCGTCTGCGCGAGTTTGCCGACAAGGCTGCAGCACGCCATATCCTGCTCTTCCATCACCATTACTTCCAGCATAACATCCTCGAGGCAGGCGCCCACTGGGTGGACTGCCCGTGGCGACCGGTGAATAATATTCAGATGAGAGTTGAGAGTTCAGAGTTGAGAGACATTTCTTCTGGCGATAGTAATGTCTCTCAACCAAAAAACAGTAATGTCTCTCAACCAAAAAATAGTAATGTCTCTCAACCCTCAACTCTCAACCCTCAACCCTCAACTCTCAACTCTCAACAAAAAAATCCCTTCCCCGAGCCTGTGCCCTTTGCAGGCGACAAGCGTATCTTCCTGGCCGAGCAGTTCTATGACGAGACCGACTCGGTGCTGCGACCCCTGCACCGACAGTATATCCGCATGTGCCTGGACGAGCTGAAAGATCAGCCCAACGTCGTCCACCTCATCAGCGCCGAGTACACCGGACCGCTGCACTTCACCCGCTTCTGGCTGCAGACCATCGCCGAATGGGAGCAGGAGACGGGGCGCCATCCCCTCATTGCCCTCAGCTGCACACGCGATGCCCAGGACAGCATCATGGCCGACCCCGTGCTGAGCCGTGTGGTCGACATCATCGACATCCGCTACTGGCATTACAACACCGAGGGCCTCTGGGCTCCGCGTGCCGGCCGCAACCTGGCGCCGCGACAGTGGATGCGCAAGGAACGCGTGGGGAAGACTGGCTTCAAGGAGGCCTACGACGCCGTGCGCGAGATGCGCGAGCAATATCCCGACAAGGCTGTCACCTTCTTCTCGCAGCAGTACCCGCAGTATGGCTGGGCCATCCTCATGGCAGGCGGCTCGCTGCCCAACGTGCCGTTGCAGGCCGGCGCCGGTCTGCCTTATCACGACGACCTGCTGCGCGCCATACCCAAGATGATGCCTCTTGATGGTGGCGGCTGCGTGGCGCTTGGCAGCGATGCCGAAGGCTATCTGCTCTACGCACAGGCCGACACCGTCAGCCTGAACATCATTCCCGCCACTTACGACCTCTTTACCATCGAAGCCTCCACAGGCCGCGTGTCGCTGTTGCAAAAGAAGCTGAAAGCCAACGGCTCATTCCTCCGCACCGGCCTCCGCACCGGTCAGGTGCTCTGGCTCCGCCGATTGCGCTAAAAGAAATCAGGAGCATTTCCATCACTTTTACCGCCTGTTAGCGAGATAATTCAAGAAAAAGTGTTACCTTTGCAAACGAGAATCAACAAAACAGCCATCCCTCATCGCTTAGGTCTTTCAGAATGAGCATACTCATCTAAATAAATAATAAGAACATGAAAGAAATGGAACTGAAGTACGGATGCAATCCGAACCAGAAGCCGTCGCGCGTGCTGATGACCGACGGCAGTGAACTGCCCATTGAAGTGCTGAACGGCCGTCCCGGCTACATCAACCTGCTCGATGCGCTGAACTCGTGGCAGTTGGTGAAAGAGCTGCGCGAGGCCACCGGCATGGCCGCCGCCGCCTCGTTCAAGCATGTGTCGCCCGCCGGCGCCGCCGTGGGCCTGAAGCTCAGCCCTACGCTGAAACACATCTATTTCGTCGATGACATCGAGGGGCTCGACGACTCGCCCATCGCCTGTGCCTATGCCCGTGCCCGCGGCGCCGACCGCATGTCGAGCTACGGCGACTTCATCGCCTTGAGCGACACCTGCGACAAGACGACGGCTCTCATCATCAAACGCGAGGTCAGCGACGGCGTCATTGCCCCAGGCTACACCGACGAGGCACTGCAGATACTGAAGGAGAAGCGCAAGGGAACGTACAACGTCATCAAGATAGACCCGGCCTACAGACCCGACCCCATAGAGCGCAAGCAGGTGTTCGGCGTGACCTTCGAGCAGGGCCGCAACGAGATACGCCTCGACGACCCGAAGCTCTTCGAGAACATCCCCACGCAGAACAAGACATTCAGCGACGAGGCAAAGCGCGACCTGATGATTGCCCTCATCACCCTGAAGTACACCCAGTCGAACTCGGTGTGCTACGTGAAGGACGGCCAGGCCATCGGCATCGGCGCCGGACAGCAGAGCCGCATCCATTGCACGCGACTGGCCGGACAGAAGGCCGACATCTGGTGGCTGCGACAGCATCCGAAGGTGCTCAATCTGCCCTTCCTGCCCAACATCCGCCGCGCCGACCGCGACAACACCATCGACGTCTACATCTCGGAGGACGAGCACGACGACGTGCTGCGCGACGGAGCATGGCAGCAGTTCTTCACCCGTCAGCCCGAGGTACTGACGCTGGCCGAGAAGAAAGAGTGGATAGCCAAGAACACGGCCGTCAGCCTTGGCAGCGACGCCTTCTTCCCCTTCGGCGACAACATCGAGCGTGCCCACAAGAGCGGTGTGCAGTACATCGCCCAGGCAGGTGGCTCCGTGCGCGACGACCATGTCATCATGACCTGCGACAAGTACGGCATCGCCATGGCCTTCACAGGCGTGCGCCTGTTCCACCACTAAAGCATTAAGCATTATATGGACGATTTCCAGCAAATCCTTGAGAACGGCATCTCCTTCGGACGTGGCGGTGAGCGTCGCGACCCCAACGAGGGCAAGGTGAAGACCAAGGCCAAGAAGAAACAATACATCACGGGTGCTCACGGCAGCGGCTCGGCCAAGCAGAAAGCCAAATACCGCGAGCAGCGTGCCAACCGCAAACACCGTTAGAAATTCGTGATTTGTACTTTTAACTGATTTACATTTCGCAAGTTTTGGAGTTAAAGGATTTAAAAATAATAGCTTTGCTATGGATTTCACCCCGAAGACAAAGGGCTTTTCATGGAGAGTCATTTGTCTTTAACTCCTTTAACTCCTTTAACTCCTTTAACTCCTGTAATTTGATTAAATGCGAAACTTGTTTTAACTGATGAGAAAACTGCGGACAATAGAGATGCAGCGGCTGACGCCGGAGGAGTTTCAGAAGGCGGAGAAGCTGCCGCTGACGGTGGTACTCGACGATGTGCGGTCGATGCACAATGTGGGGTCGGTGCTGCGCACGGCCGACGCCTTCCGGTTGGAAGAGGTGGTGCTCTGCGGCATCACCGGCACGCCGCCGCATCCCGAGATACACAAGACGGCGCTGGGGGCCGAAGACAGCGTGGCGTGGCGCCATTGCGACACGGCGCTGGAAGCAGTGCGGCAGTTGAAAGAGCTGGGCATCACCGTGTTCAGCGTAGAGCAGGCCACAGAATCAACAATGCTTCCCTCGTTCCAAACGGAGCGGGGGAAGCATTATGCTATTGTTTTAGGCAATGAGGTGAAGGGCGTGCATCAGGAGGTCATCGATGCCAGCGACGGCTGCCTGGAGATTCCCCAGCGGGGTGTGAAGCACTCCATGAACGTCTCCGTCACGGCCGGCATCGTCATCTATCATTTCGCCTGCCAGCTGCAGAGCTAATAATCTGTTGTAGAAGTGAAAACTTGCCCGCTTTCTTGTCGGAAAGGAAAATAATGCGTAACTTTGTTGCCCGAATGATGTTGCCCCGCCGCGCTAAAAAATACGCAGAAACAGTGGGCATGTCGGAAAAAAGCACTATCTTTGCAGCCGAAAGGTTGCGAGAACGGGCTGCACCTCATCCGCTCAGAATCCCGAAGGGTGACGCTTGCTACTGAAAGGACGCAAGAATTCAACAAGTTTGGTTGCGTTCGGCTTGCACCGTCCTTGCACAATCGAATTTAAAACATAACGGATTATGGAAGCAAGAATGAATCGTGAACAGGCCATCAATTGGCTGAAGAACGCGCAGAAGCGCCAGCAGGAGTGGCAACAGGAAGTGAAACAACGCTGGGCCGAAAGACTACAGCAGACAATGGCCACGACCGTATGAAGCAGTTCCAGATTGACCGCATCAACAAGATTGCCCCCTACGAAGTGAAGGCCGAGGGCAAGCAGTACGTCTTCGACACGGCACACGGATTACGCTACGAAGTGAGGTTCTTCGAGGAACAACCCATCGGAGGTTGTGAGACGTGGCAGTTCAGCTTCGCCAAGGCCAACAGTGAGCCGTCACCCGAAGACCCATACGTGCGCTTTACGCTCTTCGCCATCATTGACGAGTTTTTCCATGAAAACGAGGACGTGCTGCTCTACGTCTGCGACACAAGCGATAACCGCGAGGCAGCCCGCAACCGCCTCTTCATACGCTGGTTCAAGCAGTCGGCCCAGCCCGGCCGTTTCACCATCCGCTCGGCCAGTGCCACCATCGAGGGCCAGGGTTTCTACGCTGCCATCATCGTGGAGAACCGTAACCCGCTGCTCACCGACATCACCGCCGACTTCGACAAAACGGCTGTCACGCTCACCAACAAGCCAGGCGAGTAGTTTCTCTCGATTGTCACCATCTGCCCAGTCGGATTTGCCGCTCGGCACCTCGCAGGAGGACGGCCCCGAAAGCCACGGCACATGGATGCCGCCCTTCTTACCTCATAGGCGGGTAAAGACACTATCTATTCGGAAGGGGGCAGCAACACGACGCCCTCCTGCTTCTTGCCGTCCATCATCACCTTGAGAGGACGATTGAAACGCACGTGGCGCACGTAGGTGGTCTCTTCGATGGCGGGCATCTGGTCGAGGACTTCCTTCTGGAAGATGCCGTCACCCGTGTAGGCGTTGATGGTGAAATAGCCCACGCCGAAGCTGGTGAGGTTCTGGAAGAAGTGCGTGCCCTGCGAAGGGTCTACGTGATAGTTCTTCAGGCCCGTTTCCACGATGACGCGTGCTGCCGAGATATGCGGCCACTTCACGGGTATGCCCAGCCAGTAGTCGCTCGATCCCCAGCGGCCCGGGCCAATGAGGACGTAGTTCTTCCCCTCATTCAGGAACTTGCGGTTGATCTGCTCAATCTCCATGGCTATCGTCGGATTGTTGGAAGCGGTGAAGTTGTCGTCGGTCTTCACGTACACCACGTCGACAACCTCCTCACTGATGCCGTGCCCCAGAGAGTTGTGGCTGCGCAACAGGCAGTCGGCGTCGGGAATCTTGTTCAGGTCTTCTTCCAGCACCTGCTTGGAGTCCACGATGGGCCGAATCTGAAGAAGATAGAAAGCGCCCTGTGCATCGGGGGCCAGGTTGCAGGCAAACTCTATCTCCACTGGCCGGCGCATCTCGTCGGCACCCAGCTTCTGGCTCAACTGCAACAGCTCGGGCAAGGGGAAGACGCCATGCTGCAACACTCCGGCGAAAGAGATAATCTTGCGGCCGCCCTCATAGATGCCGTCGCGGATAATCTGGTCGACGGGGTCGTAGGTGGAAGCGATGAATTGCAGGGAACCGTCTTTGTCGGCCTGCTTCACCCTGAGATTCTTGATGTTGAAGCCGTCGTCCACCTTGAAGTCGTCACCAACGTGACTCATGTCCAAGGCATAGAATCGTGTCTGTGTCTCCGTGAGCGCCGTCTCCATCTCGCTGGTCTGCAGCACCTGATGAGGATGATAGGGCGACACGCGCAGGGTCTGTCCGCCGTCGACGATGTACTTGCCCAAGCCCAGCGCCAACGAGGCGATGCCTTCCTCGGCCGTCTCGTCGCCGATGGGGTAATAGTTCAGCGAGCGCAGGACGCCGGAGAAGGTGGGATAGTAAAGGTCGCCATAGCGCTGGCCCACCACCTCCTGCAGGATGACCGCCATCTTCTCCTGGTCGATGACGTTCTGCGTGGCAGTCATATAGGCCTTCGAGTCACGGTAATACACCGAGGCATAGACGCTCTTGATGGCACAGGCCAACATGCGCAGCATTTCGTATTTGTCATCGAGGAAGGGAATCATGTAGGTGGAATAGATGCCAGCAAAAGGCTGGTAGTGGCTGTCCTCCAGCAGTGAGCTGGAGCGCACGGCGATGGGCGCCTTGATGGCCTCGAAGAACGTGAAGAAGTCGGCAATGAGGTCATCGGGCAGCTGAGCGCGGAGGAAATGCTTGAGGATTTCTTCGTCGGGAGCGTCGCTGAGAGCAATGCCCCACAGGTTGTTGTCGTCCATGAAACGGTCGAAGAAATCGGTGCAGAGGACGACGGTCTTTGGAATCTGCACCGTGGCATTGGGAAACTGGTTGAGTTCGGGATGGCGCTTGAGGATAGCATCGAGGAAGGCGAGGCCGCGGCCCTTGCCGCCCAACGAGCCTTCGCCGATGCGGGCAAAGTGAGCGTAGCGGTCGAACTTCAGACGGTCGAAGACGGCCACCACGCCGATGTTCTTCATGTGGCGGTACTGCACGATGGCATCGAAGATAATCTTGCGGTGTGCGTCGACGTCCTGCAGCTTATGCCACGTCACCTGCTTCAGGAACTGCGAGACGGGGAAGATGGCGCGTGCCGTGAGCCAGCGGCTCATGTGGTTGCGGCGGATGTGGCGCATCAGCGAGTCGTGCGGAATGGTGAAGATGTTGTCCTGCAGCTCTTTCAGCGTCGAGATGCGCATCACCTCCTGCTTCGTCACCGGGTCGCGGAAGATGAAGTCGCCAAAGCCCATGTGCTCCTCCAAGAGGTGACGCAGGTCTACGTTCATCTTTTTCGAGTTCTTGTCGACGAAGTGGAAGCCTTCGGCCTCGGCCTTCTCGCGGTTGACCACCTCTGAGCTTTGCATGATGAGCGGCACGTACTCGTCCTCCTTCCTGATTTCCTTCAGCAACTTCAGGCCGGCCTCGGGGTCGCCCTCCTCCACGTGGCTGAGGCGGCCTGCGGGCGTCTTCATGGGGAAGCGTGTGTCGCTGATGATGCCCAAGGTGTTGTCGTGATATTTTTGCCACAGCGTCCAGGCCTCCTCGTAGTTCGTGGCCAAGACCACCTTCGGGCGACCGCGTTTACGCTGTGCAGCGGCGTGGGGGTTGAGCGCCTCGGTAGAGAAGTTCTTCGACTGCTGCAGGATATAGTTGTAGAGATTGGGCAGGACAGAGGAATAGAATCGGATGTTGTCCTCCACGAGCATGATCATCTGCACACCGGCCTCCTCGATGTCGTGGTCGATGTTCATGCGGTCCTCGATGAGCTTGATGATGGAAAGGATGAGGTTGGTGTTGCCCAGCCAGCAGAAGACATAGTCGAAGATGGACATATCCTCGTCCTGCATACGGCGTGTGATGCCGTGGCTGAAGGGCGTGAGCACCACGCAGGGCACATCGTTCTTCATGGCCTTCACCTCGCGGGCCACGGCGAAAGCGTCGTTGTCGGCATTGCCCGGCATACAGATGACCAGGTCGATGTCGGTTGTCTCCAGCACCCCCTGCGCTTCCTCGGTAGTGGAGACCTGGGTGAACGACGGCGGATAGCGCATGCCCAGCTCGGTGTACTCGTCGAAAATCTTCTCGTCCACACGGCCGTCGTCTTCCAGCATAAACGCATCGTAGGGATTGGCTACGATGAGCACGTTGAAGATGCGGCGCGTCATCAGGTGGGCAAACGACACGTCCTTCAGATAGAAGGAGTTGAACTCCTGGGGAATGTTGGTGATTTCTTCCATAAAAAGTCTACATGACAACTTCTACATGATGGCGGCCAGGGGTGTAGGGGATGACGGTGCCTTCGACAGCGAAACCGTCGAGCACTATCTGCTTCACGCCTTTCTGCGCGCCGTTGGGGTGGATGGTTATTTCGTATTCAGCATCGCGGAACTTGCGGCTGACGGTGTAGTCGGTGGCCGTCTCGGGCAGGCAGGGGTCGATGCGGATGCCGTCGTAGTCGGGCTTGATGCCGAGGATAAACTCCGACACGGTGTACCACATCCAGGCGGCAGTGCCCGTGAGCCACGAGTTCTTGCCCTCGCCGGGACGGAAGGCGTCCTTGCCGGCCACCATCTGGCAGTTCACGTAGGGCTCCACCTTGTGCAGCGTCTGGTATTTCTCTTCTACGTAGGAAGGCAGGATTTTGGCGTAGTGGCTCCATGCGTCGTTGCCACGGCCGGCGATGCACTCGCCGATGATGACCCAGGGATTGTTGTGACAGAAGATGCCGGCGTTCTCCTTGTAGCCTTCGGGATAACTCGAAATCTCACCATATTCATAGATATACTTGGTGAAGGCGGGATTGTTGAGCACCATGCCATGCTCGCACTCTAAGTATTTCTTGCACGAGTCGAGGCTCTTGGCCACCATGCCCTCGTCGGCGCCAATCTCTGCCATGGTGCACCAGCCTTGCGATTCGATGAAAATCTTGGCCTCTTCGCACTCGTGTGAGCCAATCTTGCGGCCGTAGAAGTCATAGGCGCGCAGATACCACTCGCCGTCCCAGCCGTGCTTCTTCACTGCCTCAGTCATGGCGTCGGCGGCAGCAGCCATGCGGTCGGCCTCAGCCTCGTAGGCCAAGGCGGTGTCTTGGCTTGAAGACAGCCTTGCAAGCTTGTGGCAGAGAGAAACGTACTCTTTGGCAGTGACGACGAAGAGTCCGGCAATCATCAAGCTCTCGGCCTTGGTTCCCTCGCTGACATTCTCGGTGGTCTGGAAGCTCTCGTTGGGGTCCCACGAGAAGCAGTTCAGGTTGAGGCAGTCGTTCCAGTCGGCGCGGCCGATGAGGGGCAGCATGTGCGGGCCGAGGTTGTTGATGACATGATCCATAGAAATCTTGAGGTGCTCGAAGAGTGTGACCTCAGAGCCGGGCTGGTTGTCAAAAGGCACCATTTCATCGAGTATTCCGAAGTCGCCCGTCTCCTTGATATACGCCACGGTGCCGAAGATGAGCCAGCAAGGGTCGTCGTTGAATCCGCCGCCGATGTCGTTGTTGCCGCGCTTGGTGAGTGGCTGATACTGGTGGTAGCAGCCGCCGTCGGGGAACTGTGTCGAGGCGATGTCGATGATGCGCTGGCGGGCACGGCTCGGAATCTGGTGGACGAAGCCCACGAGGTCCTGGTTGGAGTCACGGAAGCCCATGCCTCGGCCTATGCCGCTCTCGAAGAAGCTGGCAGAGCGCGAGAAGTTGAACGTCACCATGCACTGGTACTGATTCCAGATGTTCACCATGCGGTCGAGCTTGTCGTTGCCCGTCTTAACATGATAGATGTTCAGGAGGGCATCCCAGTAGGCGCAGAGCTCGGCGAAAGCCTTGTCCACCTTCTCCGCAGTGTTGAGCTCCGCGATGAGTGCGTGGGCTTTCTCCTTGTTGATGACCTGCGGCGCAATGAATTTCTTGTCCTGCTCGTTTTCTACATATCCGAGGAGGAACACGAAGTCCTTCGACTCGCCCGGCTGCAGCGTCACCTCGATATAGTGCGAGGCGATGGGGCTCCATCCGTGGGCATGACTGTTGCGCGGCCGGCCCTCCATCACGGCATCGGGATTGGCAAACTCGTTGTAGAGTCCTACGAAGGTCTCGCGGTCGGTGTCGAAGCCCTGTATCTCGGTGTTCACATGATAGAACGCATAGTGGTTGCGGCGCTCACGGTATTCTGTCTTGTGGTAGATGGTGGCTCCCCCAAGCCCTTCGAGCGGGGATGTCTCTATCTCCACCTCTCCGGTAGAGAAGTTGCGCTGGAAGTTCTCCATGTCGGTGGCAGCATTCCACAGGCACCACTCCTCGAAGGAGAAGAGCTTCAGCCGTTTCACCTCTGCTGACTCGTTCTTCAGCGTGAGCTTCTGCACCTCGGCCCATTTTTTCAGCGGCACGAAGAAGAGCACGCTGGCCTCCACGCCGTTCTTACGTCCTGTGATGCGCGAATAGCCCATGCCGTGGCGGCACTCGTAGAAGTCGAGCGGCGTCTTGCAGGGTTTCCAGCCGGGATTCCAGGCCTCTTCCCAGTTTCCTCCCGTAGAGGGGGAGTTTTCTCTGATGTAGAAGTAGCGCCCGCCATTGTCCATCGGCACATTATTATATCTATAGCGGGTGATGCGGCGGAACTTGGCATCCTTGTAGAAGCTGTATCCTCCGGCAGTATTTGAGATGAGTGAGAAAAAGTCCTCATTGCCCAGGTAGTTGATCCAGGGCCACGGTGTTTTTGGGTCAGTGATGACGTACTCGCGGTGTTGGTCATCGAAATGGCCATAGCGTTTTTGTTCTTCCATGTGTCTGTCTGTTATTGATTATTGTTTGTGCCTGCAAAGGTAGGTCTTTTTTTTCATTTTCCTGCCTTTTCCTCGAAGAAAATTAGAGGAGCCCCACCCCGTGTTGGGGGTGGGGCCTTGGGACTGTGGCCCTGCCGTGACTTATACCGGCCCATAGCCCATGCAGCTGGTGGTGGTCAAAGCCGTGATGGCGGCGGTGAGCATGGCTACCAGCACCTCAGCGCCCTTGCGCTTGATCACCTTCCAAGCCTTATCGAAAAACCATTCCTTGATACTCATAGCGTTTTAGATATTAGACAATTATACAATCGACGATTAGGTTATCCCCTCAGTTCCCCTCCCCCGCCATTCCCCCTCCCCCAGGGGAGGGTAGGGGTGGGGCCGAGGGGATGGGGTGGGGCTTTACTCAGTTGCCACGTACTCGCCCTTACGGCTCGAGAGGATGATCTCGCCGCTCTTCACACGCTGTGCCAGCGAGGTGTAGCCCAGGGTGCTATCGTTGGTCAGCTCCTTACGCTTCAGGCGGCCGCAGGAGATGGCGAGCAGCTTCACGTTCCTCACGTTGCTGTCGAGGTCGAAGGACTCCACGTCGTTGGCAGGCTTGCTCTCGATGCTGGCCTTGAAGATGGCGAGGTTGTCAAGCTTGACAGGCTGTCCCAGGAGGATGAGCTCCTTGATGCAGCTCACCATGTCGGTGAGGATGCCCTTGATGGTGCCGGGCGAGAAGGGAGTGTTGTGCTCGGCCATGTGCTGGGCCAGCTCAGTGATGCCGATGGGAGCAGCGTTCTCAGCTCGGCCGTAAATCTTACCATAGTTCTGGTCACCCTGACGCTTGTTCTTGTAGAAATTGATCTTAAGCATAATAATAAAAAAGGATTAATAGTTAAACATTGTGTGGTGTGGTTGTCGGAGGCGCGCCCTGCGATTCACGGGTGCAAAGGTAAGGGCAAAAAGCGAGCGCCGCGGTCCGTTAACACTTATTTAACGCGTTTTATATGGTTTTAACGTCTTGCTCCTGCAGTAACTCAATTCTCCCCCTTGCGAAGGGGGAGTTAGAGGGGGATCCATCTGCGCAAAGTTTCATCCCCCCCTGCCCCCCCCCTTCCAAGGGGGGGGAATAAGTTACTTTTGCGGCAGCACGTGTCTGCCTGATAATGATTGAGACAAAACATGATAGCAAAGGCATCCATCGGCTACATGCGGATAATCATATTTTTTTCCGGTCTCTTTACAAGTCGGAATACTCCTTGCGAGCGTCGAAGCAGGGGCACGCCTTCGCTGCAAAGTCACGATGGCCATAGACCTGCGCCTCCGGATATTGTTTCCGCAGACGGGCGATGAGCCGCCGCAGTGCCTGACGCTGTGCCTCGGTGCGCGTGTCCTTAGGACGCATCTGGCGGTCAACGCCTCCTACATAGCAGACACCGATGGAATGGGCATTATGCTCCCTGCAGTGAGCACCGCAGCGCCACAGCGGTCGGCCCTCGCAGACTGTGCCGTCGAGCAATACAACATAGTGATAACCGATGCCGAAGAAGCCGCGCTGACGATGCCAGCTGTCGATGTCTTCCACACTGTGCCACCTGCCCTCGGGCGTGGCCGTGCAATGCACGATGATTTCAGTGATTTTCCTCATAATATATTAATTGTACGCGCGTTCATTATCTATTATGACACACTCATTGCGACGGACGAGGAAGAAGCGGATGTTGGCCGTGTCCATGCGGGTGTGAAGATGAGCGATGAGATGCACTGTGTCTTCACGGCCCAGCCAGCTGTAGACGAACAGCTGCCAGCTCGGACGGTTGTACCCACTGTAAATGACCCCTTCGAATATGGCAGGCATCAGCACTACTTGCACGGCGCTGCGAGCAGTCACTTCATGCGTGACGGGTTCCAGCACAGCCAGACGTGTGCTGCGCATACATCCCGAGCTGGCGTGCATGGCTTGCAACTGCCAGCCGGTGTTGTGCAGCCAGTTCAGGCAGGTGTTGGCGACATTGAGTTTCTTCTGGCAAGCCTCGGTGAAGGCATTAGCCGATTCTTGATGATTCTTTTTCATGGTGATAAACGTTGTTTGTATGAGCGAGCCGCCGGTGCAGGGGCGCCTTCCTGCCGACGAGCTTTTGCTTTTCGTTTGCAAAGGTACGACAACCGGGCGTGAAAAGGCGGAAATGACAGAGGAAGGCGATAAAAGCCGGTGAGGAGGCTGCATCATCGGTGAATCATCGGCGAGATGACCCGAAAATAACCGTTTGAGATAAAAAATTCAGACAAAACCTTGGCGGAAACGCAAAAAAGCAGTACCTTTGCACCGCTTTTCGGAAACCCCGAACCATTCGACGCCGCGAAGCAGCTGCGATTAAAGGCTGTGAGCGACTGAAGGATGTAATGAGCAACAGTATTATTTAATCACACACAACAAAAAATGTATTTAGATCAAGCTAAGAAGCAGGAGATTTTCTCACAGTATGGCCAGTCGGCCACCGACACCGGTTCACCCGAGAGCCAGATTGCTCTGTTCACCTATCGCATCAAGCACCTCACAGAGCACCTGAAGCAGAACCACAAGGACTACGGCACTGCTCGCGCACTGACAAAGCTCGTAGGTCGTCGCCGCAAGATGCTGAAGTATCTCTACAACACCGACATCACGCGCTATCGTGCACTGATCAAGGCACTCGGACTGCGTAAGTAATCGCCTGACCATTAAGCAAACGCCTCACAGCTCTCGCTGCGAGGCGTTTTTGTGGGAACACGAATTTCTCACAATTTTTATTTATGAATCATTCGTGGGTCATTTATGAATCATTCATGTTCTTGGACAAGCCAAGCGGCGTCGCAGACTTTTTTAAAACACGAATGACCATGAATTGAACACGAATGTTCAAGACTCAAACATGTGCGCAGCCCTGACCCTCCTTTTCCAAAGGAGGGTCAGGGGTGGTTTGTCAAAGATGTCCCAACTTATTTTCTAAAGGAGGGGAATGGCTGCGCCGTTTTGCCCGCCGCAGGGACTCCGTGAGGCCATCCCCTCCCTTCAAGGGGAGGGGTTAGGGGTGGGGTCTGTAATGTCAGTAATGTTCTTTGCTGCCACTTCTTTGCTGCCCCTTTTCGCAGTCATTTCTTTGCAGCCATTTCTTTGCAGCCCATTCTTCGCTGAAACTTCTTCGGCCCCACTCTTCGCTGACAGGATATTACTGATATTACAGACCCCACCCCTAACCCCTCCCCTTGAAGGGAGGGGATGGCTGCGCATTGAGCTACGCGGCGGGCAAGGAGTGGCAAAAAGCTCCATGGAAAAGGAGGGGCCAGGGGTGGTTTCAAAGATGTCCCAACCTATTTCCAAAGGAGGGGAATGGCTGCGCCGTTTTGCCTGCCGCAGGGACTCCGTGAGGCCTTCCCCTCCCTTCAAGGGGAGGGGTTAGGGGTGGGGTCTGTAATGTCAGTAATGTCCTTTGCTGCCATTTCTTTGCTGCCCCTTTTCGCAGTCACTTCTTCTCTGCCATTTCTTTGCAGCCCACTCTTCGCCCCCACTCTTCGCTGAAATTTCTTCGGCCCCACTCTTCGCTGACATGATATTACTGATATTACAGACCCACCCCTCGCTCGGCCGAAGGACGCTTGCAAGGAAAGAACCCCTCCCCTTGAAGGGAGGGAATGGCTGCGCATTGAGCTACGCGGCGGGCAAGGAGTGGCAAAAAGCTCCATGGAAAAGGAGGGGAATGGCTGCGCCGTTTTGACCGCCGCAGGGACTCCGTGAGGCCTTCGGAATTTTCGTCCGAAGGCTTCGGACGAAAAGTCCGAAGCCTTCGGACAACGAGTCCGAAGCCTTCGGACGGAGTGTCCGAAGCCTTCGGACTTTTTTCATCTGCACCGATAGTAATCTTTTCAGCCCTTCGGGCTCTACCTGCGCCTCCGTTGCTGAGATGTGTAAAAAGAGTAGGGGAATGGCTGCGCCAGAAGAAAATGCATGAATCACCAAAGTTAAGGCTTGGGGGCCTCAAACTTCTCTATGAAGACGTGGGTGACGATGCCATTGGCACCGCAGAAGTAGATGCGGGGGATGATGGACGAGGCAAAGAGGCTGTAGATGCGGCGGTCGGGCTGCGCCGAATAGGGGATGACCAGTCCGTTGGCGGCCCAATATGCCGCCACGCTTTCCGCACCCTCTTCGCGGCTGATGGCCACCATCTGGAAGCCCTTGTCGTTGCGGTGCTGCAGGTAATAGTCGTTGAGCAGCGGCAGGTCGCGCTGGCAGTCGCTGCACGACGTGTTAAACAGCACGATGACCGTCTCGCCCGTCAGCTGAGCGGTAGTGAACATCCCCGCCGTGCCGTCGCTGTCTACCATCTGCACGGTGAACAGCGGCATGCGGTCGCCCACTCTCACACGTTCTGTCGTCTCATCCTCGTCGTCGTCACTCATGCTGCAGCCCGTTACTGCCGTCAAAGAGAATAACGCACACAAAAACACAAAGGCCCAAAGCACTTTGTGTCGCGTTGCAGCTCTCTGTGTTCTTGTGTCTTTGTGTTCCATTGTAAACAGTAGCTTTTACTTCACGATGACCTTCTTCGTCTTACGGTCTTTCTCCGTCCGTGCCTCTATGACATAGATGCCGTCGTTGGCCACGGTGAAGCTGTAGTCCATCGACTGCGGTGTGGCTTGATGCACGAGTCGACCGTTGGTGTCGAAGCAGCGCACGCTGATGATAGGCTCTGCCGTAGAGGCAATCACCTTGACGGCGTGGCCCTCGGTGAATATCTGCAGGTGCGTCTCCTCAGCAGCCTCCTCTTCTATCAGTGTCTTCACCAGGTAGTAGCGGTTCTGCGTCTGTCCGCTGACGGTGAACTTCATGCCCGACTCTAATGGTGTCAGCTTCCGCTCCACGGCGTCGTAGAAGCTCACCGAGTCGCCCAGCAGCTCCACGCCCTGGAGCGTCAGCACGCAGGGTGCGTTGCTGCTCGACTCCACGCCAAGCGGCAGGCAGGTGAAGTCATGGATGCTGTTGATGGTGGTAGCCAGGCGTCCGCACAGCGTATAGACCGTAGGAATGTTCTTCAGGTCGCTGTTGATGAAGGTCTCCGTGTCCTCAGCAGGCAGGAAGTCGTCGCTGGCACTCTCGCGCAGCATCACCAAGGCACTGCTCTCGTCGGCACCGCGCTTTGCCGTAATGACCATGCCGAGCGGGCTAGTCGAATTACCGCCACGTGTTTGACGGGACAACAGCGGGTACTCCTTATCATAAGTGACAGACTCATCAACACTAGGTGTATTTGGATCATCGGGGGTGATGGTCAGTGTCTCTGGTACATACTTGTAGATGGTCACCTCTTCCTCGATGTCTTCAAGTTTAAGAATCTTTATCGTCTCTCCAGGATTATCTGGATCATCTATTTCTTCATAAACAGGCACCTGCACTGGTTCTTTCTCTACTATTGTCTTTGTAACCATTTCACCATCTACTTCTACTTCTTCAGTGTATGTTTCACCATAGATGCCATTGCCATTCAAGTCAACGTCAATTGTTTCGTAGTCTGTAGAGGTTTCATCAGGGTTTTCTGTGTCAGGTATGCCATCATCGTCGGTATCAATCATCTTCCTCAAGGGCCTCATTACCTGAGACTGTCCGACAACGATTGTATACTTCGTACCCATGCCCTCTATCATACCGAAACGCGACTGAGCCTGCATATCCCTATTGAAGGTGACGGTGAGGTCGCCGCTGATGCCGGTAGCCTGCACGAAGAATCCCTGTCCTGGAGCTACGACAGCGTGGGGTAAGAATTGTAGCGTCTCTGGTTCAGTGGGTTCCGGGTCACCGGCGCCTGGGGCAACGTAGTTGGGATTCTGATATTCAACAGCGTCTCCGTCAGAGGTAATCCATTCACCATTGGGTGCCAGCTGCACCAACACCTGGCGCGGGTTCTGGCCTTCAGCTGTTTTAGTCAGCAGCCAGTATTTTCTCTCTAAGCCAGACTTCACGTCGTTGGTCGTCTTCCCGTATGCGGGGTCGCCTTCAGAGGCATTGTCAATCTCGTCCTGTGTGAAGGTCACGGAATTGGCAGCAAAGAACTTTGCCATGTCCAATCCGCAGGTGAATGGGTTCTCCACCAAGTAGAAGCCTAAGTTGGAGGCTCCGGCAGGAACGGTCTCGGTGAAGCTGAAGTTTGCGCCATTCATACTCTGCAACGGTGCTTCTGTAGTCGGCACGCGGGTGTAGGTGCGCATGTCACCATAGATGCTGGCCTCAGTCTCTTGCCTCCATGATGTCATCTCGACGGGTGTTGTGTTTCCAGTCCCTTCGCCAGCAGTTCCCGTGGCAGTCACCTGCCACTGCACCTGGGGCAGCAGCTGGTCAGCCTTCAGGCGGCCGCGGTTCAAGGCGCGATTCTTGCTGCGCACATCGCTCAGCTCCGTGTCTGTTCCACCATCATCCGTATTGGTCTCAGAATATTTATAGTAGTCATACATCGTGTCCTCCTTTGGCAGACGGACGATAGCCTTGCCGCCACTGTTGTCATTATTCTTCAGGTGGTTCATCACCATCACCGAGAATCCGCCCTTGGCATAGTCCACCGTGGCATCGTTGTAGGTGTTGCTCCAGATGCCCTTCATGGCCACGTTGACCTTCTTGTCGCCCATAGGCTTGTAGCCTAAGCGGTCAAGATAGCGGTCAGCATTGGTTGTATCCCAATTGCTGTTGCTCCATTGTCCTTGCAAGGGAGAGCCGAGGTTCTCAGTCTGGCTGTCATCGTTGGTATCATAATCTGCCCCCACCTCATAGAGCACGGCCTTGGCCTTGTCCCAGCTGCGCTGGTAGATGGCGGGACTGTAACGGTCGTAGTCGTCATACCAGGACGGTTGATAGAGATAATAATAATCCGTGCTGCTGCTCACCTCGGTGTCTGTGGCAGGGCTATAGTTCTCTCCACTCTTTGTGTACCAGCCCCGCTGCGATGGATTGTCTGTGGCTCGTGGATGAGCGACTTTGACGTAATGAGGTATAAATGTGACAGGGTCATAGTATGTCGTCTTCTGCTGGGCTGTTCCACTGGGAGCATACCACTCGCCGGAGATAGTGCCTTGCAGGGGCGAGCCAAGCAGGTACCAGCGCTTGTTGTCGAGCTCATACTCCACCCACGCGTTGTTGTAGTTCAGCAGGTGGGCGTTGCGCAGCTCCGTGCCGGGCTGGAAGGCAATCTCGTCGCAACTGTTCACCTTATACATCTCAGCGATAAGGTCGTTAGGATGGTCGGAGCGTCCCCTGTCGGGATTCGTCCCATAGGTCTCAGACCACATGCTATATTTTCGGGCCTGCATGTCGAACTTCAAGATGGGCGTCGACGTGTCGCGCAGGTTGGGGAAGGGTGCGTCTTTCAGTTGGCCATTGTTCGCCGCAGTCTCCACGTCAAGGGCATCGTAGAGCTCAGGTGCGTTGCCCCACTCGTCGCTCTTCATCAGCACATGCGTGCAGTAGAGCGGTGTGAAGCCCTTGCGCAGAACCTGATCCTTACTGGGCTTGGCGTTAGCCTTCTTACTTGACGAGTAGTAGTTGTCTTTATTGGTGACGTATTCATGAAGCGGTGAGGCATTATTATACACGGCACCGTTAGCCCTGTACAGCTCGTCGCCATAATAAGCATTGCTGATGGTTGTGTTGCCATCGGCACGCCGCCAGTTCTCATCGTTGTTCCAGTCGATGTTGCCGGCTCCGCCCGTCCACACCTCATAGTCGGGCACAATCTTCAGGTTGATGAGGATAGTGCCGTCGCAGGCATTGGAGTTGTCATCCTCCTGGAAGGGCAGGCTAAGCGTATAGTTATAGCCCTCGCGCACATTGAAGTCCTTGACGAAGTAGACGCTCAGGTAGTTTTTGTCAATCTGAGAGCTGATATTCACAGTGGCTCCCTGTTGCGCTCCCTCGCTGTTGTCCTTGGTATTGATGGCCTCTAACCGTACTATCCTTCCGACGACGGGCAGCGACTTGTTCGTGTTCATCTCCTTGGAAATCTTTTTGTCCCAAGTCAGGTCGTTGGAGGAAGCTAAGTAGATGTTGTCGTCTTGCGACTTCTTGATGACACCACCGGCACCTTCCGTCTGTGCATTGCGGATGGGCAGCCAGAGGTAGTTTACGTCATTGCTTGGAGTAGTACCCTCGGCATCCGTATTCTTCACAGTCTCAAACTGCGCAGCCTTGGCCAGTCGGATACTCAGCACTGGGTTGGTGCCTTCAGGGAAATTGTAACTATATGAGGAGAATCCATGCTCGCCCGGCACGAAGCCGGTTTGCAGCCTCGGGGCCTTCTGACCCAGCTTGATCCGAACACCCTGCGGCTCGTCGCAGTAGAAAGCCACATACTCACTTGCTGAAGGATTCAGTGCCTGATCAAACATCTCATCGTGGATGGGGCAAGCCACCATGTAGAAGTAAGGATCGCTGTCAAGCACTTGCTCTGCAGGAACGCTGACAGTCGTCTGGTGAAGCAGTAGCTCGCCAGTAGCCACCACCTCTTTCAGGTACTTGATCATGGGCACGGTGAGATAGGGGATTTCTTCCTGATGCTTTGTGATGCCGTCTAAAGAGGTAATGCCTGGATAGTAGGCACGCATGGTGGAGAGGGCGTAGGCGAGGTAGACATCCACTCCGTCAATCTCCTTATGCTGCTTGTGATAGTTAGCCAAAGTAGCCCGCCGGTCTTCAGGATTAGTAGCCCGCTTGTTGCCCAACCACCAGTCGAAGTTCAGGTTCTTCATCTTCACCTCTTTGCCCTTGATGTCGTAGCCCTTCAGGTTGGTGAGCAGCGTGGGAATCTGTCCGTCGCACACCACCAAGTCCTCCATATTCTCCGCAGCGTCCAATCCCAGAACCTCAAGTGGTGGCTTAATACGGAACTCGCCGGCCTTACAACATTCAGAGCAGAGGTTGAAAGCCGTACATGGATTTCCAGATTCAAACGTCTGATTAGTGTTAATCACATAATAGTCGGTATTGGTTTCCCACTTCAGTCCTGTGTAGTTACCGTTTATCACCACATAGTTCACATTGCCCTCCTCAGTCGCTACTACCTCACGGTAAACAGCATGATTCTTGTTCACGGCATCCGCAAATGAAAACTCAGGCATATAATTGTCATTTTCGAAAGTGGTGCTCCACGTGTAATACATCACGGAAGCTCCCATGTTTACCGTTGGAGAAGAAGAATGCCAAGTGGTTTTTTCTCCTAAGATGGCAGCATCGAAGGCGGTCTTGTAGGGTGAACCCTCCGTTGGGGATGGCAATGATGATAATTCACCTTTCTCTATGGCAAGTGCCAGCTCATCTAAGGTAATTGTATTGAAATTGAAACCATTAAAGCCTGAAGGATACGTATTCAACAATTCTGTTCGGAAAGTATCAAGGAACTTATACTTATTCAAGAACACAAATCCCTCTTCGGCTGTACTGCCATTCACATTTCTGGACGACTTCAGCTTGTTGTGGTCAATCCTTAGCTTCAGCAGGCGCATCTCGGTTACCGTATTACCATCTTCATCGACGCTGACGCAGAGCGGCGTGTTGATATCGGCTTCCACCTTGGGTACAATAGCATATACCTCAATGTTGTCGAGCATAAAGTCACCACCGTTAGAGCTGACGCAGTTGTTGTTCACCTCCATCCAATAGCGCTTGTATTTCTTATCAGTGGAGAACTCAAAGTAGAACTGTTGCCATTCCACATGGCTATCATCGGTAGCTGTAAGCTCATAGCATTGCCCCGGGCAGAAGCGGTAGATTGTCTTAGTCTCACCATTCTCATCCTCACCTTTCATGGTGAGCGTAATGCCGCCAGGACAACGCTTATCTCTATCACTTGCGTCCCAATTCTTCTTGTTGGCACCCGATATCCAGCCCGTACACATCAGCTTGTCATTCTGACAGAAGTCTCCTTGGAAGCTGATAGAGCAGATGTCACCAGGCATTTCGGAAGCGTCGATATACATAAAGCCATCCTGCATGCCCGCATCTGGATCGATGCCATAGCCTAAAGATGGATCTGTTTTCGTGTTTGATGGCAAGACGTCCTTTTGGTAGCCATAAGTTGTAAACGACTTAGAGACAAGTGCATACGAACCCCAGCTACAGTTTTCTCCGTCGAATGAGTAATTCGTTTTATCAAATGGCAGAGGAATGGGACTGGAGTTAGGGATGTCACCATATGACACCCAATTGTCTGGATCACTCTCGTTTTCTTTTTCGTTTACCCAACGGGGCAAGGTCCCATTATTATGTTTCGTGTCATACCATGATCCGTCACTTTTTTGCGGAATATGATAGAAATTCTTCGTGGAAGCCGATTCACTTCTGTCAGGATAGTCAAAGGTAACTTTGGCAATGGGGGGGCCTGCAATGTCTCTAAGCTTGTTGGGGTCACGGTTAGTACCCTTCACATCTCTCCAAGGTTTCGTCTGATTGTCAATCGTAGGGTCACTGAGCTTTTCGAAAATGATGGTATACCGGCATATCTGGTATTTATAAGTTGCTCCGCCTTTCGTGTACTCGAAATACGCTGTCAGTTCAGAGCTGACTGAATTCTGGCCTGATGGGATATCCACCTCGCCGTCACTTGGATAGTTGAACACCATGAAACGGCTACCGCCATAATCTTTTTTATTGTAAACCTCGTCATAGAGGTAATAACCCTGGGCAACACCACTTTCTTTATGACCACCAAGCGAAAGACCTGCATAGTTGTTTTGGAGTTCTATCTTGATTCTGCCTATACCTGAGCTTTCCGCCATCACAGCAGAAACCAGATGGTCGTCGAGGAACTTATTCATAGTTTCTTGGGTCACTTCGCCATAGTTCGTCGTGATTTCAGCATTATAATCGGTTTTGTTTTTAATGTAGTCATAGTCTATAACTCCTACGTATTCTTTTTTCTTTTCATCAAAAACAAATTCTTTGATAAAAGCTGGGTCATCGAATATCCAATAGTCACGGAACAGATGCCTCAGACTCAGGAAGTCACCCCGATAAGCCTCATTTTTATCCTGCTCATAATCGAGCCTCTTCACTGGGAAACGAATAGGCTTGTCCTCCTTCCAGCCATTACTGCCAGTAAAGTACATCAGCCGTTTGGCCATGCTCTTGGCATCGTTCATATTATAGATGTAGCGCATGGTGAGCGACGGCTCTTCAAGATTGCCGTTATATGGATCGCTGCCCTTGTATGTAAGGTCACTGTAACGCGACACATCGGCAGTGATAGGCAATTCCTCTTCCACGCCGAGAGGATTGGTGTAGGAGAACCGGTACTGTACGCACTGCTCTGCTTCGCTGTAATTCGGATAGTCGTCCCATCGCAACTTTTGGCCCGTTACCAGGCCATTCTTGTAAATGTAATACGCCACGCCGTTTCCACCGTCAACATTCAGCGAAACATGCTGTTGCAGCTTGGCGAGGTTCTCCTCGTCGTTACCGATGTACCAGCGCTGGTAGAATACATGGTCGTTATTCACTCTCAGCGTGGTAGGAAGAACAATCTGGCGAGTATTCCCTCTTCTGACGTAGTGGGTAATCATGAACTCGTTCACCATCTGCGGACCATTCGTATTTTTCCTCCAGTCAGAGTCGGCATTGCCTATCAGACCTTGGCTCTTGCCACTTTCAGTGACATAATTTCTCAGATACGATGTCTTGTGCTCCACCTCTCTGTATCTGTTGTCAATCACGATGTTCGCCTGCTTGGGGTCAACGTAATACCACTTCAGATAGAATTTATCATATAGACTGGTATTGGTCAGGCGCTCTCCGTCGGCTTTATTATTAGTTGTGCCGCCTGTTGACCTAATATATTTCAACAAAGGAGTCTTTAAGTAGAAATGCTGGTAATCATCCTCCTGCGACAGGAACAGCAGTTGCCGCTCGCCGTCAACATCAGAATAGTCAGCCAGCCAGCCTGTTTCGGTAAGCATCTTACCATCAACGCCATAACCATTATTAAAGCCTGCCAATACCCTATAATACTTGTCTTGATTGGGGTCAGGCACTTCCACGGGGTAAAAGGCGGCATCCCATAACTCATAGGGTGAGGTGTGCTTTTGAGTCCATTGTTCAACTTGCCAACCATCACCTTTTGAATAGTGCAGATAGCGGGCACCGGTAGTTTCCTTCAACAGTGTGATAGAGGTGATGGTGCCGTCAGGACTGTCAGAGGCAGTCTTGATAGCGTTCAAATGGGCGAAGTTGATATTTACATCGCTATTGCTGGGGGTATATTCCACTTCAACCCTCGGATTCTTGATGTAGCCTCCACCAGCTTGCAAGTTATAAACAAGAATGGTCTTAAGTTTACTGTCTCTGAACGCTTCAGTAATATTAAAGGAGAGTTCTGTATCGTCTGAAGATCTTGACACTGTCTGCGTTTCATCCAAGATGGTGATAGAACGGTCGGCTGAGTTCCATGTCATTGCTGATGACCAAGGTGAGTTGTTATAACCTACACCATATTCCAAACCTCGTGCTGAAATCTGCTGGAAATCACCTGTCAGCGTAACCTTAGAAATTGTTCCATTGATGGCGGTAGCATCCACCTGAAGGTAAGCGATGTTATTCACGCCATAACTTGTATTTGCGAGATTAACAGTATTACCATTAGAAATCTTGTTGAATCCACAATAAGCAGGATATCCCGCTGCGACCTCTCCATTCGAAATATCTACAGCGTCGCTGCTACCATTAACGTAGGTCATTTTCACGGCAGCTGTACCTGTTCGTGTTGGCAAGGTATGGTTAGAATTAAGTTCTAGATTCTTCAGACTAACCTCTATCGTTCCATCGTTGCCAATAGTGACGTTCTTCTCCACGATCGGACCCTCATTAGGAGTATTGGCTGGACCCTCCTGCCTGCTCAACAGCACACGTAGCTTCATTTCTTGTGTGCCGTTGATAATCATCTTCGAATATTCACTCAGGTCGGCATAGATGAGGCGGTCCACATTGCTAGTGCCTGCTACCATTGCGTTTTGGCCTATCTGTGCTCCGTTGCCTACGTTGAAATCCACAGCGGGGGAGTTGTTGGTCACAGTAGCGCCGCTGCCATAGCCATCCCACGTATGGAACATGTCTCGGGTCAAAGTGGATTGCTCGTAATTAACCTTCTGAATAGGCGTATATCTGTTTACATCAGTATTCTCAACATTGTATTTCGCGTTTATAACATCTTTTGCGCCTAAGATGCTATAATTGCCACTTGAATTAATCAGATAGTCGTTCGTTCCGTACTTCTTGATATAGAAGCCTCCGTCATCGCCCGACTCTTCCAGCGTCCACAGTCCGTCCTTATGATAGGCTGCTAATGTCGGCAATGAAGGCAGTGGTTTGTCTTTCGGTATAATTGACTGGCGCGATGACACGTCAGATGTCTGAAGAGTTCCAGAACCGGAAACCTGATTGCCCGTACCTGAATAGGTAAGGTAGTGACGGGTAGTAGCACTAGCAGAATTGTCATTGTCTGTACCTTCTCCTCTATAATAAATAATAAAAGCGGCATTGCTTTTCAGCTTGGCAAAGCGCAGACGGAAGAGATCTAAATTATAAGACTGACTATTGGAATACTTCTTAGCTTTTGCTAAATCAGTCCATTCATTATAAGTCGGACGATACATGGGATAGCCTTCATCATCTGCCTGAGAAATATCATAACCGTCATCAAGTACATGAAAAGTCAAGATTGTTGCGTTCTCAAAGCCTTCAACGCATCCAAACCTGTTTCCACCTGAAAAACTTCCATACTTTACATATCGTCCTGTTTTGCTTCTCAACTTAAAATGGTTGGAATTGCCATCTCCAGCTGCCACAAGTGTCCACAATCGGTTATTCGCGTATGGCAGGAAATCCCTTGTTTTGGCACGTGAATTCACCCCGCAATCGGTCAGATAGCTACATTTATCATGTGCTTTCTGGTAGAACTGAATGTAGTAGTAGTTACCATCACCTATAATCGAGGCAGGATCCATCGTCTCGAAAGCGTCGGGCATGGCAGCCCACTGCTCTGGTGTCTGCGCCTGGGCGTTGGCAGCTGAAAGCAGGAAGGCCCCGAGCAGCAGGGCTGTGCGGAGCAGGTTGGAAAGGAACGAAGCCCGGCGGGCGGTGCCCGTCAGGTGTCTATGGATGTTGTTATGTCTTGACTTCATCAGTGTCATTGAGTTCTTCAATTCTACGGATTGGTTCATTGTTATATCTTGTCTTGATGTCGTTACACATTATTATATATATATGTAGTCCCCGGCAGCTGGCCGCCGAGGACATTCGCTTTGTCTGTATAGTATGCAGCACAATCCTGAGGAGGGTCTGTCGTCACCATTTGGCACAGGTGATGCAGACGTGCCAACGTGCATATTTGCCCACGTCGCGCATGATGTAGCCTTTGTCTGCCATCAGTTTAATGGACTTTTGGACAGCTACGCGACTAACCCCAATCTTATCAGCTATTTCGGTTACTTGCACATCAGGGTTAGAGCGCATGGCTCTCAGTATCTGGCCAATGGTAGGACTTTGGAACTTGATACGCTCCCCGTCGAACCACCACCCGTCAGGGTCATGATCGTTGATGAAGTCGATGTCGGCCTGTATTTCGTTGGCGACCAGCTGCGTGAAATACGTCCTGAAGGGTCTAATGCTCTGCAGCGAGGCATGGCTGCCGTCGGAGGGGACGCTACCCACTTTGAGATCCGCCTGATGGAGGGCCTCCAGATAGGCTTTCTTCTTTCGTGACCGTACCACCACCATGGGATAACCGTGGCGTGACAGGATGTAGTTCACCAGCAGGCGAGCTATGCGTCCATTGCCATCCTCGAAGGGGTGGATGCGGATGTAGCGGTAGTGAAACAGGATGGCCAGCTCAATAGGAGTAAGTTCTTTCTTAGCTTCTTCCTCCCGATACCACCATACCAAGTCACTCATCAATGCAGGAGTTTCCTCTGGCGAGGCGTAGTCAAAGCGGTCGCCGTATCGTGTGATGACAGAATTGGGACGTGTCTTGTACTGTCCGGCATGAATGGTATAAGACGTAGTCACTCCTCCAGGGAGGTTGCGATACACCTCATAGTCTTCACGCAGCAGTGTCTTATGCAACTGTCGGATGAAAGTTTCAGTCAGCGGATGTACAGACTGGGTTGCCTCCTCAGTCATCATCTTCAGACCCACGTCACTGGCCTTCATCTCCTCCAGATCCTTCATCTCAGCTTCCTGCACTACTCTTCCAAAGAGCAACAAGAGTTCCGTCTGGCCGTAGGTCAGAGTGTTACCCTCGATGTGGTTTGAGTTATAGTTGAAGTCAACAGAGAATCGCCTACTGAACTTTTCTTGATCATACTGGTTCAGTGGCTGTAACTGCTGCCAACGCTCCAAGGCTCTCTCTAATTGCTCTGTCTTTGTTTCCATCTTTCTTAAATTATATTGATTTCTGGCCACAAAGATAACATTAATTTATTAAACAACCAAGAGTGACCACCTTTTTGGGGTAGTCATTGACCACTTTTATGAATATTTAGCGTTTGTACCACCCAAATTGGTGGCCTTGTACCACTAAATCAGGTTACACAGGATTGTGCTTCAATATGTCAAAGAACGTATTCTTACCCCACCCCAACCCCTCCCCTTGAAGGGGAGGGGAGTTTTCGGTGCTATTCATCCCCTCAGAGGGGAGTTTGGGGCGCCATTACTTCTGCAACACCACGTTGAACGTGAAGGCATAGTCGTACTGACTGCCAGAAGACCCCAGTTTTACGTTGACGGTGACGGAGGTCTTATAGGTGCCGGCGGCGAGGCTGTTGTTCAGCACGCCGAGGATGCGGCCGCTGGCGGCATCGTAGGTGGGTGCAGTCTCGAATATCTTGCCAGTGCCAGAGACGTTGGTGCCGTCGCTGTTCTTCCAGGTGAGCGACACGAAGGTCACCTCTGTGTCGGTGAAGTCGCGCCACGTGCCGTCGTTGTTCTTCTGTGCGAAGGGCTGCAGGATGATAGGGCCGCCGGTGCTGAAGGTGGTGGTCAGGGCGTCGCTGCTGAGCGTCGCGGCGGGGTAGCCCGCTATGGGCACGAAGGCCAGCGGCTCCACGCGGAACTGCCAGTCGGTCAAGTGTATGGGAATGTGTATCCAGTCGTTGCGGCGGATGACGTTGAAGCCGTTGCCGCCCGTCGTTCCGTCGATATAGGGCGTGGTCATGCCGTAACGCAGTTCCTCGGTGTGGCTGCCCCGCTGAATCTTCAGGCGAATAGACAGCTGGTTGTTCGTCGTGGTGAACGAGGCGTCGGTCTCGTTGACGTAGAAGAAGAGTGTGCCTTCGTCAGTATTGCCATCATTCTTTGCTGCGAGTGTCAAGGCCGTTACGGGGTTGTATGCTACCGGGCCGATGTCGGTAGTGGCACCCGCTGGCAGGGTGATATGCTCTTGCAGTGCTGTGCCGGTGTTGTTGGTGACTTCGCCGGAAAGCACGATGTCGCGGAAGGCATAATCCTTATTGTTCAGGTTATACAGATAAATGTTTACCACGTATTCACCAGTGGTGGCAGAACTGCTGATAGCGTAGCTGTATTCTTGGTAGAACGGAGGTTCATGGGTGCCGCTACTTCCACCGGTGCCATTATATCGCGGCGGTGTAACACCAGTTGCCAGTGTAGTGCCGCCAGCCACCACGTCGAACTTGCCTCCGTCAGTAGCCCCCCTGCAAACTTTGAACGAGATGTTCTTCGGTGTGAAACTCATCCCTGTTGCTGGTGTGACTTTGAAGGAGATAACAGCTTCTCCGTCTTGCGATGAGGTGTTGTCCACGGAAAACTTCCGTAACGTATATGCCTTGTCGTAAGTTGTAACTGTGGGATTTTCCGTTGGTACAGTCACCTTGCTGCCCCACGACAATGCCGTAGACGTAAACACGCCACCCAACGACACCGTTGCTGCGCCACCCTGCGTGGGGACATCATCCAGCGCCCATGTCGCCGAGACGGTTTTCGTGGTGTTTGCTGGGAACAAGGGAACGAGGTTGGCCTCCGACGCCAAGTTATCCTTGCTGAAGAGGTAGATGCCGGGACCGGTGGTGGAAGCCTGGTTGATGGGGTCCACCTCGATGCCAAGAATCTGCACCTGCTCGGTTGTCTCGTTGGTGAACTCGAACTGCATTTTTCCCATCACGCGCCAAAGGGTGATGATGCCAGCATTAGTAACTACATTGTTGACAGGTGTGACAGTTATCTGCTTACCAACAGCATCATTAAGTCTTCCCGTCATGGGGATGTTCTTCTCGCTGTAGCCGTTGGTGAACTTGAATGTAGCATTTGCATCTACCGTACTTCCCACAGCAAAGCCGTCGTTATAGGCGTCACCAGTATTCACGTCAGAATGAAAGTTTGCAGTGGCGTAAATCTTGTAGGGGATGCCAGCGGTCAATGGTTCTGAAACGATGGGCATAAACTCTGTCAAGATGCTGTCGGGCACATTTGGTGTTGACTCCACTACCAGTTCTGACCGTTTCTTCTCTATGATTTGCACCACCTCATTCGTCGACGCATTACATATAAGTATACGAACCGACTGCAGTTTTTCCCAGTCGTGGTCTGGATCTTCCCAGACGGGATTGCCAACGGCACGTGTATGCTGTCCTCCTGCCTGCTCGGGGGTGCAAACACTGATGCTGATGCGCCCCATACCTTCAGGCATTGGCAGCTCGTTGTCGGTAGCCTTGTCATCGGTACAGGCAGCCATGAGGACGACTGCCAATAGCGTCATATAGAAGAATAAACGTTTCACGATTCTCATTATTTACAAATAAATAACTGGATTGTCAATATGCCTCCAGCGCATTTCCCTGATGGACAGCTCGATGAATCCTCCCTTGGCACTGACTTTGTCGACGAATATGCGGTAGACATTATTGCGCACAATGCCGAAGTTCATGGCTGGTAGTGAGGGGCATTTCACTGCCTTTGAAGCTTCCAAACTGATGTTGTCGTTGGTGTAGGTCGGATAGGCATAATTGCTCTCGCCCTGATGTCGGATGAAGTGATAGAACACACAGCGTTCACCCGTGCCGGTGCCACCCCTATAGTAGTAGCCCTCGAAAGCCAGACCTGTGGCATAGTAGAAGAGTGGTGAATCTCCCTGTGGACGCAGGGTGTTCTCCTTGGCATAGCCCACGATGATATTGTCGGCTGTGAAGCCATCGTTGGTAACGTCGAACTTATTGCTCTGCTGGCTGGCCATGGTGACATTGTAGGTGTTATTGAGATTACCAATCACACTGGTAAGCGTGCTGGCAAAGTAGTCAGGATGCACATTTTGGTTCTTTACCGAAGTGTAGGGGTCTGTCACCCAGTTTGCGAAGGTCTCGTTAGCTAAATAGGGGCTTGCATTATCGTTAGTGCGCTTGAACAAGTATTCGTTACCGTTGTTGAGGTTGAAAGGTGTGATGCTTGTCAGCACGAAGCGGTCGTTAGTGGCGGTGCCGTCTGGCCTACTGATGGTGTACTCATAGCCCGGAGTGGTGTATGCTGCGTTATCCGTACTGCTCTTGTAACCATTTGATTCCTTGGCCCAGAAGTCGATACGTGCCGCGAGACGTTCGATGTGGATGCAGTCAAGATAGTAGACGAAACGGTTCTTCTCGGCTTCGGTGGGTGAAGTGTAGACTCTGGGGTTTCTCAGGTTGATGGTGGCTTCTGCCGCAGAGGCCATGACGAAGTTCCGGGCATTGATGCCCACACCTGAACCCTCGTAGACGGAAGCTAACACTTTGTCACGCACGTCGGAGGAGACGATGACTTGATTGGCTGCAATGCCCAGGTCGTCGGGAGCGTTGGCCACGACGAGCAACTTATAAGTCTCTCCTGCCACGAGTGTTGTCTCTTCCAGCTTCTGCTCGCCAGTGGTGTAGAGTACCTCGTTTGTCTGCACGTTGTAAGGCTCGTATTCCGGATGGTCATGGCCAATGGGATAGTAGGGCTCTTCGTAAGGATATACGGTGTATTTCTTCACGCATACCACCTTGGCATTACCGTTGTTGGTATTGATGCCTGCCTCATCCTGATAGAAGATGAGAGTAATGTCGTTCACTTTGTTTTCTCGATCCTCGATGCCTTTCTCCGGCCCGTCGCCATACTCTCCGCCAGTGGGGTTGGAGCGCGTGAAGTTGCCGGTGCTTACCGAGATAGTGATATTGATGTATTGCGCTGCACTGTTGTCGGCAGTCTCTTCACAGTCATAGTCTTCGTTCATCCAATGGCATGACGATGCCAGCAAGGGCAGCAGCAGGAGGGCTGCGGTCTTGCGGATGGTGCTGACTATTTGTGACAGACGTGACATGATATATGTTTGTTGGGTTGAATATTCGGGTTTAGTTCAGCACCTCGTGCTGCTGGCGTTTGGCCCACGGAATGATGTGTACCTCTGCGCCGATGTAGAGCTGCAGCTCTTCTACTTTTCCGCCTTTGATGATGAACTGCAGGCGGTAGTCGTATTCGCGGTCCAGGTATTCCTGGTAGTGGTAGTAGCGCTCCTGATAGTTGCGCCCACTTGAGAGGATGTAGGGCAGGTTGATGCCGAAGATGATGTCGCCGGTGTCTTTCTTTCTGATGAGGAGCACGGCGTTGCGTGCCTTGGCGATGTCTGCCTCGCTGAGGATGGCATACTTGTCGTCGTTGACAGAGGCGTTCTTGTAGAGGAGGCGGTTGAACATCAGGTCATAGTGTGCTGCGCTCTCGCTTTGCACATCGCCGCTGCCCGTGAAGGTGGTGGTCCACTGTCGGTAGGGGGTGTAGACGAGTGTGTCTTCGGGGCTGGTGAGGTTGTTGCGGCAGTCCACCTGTGCGTTGTTGTCGATGATCTCCACGGTGTAGTCGCGGTCGTTCACCTGATTGTCGGCGGGGTCGTCGTTGAGTGCGCGCAGGGTGATGTTCAGCTGCTTGGTGTCGCGTATGAGGCTGAGTGTGGCGTAGGTCGGCTCGTCCTTCACCAGTCGCACTGTCTCCTGTCCGTTGGTGTTCACTGAGCCGTCGCGCTGCCAGCTGTACGTGCATTTAGCGGGTGTGAGCATGGGTGGCAGCATGGTGAGGGGCATGGAGTCGGCGGGTGTGGTGACGGTGGTGAGTGTGTGCCACAGTGTGTCGAGGGGCTGCGATATAGCAGCATAGGGAGCCATTGGAGCAGCCTGTGCGGCGACGTTGCTCCGCGCTTTGTCGGCGGCTTGGTGGTCGAGGGTGACGAAGAACTGCTGCCACTGGTCGCCTATGGCGTTGCCTTTCTGGCGGTATTTGGGTCCGGGTGTGGCCAGAGCCTGCTGCCAGTCTTTCTGCAGTGCCACGGCCATCAGACGGTAGGTATGGTCGGGGGCCAGCTCCTCTTCGGTGAAGTGGATATAGCTTCCGTACTTGGAGAGCAGGCTCCCGGCCACGGTCTTAGAGGCGACAAGCCGTTCCGACTCATCATACACATAGAGCGTGAGGCCGCCAACATGGTCTTTGAACATGTCTGCCCGCTGTATGTTGTAGTCGTAGACGAAGTTGACATAGAGACCCGTAGGACAGTCGTCGCGGTCTTCCGTCATCATGTCGCAACTAACCATTGCCAGTGCAGCCAACACGGCCACAATGCCCTTTTGTATGATGAGTCGAACGTTCATTGTCGATTAGATTTTAATTGTCTTCGTTTTCTTTAAGCTTAGAAGTTAACCTTCTGATAGCGCTTAGCCCACGGCATGATGTGGATTTCTGCAGCGATGTAGTACTCACGTCCAGGGTTGTCATCGGGTGTGCTGCCAATGCCGGAACCACTGTAGTCCTCAGGCACGGGGCTGCCAAGACCATTTACGCCCTTGATGTCGAGCACGTACCAGTTGTTGCGCACGATGCTCCAGCGGCCAAGCCAAGCATTGGCGCGGCTATCTCCATATTCAATAGGAGTGGTATGTATGCTCTTGCCATTCATAGGATAAATCTTCTCATAATTGTTGTAGGCAGGGCTGGGAGCACTCCACGGGGTCTCGCCGTTGGCGAAGTCCTTGTCGCCTGAGTTGATGTCACCACCGCCGAAGTGAGCTATGCGCATGGTGTAGTAGCTGATGCCATCTTTATGCTTATAGAACTTAGCGGTGTTGGTGCGGTTGGTAGGAGTTATGATAGCAGAAACGTCTGTAAGAGCCTTGACAGCGTTCTCCATGGCAGTTTGTTTATCAGCTGCGAGAGTGACTACTGCTCCCCCCTTCTTGGCTTGGATGTCGCTGATTGTAATCTGATAGGTATATGCCTGCTCACCAGTTGTGGCGGTAACATCACCCAAAGTGACAGTTGCACCCAGAGTGTAGGATACCTCGTCGATATCACCAGCCACTTTGTTTGCTGCAGCAAGAATGGTGCTGCTACCAAGTGTGGTGGCCTCGGCTGACAGGTCGGCTGTGATGGCAGCGTTGATGGTACCCACAGCAGCATCGAAGGTGCTGCTGGCATTAGACTTCACACGTCCTGCAATCTGCGTAAGATTGTCAAGCTTCGTGTTGGGCTGTCCCTCTTCTACCCAGAAGTCATCACCGTTGCCAACAGTGGCTTTCACGCCTACATAAGTCGTGTTCTCGTAAATCATGCTGTTCTCATCGATGGTGTTCTCATAGGTATAGAGAATGTTTGTTGCACCTGTGCCAGTATTGAAGGTAGTGTAATCTGCCTCTGCCAGTGTGCTCTTGATAAGACCTGTGTGACCGTCGAAGTTCACGTCTTCACCAAAGTAGGTGCGGTAGCCAGTGGGGGTATGAGTGCCGGTATTCCAGAAACCGGTGCGTCCTATCATGCGGTATTTGGTGTTGTCAGGTGCCTGCTTGTTTATATAGCCCATCCAGTCGGTGTTGAACTGACGAGTGTTATAGTATCCAGAAGCATTGTTGTTGACATTGCCTAATGCCCAAGCCGTCACTGCAAAGGGCGTAGTATTATCATCTAATTTTTGAACAGAGTTGATCAGCTCAACCTTTACAGCAGCACGCTCCACGTAGATACAGGTTAGAGGATTCGTGGTCTTCTCAGCTTCTTCCTTTGTCTCGAAGATAGCGTTTGACTGCACTTCAGACAGCGTGGTGACTATCGTTCCATCAGCGGGTTTCGTAGCGCCACCTGCTGCACTTGCAATGGGCACACTGGTCATCACCAGACCGCTTGCTGCATTAATCTGGCCTTGGCCGGCAGGTTCGGTGCCGATACCAATGGCCGTCAGCTTTTGCTTGCTGAATTCAGCAAAAGTACCATTATAGTTTATACTTGTGCTGTTTCCGTCCCAGTTCAGGATGACGTATGCCCAAAGCTTGTCCTCTGCACCGAGGGTGGGGTTGTTAATCTGAGTGACATACCGCTTTGAAGTCGTGGTAATCTCACCGTAGCCTTCAGCCTCGCCTCCTTCCTTGTTGCCACCAGGAACGTTGTCATCTCCCTCAACGCTGAAGTCACCTTCAGCAGGCGTTAAATCATACCGGCCAAAATAGGTTGCCGTGGCCTCTGTGCCACCCTTGAAGAGCACGAGCATGGCCGAATTTACTTTAAACTCAGCTGGTAAACCATCCACCAAATCTTCGTTGGCACGTGTGGTTGCTCCATCGTCGGGCAGAGCGATACCTACAGCCAGCCATGAGTTCTGACCAGGAATGAGGTCATAAATGGCGTTTGCTTTTTCCGCCACCTCATCCTTGTCGGCACATGCACCGAACAACATTCCTGCTGCTGCTAGTGCGAATAAACTAAATTTTTTCATAATTGATAAAGTTTAAATGTTAAAAATAGAGTTAATAAAGTGATCAATATATTTTCTTTCTTGTTCTTGCTTGTCTCTGTTTAGTTAATGGGTTTATGGTTGTTGCGGAGCCAGCTGCGTGAGCGTAGCGAGGGCTTCGCGGTTGCGTGCTACGTTGAGACCTTTCTGCTGTGCGGCGTTGAGCAGCTGCTCTGCCTCGGCATAGCGCTGCTGCACGATGGCTATGACGGCGCGGGCGTTGTCGGCCTCGGCCGAGGTGCCGGCGTGCTCTAAGAGGGTCTGCGCCTTGAGAATGTCGTGCTGTGCGAGGGCGACGTTGGCCAGGTTGAGGTTGACAACCTCGTCGTCGGGGTAGAAGTTGAGGGCTGTCTGCATGGCGCGGTTATAGTCGTCGCTGAAGGGCTGCATGGTCTGGGCCACCCGCCACAGCTCGTGCTTGGAGAGTTGGTGTGGCTTGGTGCGGTAGATGTCGAGACACTCTTCTATGGTGTTGAACTGGCGTATGTTGAAGGTGATCTCGTAGTCGGAGCGTCGCAGTCCGGGATAGACGTTCTTTAGCAGGTACTGGTAGTCTTGTGGGTAGCGCCGCTTGATGCTGGCCTCTGTGGCATCGGCTGTGCGTGCTATGGTGAGGCTGTCCTTGCTGAGCAGGTCGTTGACGATGGCTGCAATGTCTTCCTTGTGGGTGAGTGCTGCCGGTGCGATGATGGCGGGTGTGGCAGCCAGCTCCTTGATGGCCTCGCTCAGTCCCATCCAGTTCTCGGGCGTGGCTTCGGCGGGTGCGAAGGCGCTGGCGGGCAGCTGGTAGTTCTGCCGCAGCCAGTCGGTGAGGCTCTTCGCGCGGTTGGTGGCCAGCATGTGGTTGTGGTTGTAGGGTGACTCGGGCGATGCGAAGCCGTGAATCTTGATGGTGTTCACGGTGATGTTCTTGTCGGCCACCATGATATCGAGTGTGTCGGTTATCTTGCGCAGCTCTCGGCGGTTGTCCATATAGTCGGGCTTCATCTCCCAGCGGTCCACGACGAAGGTGATGTAGGCCGTGCCGTGCAGCTCGCGTGCGGGCTTATAGGTGTCCGGCTCTTTGTTGATGAGCTCTACGAGGTCCCAGGGGTCGGGGGGCAGCATGTGTGTGATGAATGTCTCGTCGTTCTTCATCTTGTCGCCGCATCCGCAGAGGTCGCTCTCTATAAAGAGGCTTGCTCCGCTGAACCAGGGCTGGTCGTCGACGGCGTCGGTGTAGGCGTACTGCTGCGGCTGTCCTTTCTGCCTGGCTATGATGACGGGCTCGGTGCCTGCCGTGGGGGCATAGAGTGCGTCGATGCCGTCGCGCTCGAAGACGATGTTCTGCCGGCGTCCGCTGACGATGACTGTCTTCAGGCGCTGCTCCTGCTCGTTGTTGGCCGAGCGGATGATGGGTGTGAAGGCGCGGTAGCGGTTGGATGGCACGTCCATCTGGTCGAAGATGAAGTCCATGGTGACGACGGTGCGCCCTGCTGTCTTCACCACGTTGACGTTGGCTACCTCTGCCTGTGTGTCCTGTCCGCTCTTCTCGCCCGTCAGGTGTATGGCCTGCTGGGCATAGAGGGGGAGCAGAAGGGTGCAAAGGAGTGATATGATGAGTGGTCTTTTCATTTTTCTTTGGTTTTAGGGCTTATAGGGCTTATGGGTCTTATGGGACTTATGGGTCTTATGGGACTTATGGGTCTTATGGGTCTTATGGGACTTATGGGTCTTATGGGTCTTATGGGACTTATGGGTCTTAGAAGAGGTAGAGGAAGGACAGGGCGGCTTTGGTGGGGCCGAAATAGAGCTTGTGGCCGTCTTCAACCTTCTTGCCGCAGGTGCCGCACTTGAACTTATCATATTCTATATAGGCGGCGCCGAGGCCTATGGCCGCCTCGAAGTTCCAGTGGCGCGACAGGATCCACTGGTAGCCGTAGCTCACGCCTGCTCCTACGAACCATCCCTCGAAGCGGTGGTCGCGCAAGTCTTTCCACCAGCCCAGAGGCATCTTCACGTTGGCAGCGTCATACTGTCCGCCAAAGGCGTGGACGCCCACGAATGAGCCGTTGAAGCGATGGCAGAACCAGTGGCGCCACTCCGGATTGACAATCCAGTGCTTCGCATATTTGCGGTCGTCGCCATGCCCGAAAGTCCAGGGATGGAGGCCGTAGAACGCCTGAAAAGAGTGTTTCTTGCCTACACCTATCTCTAAACCTATATTAGGTGTAGCCATAGCATCGTAAACCAGGTTGCTCTTGAGTGCTACCTGTTGCGCCTTCGTTGGAAGTGCGGTCAAAGTTAATAGGACAGCAAGTGCAGCTGTCCAGAGGTACAAGCGTCTTGGCATGCGGTTTGTAGCTGTTTTTGAATTGAATCTGGCTGCAAAATTATATAACTTTAAGTTTTCGACCAAATTTTTTTGCTTTAAAATTTAGTTTTTATACAAAAGTTAAACAAAAAGGCACAAATGATATGTATGACGGAATCGGCACTTTTCGTGATGTAACATTTTTTTTAAGGTTTTGAGACTTTTGTGAAAATGTGTTTTTTTCCCCGCTGTTGTTGGTTGTTGTGGAGGGGGTATGGGACTTATGAGCCTTATGGGTCTTATGGGACTTATGGGTCTTATGGGTCTTATGGGACTTATGGGTCTTATGGGTCTTATGGGGCCTATGGGACTTATGGGGCCTATGGGTCTTATGGGGCCTATGGGACTTATGGGACTTATGGGGCCTATGGGTCCTATGAGCGGCTTATTGTTAAATAAATGTAACGCGCGAACATTATTTTAAAAGAATTGTCGGCAGAATGAGAAGAAATAAGTATCTTTGCAGCGTAATTGGCAGATTATGCCCATTTCGAAATGAAGAGAAGAAAACGTCAGGCCAGCCGCCATCATGGTTTGCAGGCCGTATCTTTGTGCATCAGCACCACGATGGTGCTGATATTGCTGGGTCTTGTGGTGGCCTTCGTGCTGACTGCACGCAACCTCTCTACGTATGTCAGGGAGAATATGTCGGTGAATGTGGTGCTGGGCGACACGGTGAGCACGAGCGACGGGCAGCAGCTGTCCGCCCGTCTGCAGCAGCAGCCCTACGCGCGCCAGGTGCGCTTCATCAGTGCTGAGGAGGCCTTGGCCATTATGACGGTAGAGCTGGGCGCCGACCCTGTGGAGTTTGCCAAAGTCAATCCCTTCCAGGCTGAGATTGCCATACAGCTGGCCGCCAACTATGCCAACACCGACTCGCTGAAGCGGCTGGCGCAGACACTGAAAGCCGACTCGCTGGTCACCGATGTGTACTACGCGCAGGACGAGATAGATGCTGTAGACCATAATATTAATTATGTAGGCATGGTGCTGCTGGTGCTCTCTGCCCTGCTCATCTTTATCTGCTATACGCTGATCAGCAACTCGGTGCAGCTGGGTGTGTATGCCCGGCGCTTCACCATCCACACGATGAAGCTGGTGGGCGCCAGCTGGTCGTTCATCCGCCGGCCTTTCCTGGTGCGCAGCATCGTCATCGGCTTCGTCTCGTCGCTTTTGGCGAGCATCGTGCTGGTGATTATCGGCTATTCGCTCTACCACTATCAGAACAGCCTCGCGCAGCTGATGTCATGGACCGACGTGGCTATCACCATCGCCGCTGTCTTCGTCTTCGGCTTCGCCATCATGCTGTTCTGCACCCTGCTGTCGGTGAACAAATTCCTGCGCATGACGGCGGGAGAGCTGTACAAGAATTAGTGGGAGTTAAAGTGGGAGTAAAAAAGGAAGTTAAAGTGGAATTAAAGAATAAAAATATATATTGAGAAATGAACAAGAATGATTTTGCTTTCGGCAGGATGAACTTCATCCTCCTCGGCGTTGGGATGCTGGTGGTGGTCATCGGCTTCCTGCTGATGAGCGGCGACTCAACGACGCCCGACGCCTACAATCCAGACATCTTCAGCGCACGCCGCATCAAGGTGGCACCTGTGGTGTGCTTCCTCGGCTTTGTCTTTATGATCTATGCCGTGGTGCACAACCCCGCCAAAGGGTTCCCCTGGCAGCGCCGTGAAAAGACCAACCTTGAAAAGAGATAAGCGATGGATTGGCTGCAAACTATCATCATCGCCGTGGTGGAGGGCCTGACAGAGTTCCTGCCCGTGTCGTCCACCGGCCACATGATTATCACGCAGAACTTGCTGGGCTTGGACGCCGCCTCGCTGAGCGAGAGCGACAAAGCCTTCGTCCATGCTTTCACGTTCATCATTCAGTTTGGCGCCATCCTCTCGGTGGTGTGCCTCTACTGGAAGCGCTTCTTCCGTCTCGACAACACACCGGCGCGCGAGGGCAGCACCGCCTTCGGCAAGCTGAAGCACCGCTACCGTTTCTACTGGCTGCTCTTTGTGGGCGTGCTGCCTGCCGTCATCATCGGTCTGGCAGCAAAGAAGTCGGGCCTGCTCGACTGGCTGCTCGACAGCGTCGAGGTGGTGGCCATCATGCTGGTAGTGGGCGGCGTGTTCATGCTGTTCTGCGACAAGCTGTTCAACAAAGGCAGCGAGGAGAACCAGGTGACGGTGAAGCGTGCCTTCCGCATCGGCCTCTACCAGTGCATCTCGGTCATCCCGGGCGTGTCGCGCTCGATGGCCACCATCGTGGGCGGCATGACGCAGGGCCTCACCCGCAAGCGCGCCGCCGAGTTCTCGTTCTTCCTGGCTGTGCCGACGATGGCCGGCGCTACGCTGCTCGACCTGCTCGACCTGGTGAAGGAAGATACCGCTTGGGCCACCTCACACAACATCACCATGCTGATACTGGGATGCGTCGTGGCCTTCATCGTGGCGCTGCTGGCCATGAAGTGGTTTGTGTCGTTCCTGACGAAATACGGCTTCAAGGCTTTCGGTGTCTACCGCATCATCGTGGGCGGCATCATCATCGTGATGTTGCTCACAGGCCAGTCGCTCGTCATGGTCGATTAAAGACTTATATATATTAATATTGTGGACTTTCACGAAGGAGAGATTATCGGCATCAACAAGCCTTACGGCATGTCGTCGTTTGGTGCGCTGGCGTATGTGCGTACGCGGCTGTCGAAGGCGTTGCACGTGAAGCGTCTGAAGACGGGTCATGCCGGCACCCTCGACCCCCTGGCTACGGGCGTGCTCATCCTCTGCACCGGCAAGGCCACGAAACGCATCGAGCAGCTGCAGCAGGACACGAAGGAATATACGGCTACCCTGCAGCTGGGCGCCACGACGGCCAGCTATGACCGCGAGCACACGGTGAACATGACCTATCCCACGCGCCACATCACCCGCGAGCTGATTACTCAGGCCCTTGCCCGTTTCGTCGGCACAATCCCGCAGGTGCCGCCCCTCTACAGCGCCTGCAACATCGGCGGCGACCGCGCCTACAAGCTGGCGCGACGCGGCGACGACGTGGATCTGGCGGCGAAGACCATCCGCATAGACGAGATAGAGCTGACCGACTTCAACCCGCAGACCATGCAGATGAGCATCCGTGTGGTATGCGGCAAGGGCACCTATATCCGCGCCCTGGCCCGCGACATCGGCCGCGCCCTCGGCTCAGGTGCATTCCTCACCGCCCTCTGCCGCACCCGCGTGGGCGATATCAGGATAGACCAGTGCCTCACGCTCGAAGACTTTCCGCAGTGGCTGGAGGAAGTGATGAAAGAAGACTCGTAGGTGTTATGGGTCGTATGGGTCTTATAGGTCTTATGGGTCTTATAGGTCCCATAGGTCTCATAGGTCTTATAGGCCCCATAAGTCTCATAAGTCTCATAAGCCCCATTAGTCCCATTAGTCCCAAAAAACTTAAATGATATACTCTATGAAACTATCGCAATTCAGATTCCGGCTGCCAGACGAGCAGATTGCCCTCTACCCGCCGCACCGCGCCTTCGAGAACGAAGACGGCACCGTGGAACGCGTGTTCCAGCGCGACCGCTGCCGCCTCATGGTGGTGCACCGCAAGAGCCAGACCATCGACCTGCAGAAGAAAGGGCAGGACGGCAAGGACGAGCCTATCGTGTTCCGCGACATCGTCAGCTATTTCAACGAGGGCGACACCTTCGTCTTCAACGACACGAAGGTGTTCCCTGCCCGACTCTACGGCACGAAAGAGAAGACCGACGCTCAGATAGAGGTGTTCCTGCTGCGTGAGTTGAACGAAGAACTGCGGCTGTGGGACGTTCTGGTGGAGCCTGCGCGTAAGATTCGCATCGGCAACAAGCTGTTCTTCGACGGCGACGGCCCCATGGTGGCCGAGGTCATCGACAACACCACGTCGCGCGGTCGCACACTGCGCTTCCTCTACGACTGCCCGCACGACGAGTTCAAGCGCGAGCTCTTCTCCCTGGGCTCAGCACCGCTGCCGCGATACATCGTAGATCGCCGGCCCGCCGATGCTGACGACATGGAGAACTTCCAGACCATCTTCGCACGCAACGAGGGAGCCGTCACGGCACCGTCGACAGGACTGCACTTCAGCCGTGAGCTGATGAAGATGATGGAGATACGCGGGCTGAACAACGCCTTCATCACCCTGCACTGCTCGCTGGGAGCCTTCGACACCATTGAGGTGGAGGATCTGACGAAGCACAAGATGAACAGCGAGCAGATGATCATCACCAGCGAGGCCTGCGACATCGTCAACCGTGCCAAGCGCGACGGCAACAAGGTGTGTGTGGTGGGAGCCAGCACGGCGCGTGCCACAGAGAGCGCCGTGGGCACCGACGGCATGCTGAAGGAATACGACGGATGGACGAACAAGTTCATCTTCCCGCCCTACGAGTTCGGACTGGCCGACGCCATGGTCGTCAACTTCTATCACTCAGAGTCCACAATGCTGATGAGCACCGCCGCCTTCGCAGGCTACGACCTCTGCATGAAGGCCTACGAGTTGGCCGTGGAGAACGGCTTTATGTTTGGCTGCTACGGCGATGCCATGCTTATCCTTGACGACTGATAGGTGCTATGGGGCCTTATGGGGCCTATAGTTCCTATAGTTTCTATAGTTTCTATAGTTCCTATAGTTCCTATAGGTCTTATAGGTCCTATAGGTCCCATAAGTCTCAGAAGACTCATGCTTAAAGGTTCTCATCTGGCATATTTAGGGCTGGGGTCTAACCTGGGTGACAGGGAAGGGAACATCAGCCGTGCAATAGCACTGATAGCAGAGCAGATTGGCACCGTGGCGCGCCAGTCGGCTCTCTTTTATTCTGAGCCCATGGGCTTTGCCTCTGAGCACACTTTCGTCAACGCCGTCATCCGCATCGAGACCCACCTCACGCCGCACCAGCTGCTGCGCGCCACACAGCGCATAGAGCGACAGATGGGCAAGAGCCGGCAGCACGCCACACAGCGAACAGCAGGGCTGCCCGACGTCTACCACGACAGGCCCATCGACATCGACATCCTGCTCTACGACGACATCACCATCCACACACCAACGCTCACCATTCCCCATCCCCACATACAGGAGCGCCCCTTCGTCACCATCCCTTTGCATGAGGTGCTTCCCTGAAGACCGTCCCGCTGGCTCAACAGCACAAAAACAAAAGAAAAATGCGTTTTTCTTTTGTCCTTTCAGTACTTATTTGTACCTTTGCACCCGATATTCAAGGGGTGCCCACACGTTGTGGGCTGAGATGATACCCTCTCACCTGATGCGGACAATACCGACGTAGGGATGGATACTATTCAGCTGCACGCTTTCACCCTTTTTGAATAATAGTATTAATGTAAGATGAAAGAAAAGGGAATGAAAACAACTCTCTTATTGGCGGCAGCAGCAATGTCGCTCAGCGCTACGGCGCAGGATCAAGTAACCGATTCATTAAAGATGGAGAAACTGCAGGAAGTGGTGGTCAGCGGCGTGCGCATGCAGAAGAACGCACCCTTCGCCGTGGCCAACATCAAGCGGCAGGAGCTGGCCGAGCACAGCACGACAGGACAGGAGCTGCCCTTCCTCTTCGCCCGCACACCTGGTGTCACGGTGAACAGCGAGAACGGCCTCGGTACCGGAACAGTGTATATGCGCATCCGTGGGGCCAACGACTCGCGCATCAACATCACCCTCGACGGCGTGCCCCTCAACTCGCCCGAGGACCAGTGCGTCTTCTGGGCAAACATGAACTCCTACGGCAGTCTGTTGGGGTCGGTGCAGCTGCAGCGCGGCGTGGGAGCGTCGACCAACGGCGACGGCGCCTTCGGCGGCACGGTGGCACTGGGCATGAAGGCGCCCGCCACAAGGTTGGGCGGTGAGCTGTCGGTGAGCTATGGCTCCTACAATACCTGCAATGTGGGTGGAGCCTTCTCGACGGGCATCATCAAGGCTGGCCAGGGCCATCTCGTAGTAGACGGAGCCTATCACCAAACCACCACCGACGGCTTTATTCATGGCACCGACGGACGCTCAGGCTCTTACTACGGCGGACTGACGTGGCAGAAGGAAGGTCTGCAGCTGAGTTACAAGAACGTCGGCAACTTCGAGAAGACAGGACAGGCATGGAACGGCGTTACAGCAGGCAGCAACGACTACTCGCTGATGGACGGCAATTACGACGACGGCTCGTGGGGCTATCAGACGAAGACTGGCATCAAGACCTACGAGGACCTCTACGACCGTGGACTGGGCAGGTTCAACTCGCTCTACGAACAGATAAAGACCGATGAAACCGGGCTTTTTGTCACCGATGCCAACGGCAACTACCTCACCGAGCGCTACACCTTGAGCAACGGCAGCTACTGGCCCAGAACCACCGACAACTTCTGGCAGAACCACAACCTGCTGAACGTCGTGGGCGACATCAATGAGCACTGGAAGGCCAGTGCCACCCTGCACTATACGCATGGCTATGGCTACTATGATGAGTTTCGCTTGCAGAACAAACTGAAGAAATTCGGCTTGACGCAGGAGGGCGTGAAGAAAAGCGACTTTGTGCGCAAGAAAGGCCTGCGCCAGGATGTTGGAGGCATCGTGGCACACGCTGACTACAGCGACGACCGCTGGAACGTCATTGCCGGACTCTCAGCACAGCACTTCTGGGGCCAGCACTTCGGTTTCCTCACCTACGCCAGCAACGACATACTGGCTCGCCGCATCGGCACTGGCTATAAGTACTATGACAGCGGGGCAAGGAAACTGGATGTCAGTGCATACGTCAAGGCTGCCTATCGGCTCACAGACCAGTGGCAGGCCTTTGCCGATGTGCAGTACCGCCATGTGGACTACCTCACCGACGGCATCAACGACAATTTCTTAGCAGTGGAAGACTATTGGCTCAATCAGCCCCTCAATGTCGATGAAACCTACAATTTTGTCAATCCGAAGGCCGGCATCAGCTGGACGACAGGTCCGCATCACGCCTTCGCCTCCGTGGCCATGAGCCATCGCGAGCCGCAGCGCGACAACTTCACCGACAACTACAAGTATCCCTTCCCCAAGGCCGAGCGTCTCATCGACTACGAGGCCGGCTACAATTACTCTACCCGTCAGCTGCGCTTGGGTGCCAACTTCTATTACATGAAATACGACGACCAGTTTGTGCAGACGGGCGAGCTGAGCGCCATCGGCGAGGCTCTGACGACGAACATCAAGGACAGCTACCGTATGGGCGTGGAGCTGAGCGCCGCCTGGGACGTGCTGCCCGTGCTCTGTCTGGAAGGCAATGCCGCGCTGAGCCAGAACAAACTGAAGGACTTCACCGAGATGGCATCAGTAAACTGGGAAGAGTCGTTCCGTGCCATCCATTACGACGACGCCACGCTGGCCTTCTCGCCGTCAGCCATTTTAAACGGTTTCATCGACTTCCACTGGCACGGGTTGAAGGCTACATGGCACACCGGCTACGTCAGCCGCCAGTATTTGGACAATACCGAGAACGAAGACCGCTCGCTGCCTGCCTACAGCACCAGCGACCTGCACCTGAGCTATACGCTGCCGCTTCCAAAGATAGGTATTCGTGAAGCCGTCATCGGCTTCAACATGAACAACGTGTTCGACAAGCACTATGCCGCCAGTGGCTGGGTTTACAGCAGCATCCTTGAGGACTATGGGCACCCCAATGAGAACCGCTATTACCAGATAGGCTTCATTCCCATGGCGGGCCGCACCATGATGGGCAGTGTCACGCTGAAGTTCTAAGCCTTGTTCATTGCTCTCCCCTAAAGAAGCTTTCATGCGATGGAATCATTCTTAGCCGCTCACTGGCTCGACATCGTTACTACCGTCCTCGGACTGGCCTATATTCTCTTTGAGTATAAGGCCAGCATCTGGATGTGGGGCGTTGGCTTTCTCATGCAGTCGTTGGGCATCGTGCTCTATTATCAGAAAGGGCTCTATGCCGACTGCGCCATGGAGTTCTATTATCTGGCCATGACGGTGTACGGCTGGTGGAGGTGGGTGAGAGGCTCGTCCTCGGTCACCTCTTCGTCTGTTTCCATCCGTCATTTCCCCAGGCGTTTGGTCTTGCCTTGGCTATGTCTCATTGCTGTGATATGGGCTGTCATCTATTGGCTGCTGGTCACGTTCACCAATTCCAATGTACCGTTAGCCGACAGCTTTACCACTGCGCTGAGCCTCATCGGCATCTGGGCTTTGGCTCATAAATATCTGGAGCAATGGTTCATCTGGATTGCTGTCGATGTCGTCACCTGTGTGCTTTATTTCTATAAGGACATTCCTTTCAAGGCCTGTCTCTACGCCCTCTATGTCGTCATCGCCATCCTTGGCTATCGCAAATGGCGCAGGCTCATGTTGTTTCATTTTTATTTACAAAAGTAAAAAGATAGGACAACGAGAATCGATTGAAATTTACCAAATGTATCTTTGGCGGAAAATTTCGCAAAATGAGCCTTGTTCGCTATTTTGCTGATTGACAAATCTTTAAGAGTTTTAGCTCCTCATGGCGAGCCTCCCCGCTAAAAAAAGGAGGCTCCGCATAAAAATTCCCAGCCTGGGAATTTTTATGCGGAGCCTCTTTTTGAGTAAAAATGAGCTCGAAAAATTCGCAAACAGGTCTGTTATGATGCTAAAAGGCTGCACATTTTCCGCAAAGTGTGCAGATTTCCTTGTTTTTGCAGTCCGAATGAGTCCGTGAAAGTCCGCGGCAAACAAAAAAGAAGTCCGTTTTACGGTGTAGGGATGACCCTCATTTTTTCTATTTTGAGATTTTTCAGAGACTTGTTTTTTGGAAAAAAATCTTTACAATCACATGATTGCGGGTAATCATATTCGGGATGATGTTTTGTTTCCCTTGTCGCCTACCTAAAGGCAGGCGGAATTGTTATGTTTTTTTCGTCATTCCAGCCATTTCGACATACCTACGGCATGTCTGTATGGCTGGCTACCTCTATCTGATGCCTACGGCATCATAGCAAATGGGCGTACTAAATGCGAGAAGGCACTGTGCAATTTGGATGGGTCGGATACAAAACAAGGAGTTAGAAACACAAAAAGTGCTAAAAACGAGATAATATTCAACATCATGTTGGGTGGTTTAACAAATTATGTTTATCTTTGCACATGTAAATAGCTAAAATCAAAATAGATGACGAAGAAAGATTGTCAAAACAGAATCAGAGTGGTGTTGGCTGACAAGCAAATCACCAACCGTTGGCTTGCCGAGCAGATGGGTGTCACCGACATGACCGTCTCCCGCTGGAAAACCAACAAGATACAACCATCGATGGCGCAATTCGTGGAAATCGCCCGCCTGCTACAGGTTGACATCAAAGACCTGCTGGAAGTGGATTTAGGAACCCAAAGCAAAGAGTTGTAATTATCATAAAGCCTTAAAACAATAACGACAATGGATGGATTCAAAAATATTGAAATAAAGAACTTTAGAGGTATTGACCATCTGAAGATAGATGACTTTTCCCGTGTTAATATACTTCTGGGACAGAATAGTTCAGGAAAAAGTTCTGTCCTTGAATGCCTTTTGCTGGTGATGGGGATGTCCAACCCAGACCTGCCTCAGACTATCAATTCTATCAGGTCTCGCAATTATAGCGGTTTTGCAGACTTGAACTATATGTTCCATAATTATGACTTAAAGGTAAAACCTGAGATATGTTCCGAATTGTTTGACGATACCAAGCGTCACTTATCTTTAGAGTTGACCTATGTCTTTGACGGGCAGTCACAGCCGGATTTGCAAAACGGGCAGATACCAACATCAGAAACAAAGACCTTCCTGAATACGTTGAAGATGCTTTTCGATATTGAATTCGGTCAGCAAAAGAATACGTACGAGTGCAGTCTGACAGCCAATCAGCAAGGGCTGATATCTAACAAGAAACTGGCAGAAGGATATTTAGAAAAGAACAGCGTGGCTTTTATATCTTCTGACTTGGCCGCTGGCAATCCCGCCAATGACTTGGTTGAGTTGGCAAAACGTAGGTTAAAAGATACCGTAACAGAGCAATTGAGGCATTTCGATAGCCGCATCACCACATTGGAGATTCTGAATAATGTCGCATACGTAGGCTTGGAAGGCATCGATCAGTTGTTGGCGGTTAACATGCAAGGTGATGGTCTTCGCCGTTATCTGAATATTGTGGCCGCGTCTGCCAATCCCATGAACAATATCCTTCTGATAGACGAGATTGAAAATGGCTTACACTATTCTGCTTACAAGAAACTGTGGGAAGCCATCTTTGCACTGGCAACCACAACAAACAAGCAGGTGTTTGTTACCACTCATAGCAAGGAGACGCTCAGCCACTTGAATGAAATGCTGGAAGAACATCCAGAATATCAACAGGAAATGCGTCTCTATACGATAGAGAATACCAAGTTGAAGGGGCTTCAAGCATATAAATACACTTATGGTGGCTTGTCGGATGCATGCGAAAATGATGTGGAACTTAGAAGCATTGCGTTATGATTGATAGATTTCACATATTTGTTGAGGGCAAAACCGATAAGGTGTTTGTTGAACAGTATTTTTATCATGTGTTTGGTGTTTCTATTCCAAAAGATTTTGTTGTTCCAACAAATGGTAAAGACAACCGCCAAAATGCGACCAATAAGATGAAAACTATGTCCGCTAATGGAGGAAAGAATCTTGTGATTTTTGATGCAGACGATGATGTAGAAAAGAGACGGACAGAACTTCTGAGTTGGAAAGAAAAGGAGAATCTGGATTTTGAGCTATTCCTGATTCCGAATGATAAAGAAGCAGGTGCGTTGGAAACTCTTTTGGAAAATATTATTAATCCTAATAATGAACCTATATTCAAATGTTGGGATAAATATGAGAGCGATTTGGGACAACTGATAATCAAAGGAAGAACTACACCATTGACTATCCCAGGGAAAAAGGCGAAAATATATGCTTACTTGAGTGCCCTTTTGGGAAAATCTGATGATGAACAAAAGTTAGCACAGACAGAAAAACGTGATTATAGGAATCCGTTACATTGGAATCTGGATGCAGAGTATCTGGAGCCGTTGAGGGAATTTCTGAAATGTAACATTGAAAAGGACGAATGAAAGAAGTATCAGAGATTAAGAAATATAAAGCCATCGATTTCTTTTGTGGAGGCGGAGGAATGACATGCGGGTTGCGTCAAGCAGGTATTGACGTAATAGCTGGCGTCGACATTGACAAAGAAGCAAAAGACACTTATGAATTCAACAATAAAGGCACTGCGTTTATAGAAAAAGATATAAGGCGTGTGCATAGTGATTATTTTGAGCGTAATTTTGGAATATCACGAAATGATGATTCTTTGATACTTGTCGGATGTAGTCCTTGTCAATTCTATAGTATTATAAATACGGACAAGAATTCGTCATTAAAGACAAAAGACCTTCTCAGAAATTTTGCCCGGTTTATAGAATACTATAGACCAGGTTACGTGTTAGTTGAAAATGTACCAGGCATATTGACAAACAAACAAAGTATTTGGCCGACGTTTAAAAGCAAGCTTGAGGTTCTTGGCTATGGTAAAATGCTATACAAGGTGATTGACTTGAGTTATTATGGCATCCCCCAATCTAGGAAAAGATTTTCTTTAATCGCAACAAGATTAGATAATGTTGAAGCTCGTTTGCCACAAGCAGATGAAAAACAAGCATTGCTTTGTGATTTCATAGGCGAATCTCATGGCTTTCAAAAAATAGAAGCTGGTCATAGGGACAATTCTGATTTCAACCATACTGTAGCAGGATTAAGCGACAAATGTTTAAGACGTTTAAAGAAAACAAAACATGATGGTGGAAGTCGTTTGGACTGGGCTGATGATCCAGATTTACAATTGAAATGCTTTATCGGAAAGGATGATAGCTTCAAAGATAGCTATGGTCGTATGTGGTGGAACAAGCCAGCTCCCACGATTACGACAAAATTCTTTAGTATTTCTAATGGACGTTTCGGACATCCTGATGAAGATAGGGCCATCTCTTTAAGGGAAGGTGCAACTTTGCAGACATTCCCTATCGATTATGTGTTTAAAACTAATAGTATTTCAACCACAGCACGGCTAATAGGAAATGCTGTGCCATGCGAATATGCGAGAAGGTTAGGTGAAACTATAATTTCTAATTCCTGACAATTATGGCAGATATAGAAAATAAAAATCAAAAACTGGAAATGAGTTTTGATCCCCAGACGATAGAACATTTGGGAGTCAAGATGTATTCGCAATTACCTAATGCTATAGCAGAGTTGATTGCCAATAGTTATGATGCGGAATCTCCTGAAGTACATATTATTCTTAAAGATAATGAAGAGGGGAAGAGCATTGCCGTTGTTGACAAAGGAGTCGGAATGTCATTTGATGAAATCAATGAGAACTTTTTGCGAATAGGCCGTAAAAGGAGAGAATCTGATAGCGGGCTTAGCCCTAATGGGAAACGAAAAGTAACAGGACGTAAGGGATTGGGGAAATTGGCATTTTTCGGAATTGGTGATACGATTCAAATTGTTACAAAGAAGAATGGTGAATGCGTTAACTTTACTATGAATTGGAATGACATTATTCATTCTAAAACGCCAAACTATGAGCCTCAATATACAATAGAGTCATGTAATCCTCAAGAGCAAGGCACAACAATCATTCTAACCAATCTTAAGCGCAAAACTGCTTTTGATCCAGAAGGGTTAGCTGGCAGTCTTGCACGCCTTTTTGATTTCTTTGATGATGACTTTGTTGCAGATATAACACTAAATAATAATGAGCCAATACCTATAGATAAAACACTAAGATATAGAAATATTGATGCTCAATTCACATGGAATGTGCCCGCTTTTATTGAGGAAAAAGAGCATTATCTTTATAAAAAGAATATTATTGGAGAACTATTGGCAACGGAGAAGCCGCTAAAGCCAGGATTGCGAGGAATAACTTTATATGCTCATGGACGTATGGTAAATGCCCCGGAATTTTTCGGGGTTGGAGAATCTAGTCACTTTTATTCGTACTTGACAGGATGGTTAGATGTGGATTTCGTAGATGAGCAAGAAGAGGATATAATATCAACTGATCGTCAGTCGTTGAGTTGGGATTTGCAAATAACTTCAGAACTTCGCGATAATTTGAAGCAACTATTATCTTTAGTTGAGCGCAATTGGCGTACTCAAAGAAAAGCTGATAGGCAACGCAAGATTACAGAAAGAACAAAAGTTGATGTTGGACAGTGGTATCCAACTCTTACACCAGACATACAGAAAGGTGTCGAAAAGATTGTTGATTCCGTCGTGGAAAATTCCGAATTGGAAAGCGACAAACAAAGTGAAGTCGTTGGTGCATTGCATGCCCTTATCCCTGAATATGCTCAATATCATTGGAGACACTTACATGAAACCGTGAAGAACGCTTCTTATAGAGACTATAAGAACCAGGATTATTATCGTGCGGTTACAGAAACTATTAAAAGATATGAATCAAACGTACAAGAAAAGTCAGAATTCCCCAAAGATGCCAAAGGCAATTTGAAGGATGGAAAAGACTTGATGTTTGCTGCGTTTGGATCGATTCTTTCAGTAACTGCAAAATACAAAAGACCAGATGGAAAGGACTTTAAGCCAGATACGATTGAAAACGTTGAAATGGGGCAACAGCATATGTCTGCAGGTGTTATGAGTGGGGTGAGAAATCCATTAGCACATGAAGAGATTCAAAATTTGAAGGCAAGTGGTTTGTTTACAGAGAATGATTGTTTAGACATTCTTAGCTTATTGTCGCATTTGTGCAGGCGCTTAGACGATGCTGTAAAAAGGTAATGTTATAAGTTCGTGGAAAAGTTCAATGTATAATAATTATTAAGCTAATGAATATTTTTTCATTCTTTTCTGGAGCAGGATTCTTGGACTTGGGGTTTGAACTAGAAGGTCATTATAACATTGTCTATGTGAACGAGTTTCATAAGGCGTTTAATGACGTATATCAATATGCTCGCCAGAATATGAATCTTCCGGCACCGATATATGGGCATCATGTAGAAAATATTGTTCATTATGTTGATGGTGAACATCCTGAAATGATGCAAAACCTAATGCATCTTGTGAACGAGTCAAAAGAGCAAGAACTTACGGGCTTTATTGGTGGTCCTCCATGTCCTGATTTTAGTGTGGCAGGAAAGAATAAAGGGAAAGAAGGGGAAAATGGGCGATTATCGCAAACATATGCCGACTTGATTTGTCATGCTCTACCAGATTTCTTTCTTTTTGAGAATGTGAAGGGGCTATATAGGACTGCAAGACATAGGGCGTTCTTTGAACAACTGAAAAAGCAGTTTGTAGATAACGGCTATTATTTGACTGAACAACTAATTAATGCTTTGGAATTTGGAGTCCCGCAAGATAGGGAAAGGATAATATTGATAGGTGTAAGGCAAGAAATAGCTGATAATTTGAAATTACAGGTAGAAGGTATAAATCTTGTCGGTTTTCCTTGGGATGCCCACAAATTGTATAACATTGAAGATATTAAGGCAATAAACTGGCCTGATAGAAATCCGTATGTTGAACATGCAAATTTTCCAGCTCCAAATGGAATCATAGAGGAACTTACAGTGCAACACTGGTGGATTTTAAATGATGTTATGCATCATCCGAATGCAGATATGTTTTTCCAGCCTAAAGCTGGTCTTATTCGCTTTCAAACAACGGATGAAGGTGATGATAAAAAGAAAAGCTATAAGCGCCTGCACCGTTGGCGTTACTCTCCTACGGTAGCATATGGCAATAATGAGGTTCATATTCATCCATATGAAGCAAGAAGAATATCAGTTGCAGAAGCATTGGCTTTGCAGTCTCTACCCCGAGAATTCGTAATACCTCATAATATTACGTTGACCGATGCGTTCAAAACTATAGGAAATGGTGTGCCATATCTTGCTGCGAAAGGAATTGCTAATAGTTTATCTGATTATTTAACTCGATAGTTTTACAGTGTATGAAGTTGACGGTAGATTATTTATTGGATATTCTCGATGAGGTTGCCAAAAATACAGAGTTTGACTATGTAAAGCCTGGGGCAAGCAAAGTCAAGTTATTATCTGTTAATAAATCCATGGAATCTGTTTCTTTACAAAGAGTCACAGGAAGAGAAACCGAAAATGCAAAAATCTCAAGAGAAACATTATCCATACTAGCAAATAGTATAACTGAAAATGAGCCCTTTAGTATTGAAAGTGTATTAAAAGGTAGTGGCAATAAACGTTCTGTATATGAAGCAATTCTAGCTCGTACGTCTGAATTTTATAAATGTACAGTAGGGCGTATTAAGCATTTGGTGTGGGTTCCTTCTCAGAAACATTCAGTTAATGAACTTGTCGAAATCAGTTTAGAAGATTTGAAAAAGATTTCCAATTCAAATAAAACCAGTGCGTCATTAACAGCACCGGAAAAATATCGCCCCTACATCACCGCTATCAAGTCCAAGCCTTTTTTGCTTCTTGCCGGTATCTCTGGTACTGGCAAGAGCCGAATCGTACGTGAGTTAGCAAAGGCTTGTTGGGAAAAAGGTTCGACGGAATACGAAGACCCCAAGCCGAGGAACTTTGAGATGGTACAGGTGAAGCCAAACTGGCATGATTCGAGTGAACTGATTGGTTATGTAAGTCGGGTGAGTGGCAGCCCAGTGTTTGTGGCAGGGGACTTTTTGAAGTTCGTGGCTAAGGCTTGGGAGAATCCTGAAGTTCCGTACTTCCTCTGTTTGGACGAAATGAATCTGGCTCCTGTGGAGCAGTATTTTGCGGAGTATCTGAGTGTCGTGGAGAGTCGCAAGGCTGATGAGAATGGCGTGATTACAACTGACCCCATCCTAAAGAAATGCGAAGAGCAATGGTACTTCGACTTGACTGCTCAATTGACGAGAGATGATGAAGTGAGGGCCCGTTTCAATAAGTACGGCATTGCCATTCCTCAGAACCTCATCGTGGTGGGTACGGTGAATATGGATGAAACGACGTTCTCGTTCTCCCGTAAGGTGCTTGACCGTGCTATGACCATTGAGATGAACGAGGTGGACTTGTATGGCGGACTGGATGATAGGCATGAGAAGATTGGCAAACTGGAGGCTGGCAATCTGATTGGAACGGCTGTGGAAGGCGTTGATGTATATCGGGAGAATAAAGAGGTATGCGATACGGCTTTGAAATATTTGCAGGCTGTCAATCTTAATTTGGATGGCACTCCATTCAAGGTGGCTTATCGTACCAGGAATGAGTTCCTGCTGTATGTGGTGAACAATCTGCCTTACAATAAGGATAAGGAGGGGAATGAGATTCCGCAGCAAGAGGTGATTACCCGTGCGCTGGACGAGATAACAAGTATGAAGATTCTCTCTCGCATTGAGGGCGATTCCGACAAGATTGGCAATTTGCTGGAAGAACTTGGAAAGACTGTCAGCGAGCAGTTGAAAGGTATTTCAGGTAAGGAATATTCAGAAAAGAAGAATGACGGCGAGAAAGTCTATTCTGTCTCATTGGCTAAATTGAAGGAAATGGAAGGCCGCCTGAAGAGCGGCTACACCAGTTTCTGGAGTTAAAAAACGAGAATGTGTATGGGAAAGATAGAAGAACTATATCAAGAATGGCAGAGTCTTCAGCCGATAAAGGAGGAGTATCTGCAGCGGCTGAACAGAAAGTTCATGCTGGAGTTTAACTACAACAGCAACCATATTGAGGGCAATACCCTGACGTATGGGCAGACGGAGTTGCTGTTGTTGTTTGGAAAGGTCGTGGATGCTGCAAACATGAAGGATCTGGAGGATATGAAAGCCAGTAACGTCGGCTTAAATATGATGCGAGAGCAGGCATCATCAGAATATCCACTGACGGAGTCTTTTATCCGCCAACTGCATCAAACGATTCTCCGTGAGGATTATACTGTTTATCGTCAGTTGCCTGGTGGGCAACAGACGTCGTATGTAGTCCATGCTGGAGTATATAAGACGCGTCCAAATAGTGTTATTACTTGTACTGGTGATCGATTTGAATATGCTTCGCCAGAGGAAACACCTGCCCTTATGAAAGATCTTGTTGAGTGGTATCGGGAGGAAGAGCAAAAAGGTGAATTGACTTTAGCGGAACTTTGCGCTTTATTCCATTATAGATATATTCGCATCCATCCATTTGAGGATGGAAACGGACGTATAGCCCGCTTGCTTGTGAATTACATCTTGACTCGTCATCACTATCCAATGATAGTGGTAAAAAGTGCAGATAAAGAGAATTATCTGAATGCCCTAAGCACATGTGACGGCTTTGTGGGGACAAGTCCTTCAGACGGTGCGCATGCAGACATCACCAAGATAGCTCCGTTCGTAAGATATATAGAGGATTGTATGGAGCAGGCGCTGATAATATGTATTAAAGCGGCTAAAGGGCAGAGTATTGAAGAAGATGATGACTTCATGAAGGAACTGAAGGTGCTGGAGAGACAGAAGAAACAGGATATTGCTGCCGAATTGAGACATCGTTTTCTTCATGAAGAAGAGGTGTGGAACATTATGGAGTTTGTGCTCTCTCCCATTATCCAGGAATTTGACAAATCTATAGATACTGCTAATGCCGTATTTAAGTTTAAGCATGTGGAAACAGTTAGTCTGTTGTCTCAGGCTCAAGATGGAGAAGCTGGAGTTGGCATCAATGGAGCAAGGCGCGAGACTGCCACTCCTGAGTTGCTTGAAGCAGTGAAAAGTGCCAAATCATTATGGTATCACTGTCAAATGGTAGGAGTGCAACATCCAAAAGAAACAAATATTGTTATAGAGAAGTCTTTTTATATCACTTTCTTCGACGACCATTACTTTGTAGATGGCGTTCTCAATAAGAATTTTGCTTATGGGAGTTATCCTACTGAGAAGGAGAAAGGTCAGATTGTAAGCCAATTCAAGCAGGATATTCTCTCTGAGCTAAAAGAAAAACTTTAGGATGGACCTACTGACCATACAACACGAAGATTTCACGATGTATGTTGACTGTACGAAGTTCGACGACATTTGGAATAAGGCGGAGAGTAATGTGGGAGAAAAGGATCTGCTTTCCACTTACACTTGGTCGGAGGGTGTTGTGTCGGTAGAACGGAATGGAGAACCGATTGCAAAAGGTGAGAAGGCTCCTGCCGTGTTCTTTGACAATGCGGAATACCCAGTTTGGGTGGATTTCAAGAAACATGTAACGAAGGCACAATTCGGGTCTATGCTACAAAGCGACAACGAGCGGTTTACGTTCAGGGGAAATACGCTGGCTGGCTTTATCAACTATGGTAATGATATTGGCAAGAGTGAACTGAACATTGTCTATCAGACGGGGACGGAAAGCAAACGGTTCACTTTTGGCTATGAGGTGCTGAGTACGAAACTGAATTATCATGAGCACTGGAAGAAGATAATTGAGGACATCGAGCAGGAGTACCGTATGCTCTCGTTTGACTATTTGAGACGTACTTTCCATGGCTTCACACCTGACGAGAAAGGTGACACTCCAGAACTGATATGGTGGAATGTGTTTGCAAAAGAACAGGAGCGTTTCATTAAGGCATGTAAGAGTATCATAGAACGTCCTCGCCGGCGTCTTCGTGGATATGAGGTGTTTCTAAGGGCAGACAAATTGAAGCGTGTGCCTGCCAACATTGAGAATGAGTTGGCAGAACACAGAAAAGAGCCTGCACACCTGTATCGGGTTGAAGAACATGTCCAGTCGAATGATACGCAGGAGAACCGCTTCCTGAAATATGCGCTTGGTCAGATTCTGGAGAAATATGAATCGCTGAAAAAGCGTATTGAGGCACTCAACGGTATTGCGGAGATAGAGAGAGAAAAGATGCAGAAAATGTTGGATACATTGAAGCATCTGCAGCGAAATCCTTTCTTCCGCACTGTGGGGAGATTCAAGGGACTGAATCAGGAGAGCCTGGTACTCCAGCGGGCATCGGGATATAGTCAGGTGTATCGGACATGGAACTTGCTGCGGCGTGCCTATTCCCTGAAAGATGGTATCTATCGATTGCAGTCTAAGGATATTGCCACGCTCTACGAGATATGGTGCTTTATAGAGGTGAGCCATATCGTGAGGGAGCAGTTGGGTATTACTCCCGAGGATGTGGAGCAGCGCAATCGCATGGAAATGAACGGTGTGTTTACTTGGGAACTGGGCAAGGGCGAACACTCACGAATCCTTTTCAGGAAAGACGGAGTGGAACTGGCCGAACTGGTCTATAATCCAAAACATACGACATGGGAGAATGACAGAACCGGCATCAAGAACCTTGTCGTTCCTACTGTTCCTCAAAAGCCGGACATCGTACTCCAATTATCGAAGGATGATGTTCAAAAAGGCATGAAGATGACTTATCTGTTTGATGCCAAATACAGGATAGACGGTAAGGTGAATGGAGTGGACTCACCGCCAGATGATGCCATCAACCAGATGCATCGTTATCGTGATGCCATATACTATAAAGACAATAATGAGGGTGATGCTGCCTTGAAGAAGGAGGTGATAGGCGGCTATATCTTGTTTCCTGGTGATGGCGAACCTACAGATGTGCAGGTGGCTAACTTTTACAAAACCATCGGGCAGGTCAATATCGGTGCATTTCCTTTGCGGCCGAAAGACGAGAAAAACAGGATGTTGCTGGAGCATTTCATCCATGAGTTGATAGAGGCAAAAGCTGTGACTACGATTTCGCATGTGATTCCGCAAAAGGGAGCTTTTGTAGAAGTTGGCGACAGGGTCCTGATCGGTACAGTCAGGCCAAGCAGCAGAAAGAACTACAATAAGGATTTTGAGGAGGGAAAGGCAACGTTATACTATACGGGTGCTCAGTTCCCGTCAACGATTATGCTTCATAACCTGCATTTCTTCATTCCATATTTTCCTGGCAGAGGCATCCGGGATGTGTATGAGATAACTGGAGTCAGGACGATAACGGGGCGTGATGTCAAACAGCTGGAAGGAACGGATGCCGTGACTGATGATATCCGGCTTGCCTTTGAACTCACTTACAATCGGAGTCTGTCTGATGATTTCATGAAGATTAAGACTGCCGGAATGATTAAGGATACGTTCCTTGACACTACGTTTGAGAATTTAACTGGTTTGATGAATGGATAAGCTCTCACCACAGCAGCGGCACAACAACATGGCGGCCATCCACGGCAAGGACACGAAGCCGAGATGGTGGTGCGTCGCTGGCTATGGGGGCATGGATTCCGTTATCGGCTTAATCATCCACGACTTCCGGGGAAGCCAGATATTGTGATGCGGAAGTACAAGACATGTATCTTTGTGAATGGCTGCTTTTGGCATGGACACCATATAGCAATGCCACAAATTGATAATGGACAATTGAGTATTGACAATTCCGATTGCTGTAAGATTCCGAAGACGA
>JAEEPZ010000173.1 GCA_016285055.1 Prevotella sp.
GCTCCGAGCCTTTGAGCGTGCCGAAGAGCGTCGTGCCGTTCGGCGCCTCGTAGTTGCCCGTCAGCTTCCCGAGGTTCACCAGCGTCAGCGGACTCTGCCATAGATATTCCATGCCGCCGTTCAAATAGTTGGAGCCGTCGTAATACACCGTGCCGCCAACGGGTTTGCCGTCAGAGTCGAGCGTGCATCCGATGGTCACTTTGCCGCAGCCATCGCTGTTACTGCCATTACCAATACTATTATCTCCACCACCCTTTGTGGCTGTCAAATGTGTCACGCCAACTGTAATAGTGATGTCAGTATAACTGCCATCATATCCGTTACCTATACCGGCAGCCATGCCACTGCCAGTAGCCGTGACGGTTCCACCAGAGATGGTGATATGACCGCAACTGGAATGATTACCGCTACCGATGCCGGCAGCACCTGTACCACCAGTAGCCGTGATGAAGCCGCCGGAGATGCTGATATTACCGCAGTTGCCATTTGTAGCACCACCAATGCCGGCAGCAGCACTACCGCCATTAGCCGTGATGATGCCGCCCTGGATGTCGATGTGACCACAGGCAATCTCAAATCCTCCTCCGATGCCGCAGCCAAAGCCGTTGCTGCTGGCTGTGAGCGTGCCTGTGCCTTCGCTTCCGCCCTTGATGGTGAGCGTCTTGCCCTCAGCTATATAGATGCCAGGATAATTACTATTGAATCCCTTCACCACGTTCGTCGTGTTGTCTGCAAGGATGATGGTGGCGCCGTCCTCGCAGTTAATGCCGGCCCATTTGCAGTTATAGTCATCATAGCCGTCGATGGACACGCCGGCGAGCGTCACCGTGGCGCCTGCGGGAATCACGATCTTGTAGGGATGCGTCGAGCCGTCGAGCGTGCCGGTGAGTGTCGCATTGTTCGGTATGGTCACCGTATAGTCGTCAGACGCTATGAGCGACGCCGGGATGTTCGACAGGTCGATCAAGATTGTCCCGTCGTGCGTCGCCGTGACGCTCTTCACCTTCAGCCGTCCCGAGTAGGTCAGCGTCACCTCTTTTTCCGGGGCCACGGTGAGGCCCTCCGTCTGGTCGCCCGTCGTCGAGTTCCCGTCCGAGGCGATCGTCCACTTGGCGGCATCCTTCGTGCCCTCTTTCATCTTCACCGTGTAGGTGTTGGCCGAGCCCGTCCTCGTGGCCGAGGTCGTCGCCGTTGCCTGCGCCCAGGCTCCCGCCGCCGCTGTCAGCAGCGCGAGCAGGGTCAGAATTCTTTTTCTTTTTCGCATACGCTTGTAATTTTTGAGTTATAATTAATCATTAAATCTTCTATGTCATGGATTGTATGTCGTGCCGTCGGGGTTCAGCCGCGTCCAGCCCTCGGGGATGCCGCTGATGTCCAACGGCCATGTGGCGCTGGGGTCGGCGGTGAAAGTCTTCGGGCCAAAAGCATCCTTGCCAGCATCCATGAGCCAACCGTCGGTGTTGTTGGCCTCAGAGGTATCCGAGGTGGCTAAGCAGGTGATGCTGGTGATTTTCCAGCATTCAAAAAACATGTGGTTATAGCACTTGTTGACAAGCGCCTTTGCAGGCAGTACGGGCGGCGCTGTCAGGCTGAAGCAATTACTGAACATAGCTTCGTAGCAGGATTCTGCCAGCGTCGTGGCGGGCAGATCGGGTGCTACGGACAGGAGATTGCAGCCTTCGAACATGCCATTATAGCAGTCAAATGCCAGCGTTGTGGCGGGCAAATCAGGTGCTGCGGTCAAATTATTGCAATAATAGAACATGCTGTTGTAGCAATCATTTTTCATCGTCTTAGCGGGCAGCAGCAGACCGCTCGCATCTACGAGCGCGCTGTTACCATAGAAAAGTGAGGCGAAAATATCACTCTTATCCGGCAGGTCAGTCATCGTCGCGTAGCCCTCCTCGTCGAGCAGGCTCATGATGTTGCCGTAAACGTTGCATTTGAAGCCTTGGCCGAAGCCTTGAATCCAGACAAACGGATAGCCGCCATAGACCTGGGTTTTGTCTTCGTTGCCGTAGAACTGCACCTTCTGTCCGGCCTGTACGGGGATGTCCGTGGTCGTGGTGATTAGATTCTTATCGCCGCCGTCCACAGAGAACTTCATGCCCGTCGACAGCGTGCCTGAGCCATTGCTAATATTCACCTTGATGGTTCCGTCGGTGACGGCCTCCACCGTCAGCGGCACGGTCAGCGGATTCGCGTCGGTCGTCGCCGTCACGCTCTTCACCTTCAGGCGCCCGTTGTACTTCAGCGTCACCGCGTCGCCCTCGGCCATGGCGTCGAGGCCTTCGGTGCCCGTCTTCGTCGTCGTGCCGTCGCTGATCGTCCAGTGCTCGGCATCCTTCGTGCCGCTCTTCATCGTCACCGAATATGTATGCTGCTGTTCCGGATCGGGCATCGTCAGGCAGACAATGCGGAAACCAGAGTACGCCTCGGCAGCATCATACTGTGTTGCGCCGCGATACGCCGAACGGCAACCACTCGCGGGGGAGCACCAATCGCCGCCACGCATCGCGCGGGAGTCACCTAATTCAGAATCATAAGATTCACCCTTCGGATCCTCGACTGGATTCTGCTCGGTACTACTATCATCGAAAGAGTTTGAGTAATTCCAGTCGAGGCACCATTCCAACACGTTGCCATGCATGTCGTAGAGATTCCACGCATTCGGCGCGTAAGTGCCGACCTTCGCCGTACCCTGAGACAGATCCCACACACTAATTGCCGGATCATCCTCACAATAATCAATGTACCCGCTATTGTAGCGATACCGCCCGACGGCGTTCATAGCATCATCTTTATCTGCTTTCGTCAGGTCTGTCCCCGAGTTCAGGGCGGTTGTCGTGCCCGCGCGGCAAGCGTACTCCCACTGGGCCTCCGTCGGCAGGTCGAACTTCATCCCCGTCTTCGTCCGCAGGATGTCCATGAAGGAGTCATCATCGACGTCGTCGTTATCCGGCCAGCCCATGCCTTTACTCCCGCCGCGGATCATCTCATACGAGACACGCTCCACGGGGCGGGTTTCCCAATAGCTCTCGTTGTTGAACCAGCTCGGACGTGTGCTTGGGTTTGTTGTTTCACTCCATTGTTGACTCATGATCGCCTTCCACTGGTACTGCGTGCATTCGAACACGCCGATGTAGAACGGCTGCGTGAGCTTCACCCAATGCTGGTTTTCGCATCCGTTGTAGCCCGGTTCGGTTGTCGCCGAGCCCATCAAGAATGTGCCTGCGGGAATGTACCGCAGCCACAACTCACCCTTGCGGCAAAGGTCATTTGTCAGATCTGGACCGTCGTCCGTGTAACGGTGATTGCCAGTCGCCACGTCGATGACGAGATACTTTGGATACGTCACCGTCTGCGCCCATGCGCCCCCCGCCGCCGTCATCAGCAGCACGAGCAGAAAAAGTAATCTGTTTCTCTTCATATATGCATTCGTTATTAATTTATTTAATGGTCTAAGGGATTGAATTATCCATTATGATGACTCCTCTTCGGAATTCAGCGGTAAAGGTACGAAGAATCTGCGAAACATTTTGCATTCGCCCACAAATTATTGCATTCTTTAACGTTCCGCCCCGGCGGCTCCCGGCGGCTCTGCCGCCGCCCGCGCCGCGTGCGTATGACAAGGGGGAGAAACAGGGATATAACAGGGGGGAGAAAACGACTCCGCCGGGCCCATCCTCATCGGATGTCCCGGCGGAAAAATTATGTCTCGCGAAGGGCTATGTCGCGGGGAATCAGAACAAATCTGAATGCGTGCCTGTCTGCAGGAACAGGAGCGTCAGTTCCATGTCGTTCTGCTCCCACGTCATCAGCCAGTCGGGCTGTATATGACATTCCCAGGTCTCAACGCGCTGGTTAACCAGTTTGTGAGAGTTCTTTTCGAACCGATTGTTATACTTTACCTGGTACATAGCCTAAGATTTTCTGGAACATGTCTTCCACACTCTCTGCATGCTGCACTCTGCCATTCTTCACATCATCCTTGGCTGCCTTGAAATCAGCGGTCTTCGTGACGTCATATACCTTTGGCTTCTGTTTCTTCACAGCTGTCACGCCTTTCAGCATGCTGATGGCCTTCTTGATGTCGTTCAGCATCGACACGTCGCTGATGCTTACCAATAGCTGGCCTGCAGTTACTATTCGCGGCTGTCAGTCCTTGGCGATGGTCACTGTCGCCACCGGCCGCAGGGCTGTATCACTGGTCGGAGTGTTCGACGCGCTGAAATTGTTGACGCCAGCGACGATGCGGAAGCACTTGTAGCCGCCGTTATCGCACAGGTAACTATCGTGAGTGAGACCGCTGATGCTGCCTCGGGCGTTGAAGATGAGACGGGCCTCGTCGCGGTCAGGAACCTCCCAGCCGCTGATGCCGTCAACAGTCACTGACCCGAGCGCGGCATCGACATTGCCCTGGGCAACGCTGCCGTAGAACACGCCCGTGATATCCTCAGGAGAAACCACTAGCACGTCGGCGTGGTCATCGCCGTCAGTCACGGCCAGCACGTAGCAGCCTAAGTAGGTTTCGCCGACGGCGGGGATGTTGTCTTGGTTGTCTGTGTTGTCGTTATTATCATCGCCGCCGTTATTGTCGTTATTATTATCCCCGCCGTTGTTGTCTTCCGCCGCCGCACTGCTGCCGTTCTCGTCGAAAGTGAAACTGATGGTTCGCTCGCCCAGCCATGTCGCGCCGGTGATCGTTCCCGTCAGGGCAACGCCGATGGCCTCAGTGTAGGTGCCGGAGATGTTGATCTTATACCCCGCCTCCAACTGGTCGCTGGTGCTGTAGGTGTAAGTCTTCGTCGTACCGTCGATCGTGATATTCACGCTGACGCTCGCGGGCTGGGAGCTGGGAGGGAGAAGGAACGCGCTGACGCTGTTCTTCCACGTCCTGTTATCCTCCTGCTTCGTCAGTGCTATCGTCGTGCTCTGGCCCGTCGTGCTGTACGTCCCGCCAACGGTCAGGCTCTGCCACAGCGGTGCTATCGTCACGGATACCGCCGTTGCCGCCGAGGGAACTTTCTTGATAGTCACATCCTGAATGAGCATCGTTTTGCGCTGAAGGCCCAGCGTCACGGTGTTCGTTCCGCCGTCAGTGAGCGTCGCCGTGGCTGTCGCCGTCATCAGGTCCGTCAGCGCCTTACCCTCCTTCAGCGCAATCGCCGTCGTCGTTGCCGCCTCCTCTTTCGTCGGCAGGCTGTAGTCCGTGCTGCTCGCTCCGCCGATGGCATAGACACTGTACGTCCCCTCGGTGAGGGCGATATTCAGCGTCTGGCCGGCGTCGCCGATGGTCTGCACGGCCAGACACTCCACGTCAGAGCCGCCCGAGCCTTCGCCCTGGAAGACATACACCTGCACGGGGTAACTGACGGTGGCGTCGTCCGTGCCACGGGTTCTCACTTGCAGCAGGCTTTTCGCCGCTGCCTCATTCTTCTCACTCACGCACTCCTCGAGCACGTCCTCACTGCACGCCACCATTACCACAGCGGCCAGTGCTATTGTCAATATCTTTTTCATAGTTCAATTCGTGAAATTCGTGTAATTAGTTTTAATTCGTTGTTTTTAAATTTTCGTTGTCTTAGAACGTGTAACCGTTGACGGCGTCCCAGTCGGGGTCGGCGGTCATGCGGAAGTCGCCGCTGCCCGTCGCGCCACCGCCGCCGCTACCGAAAAAACTGCCCGTGTATCGCGTCACCTGGTTGCGGACGACCGGCACGTTCTCGAACAGCCGCTCCTTGATGATGTTGTCGTTGGCGTCGAGCGCCGTGATGGTGAGTTTCGTCAGCACGTCCTCCTCCGTGTGCGGCAGGGTGTAGATCTCGTAGATGCCGTCGGCGGCAACGGAACGTATCTCTGTCTGCTTCGAGTTCACGCAGCCCACGCCATCCTTCGGGCTAAAGGTCGAGGAGCCGCCGAGGTAATAAAATTTCATCTTCGCCACATTGCTCGGGACGCTCTCGTCGGTCAGCAACAGACGGAACATCGCCACGGCGCGCGTCAACGTCAGGTCGTACGACTGCCGCTCCGCCCCGACAACGAGGTCGCCGTAGTAATAATAGGTGTCGGTCACCTTGTTGTTCGGGAAAGTCACTTTCTCCTCGCTCGAGATCGTCGCCGAGCCGTCGCCATTGTGCGCGATGACCACAAGCTTGTACGTCGCCGCCACGAGGCTCAGCGCCACCGTGCCGTAGCTCGCGTCGTCCTTCTTCTGCGCCACGGTCTTCACCTTCGTGCCTTCGGCATCGAAGATGGCGATGTTCAGGCGGTCGCACAACTCCGTGATGTCGGTGGCGGCGCGGGTCGTGAACGCCCCTTCATACTGACTGAAGTGCAGGATGACGTTCGCCTCGCCCTCGTCGGGCCTCGGTGCCCCATCTAACACAGGT
>JAEEPZ010000044.1 GCA_016285055.1 Prevotella sp.
ATCTGGGGCTTTTATGCATTAGGTTTCCTGCCGAGAAACCTTTGGTTTCCTGCCGAGAAACCGATGGTTTCTCGGCAGGAAACTTTTAAAACCCATGCTGCCTTGAAACTGCAGGATTCTCACATGGATAGAAATCCACAGAAAAGCTATTGTCTTTAGCTCCTTTATCTCCAAAACTTGCGAAAGTTGAATCTGTAACATTTTATCAGCGAAGAAGGGGCAGCGAATATGAGCGAACCTTTTTTCGCATCTTTGGCTATTGCCAATCACTCTTTCTTTCGGAAAAGAAAAGAAAAATAGCTTTTTCTTTTGCTTTTCGCTCGCTTATTCGTACCTTTGCAGCCGAATTAGACAAAACTCTTTATGGTTTATAATATTTTCAAGGGACTGGGCATCGCCTTGGTAACGCCTTTCAAGCAGAACGGCGAGGTGGACTACGAGTCCCTGCTGCGGCTGGTGGAGTATCAGTTAGACAACGGTGCCGACTTTTTCTGCATCCTTGCCACGACGGGCGAGACGCCCGTGCTGACACGCGAGGAGAAGCAGCGCATCAAAGACTTAGTAGTAGAAAAGGTACAGGCACGCGTACCTATATTAATGGGATGCGGCGGAAACAACACGGCTGCCGTGGTGGAGGAGCTGAAGACTGGCGACTTCAAGGGCATCGACGGCGTGCTGAGCGTCTGTCCCTACTATAACAAGCCCTCGCAGGAAGGTCTTTACCAGCATTTCAAGGCCATTGCTGCCGCTACCGAGCTGCCCGTAGTGCTCTACAACGTGCCTGGCCGCACCGGCGTGAACATGAAAGCCGAGACCACCGTACGCCTGGCCCGCGACTGTCAGAACATTGTGGCCATCAAGGAGGCCAGCGGCAACCTGGAGCAGGTGGACGAGATCATCAAGAACAAGCCACGCGACTTCGACGTCATCTCCGGCGACGACTCGCTGACATTCCCCATGGTGAGCTGCGGCGCCGTCGGCGTCATCTCAGTCATCGGCAACGCGCTGCCCAAGGAGTTCTCGAAGATGATACGCCTGCAGATGCGTGGCGAGTATGAGCCCGCCCGCAAGATTCACCACCGTTTCACGGATTTGTTCTCGCTGCTCTTCGTCGACGGCAATCCCGCCGGTGTGAAAGCCATGCTGCACGAGATGGGCTTCATAGAGAACGTGCTGCGCCTGCCGCTCGTGCCGACAAGAATCAGTACGCTGCAGCGCATGAGCGAGATTATGAAAGAACTGAAGATTTAGTTAGAATCCAAACTTCACATCCGGCATATTCTTGCCTGACGACTCCGGCTTCAGCGACTGCGGCTCAGCGTCAGGCTCTTGGATGCTTTTCCGGCCAAGAGCATTTTCCTTGGCGCTCTTCACCTCGTCGGCATCATCGTCATCATCGTCATCAGCATAGTCGCCGTCATCGGCATCCGACATCACTTCTTCCGTCGTGACATCATCGTCTACATCGGAAGAAGCTGTTTTTTTCCCATTGCCGCCAAACATCAGGAAGGCAGCCACGCCAATGGCAATCAGCAACGGGATGAGCAGCAGGAAATATTTCTTCAACCCGTTTTTTCGTGGCGCTGCGGGCTGAGGAGCTTCTGCCGTTTTTGCCTCCACGCCGTCTTTCGCGGCCTTGTCCCACACCTCGTCCTTGCGGGTGTCGTTCAGGGCTTTATTCTTGCGGCGTGCCTCCTCCTCATCGCTGGGCAACAGCTCGTCGCCTGGCTCGTGCTCCACCTCCTTCACATGTATGAGATAGGCAGAGTGGTTGTCGGCATTGTCAACCGTACGCTTGACCAGCTCGGCAGCCTTTTCCTCGTCAGAGACATTCATCTTGAGGATGGAAAGAATCTCGTCGTCCTCCATCACCTCCAACATACCGTCGCTGCAGAGATAGAAGTAATCGCCGGGGCGAATGTCGGCGATGTGCACCAGTGTGGCTTTCGAGCGCTCCTCCTGATAAGGCTGCATAGCCCTGAGGATGATGTTCTTCCGCGGCGAGGTGCCCATCTCGTTATAGCTGATTTCGCCCAACTCATACAGCTGCTGCACCAGCGAGTGGTCGCGTGAGCGGTAGAGCACCTCTCCCGACTGCGGGCGCAGGTGGTAGATGCGGCTGTCGCCGATGTGCGCCACCAGGCATCCGCCTTTGTGCAGGCAGAGGAAGGTCATGGTAGTCCCCATTTTCCCTTCGTGATCCACGTCGGCAGCATCGAGGGCGTCGAAGGCCTTCGCCAGGGCTTGCTCAAACTGCTGGTCACTCAGCGCCTCGCCTGCGGGCAGCAAGCTCTCAATGGCCTGCGTCAACCCCTGGCACACGGCAGCACTGGCCACCTCGCCCTTGTCGTGCCCGCCCATGCCGTCGCAAACTAAGAAGAGACGGTCGGCAGCCGTGGCCTGGCCAGCCACAGGATAGATGGTGTCCTCCTGATTCTTCCGTTTTCCAAGCTGGTGGATGGCTTGGGGAGTGTATAATTGGAACTTCATGCGTCTGTTGTTTAAGTTCGACTGAGAAACTACTCACTACCAAAATGCGCGGCAAAGGTAGTGAAAAGTTAGGAGTTAGGAGCGAGGAGCCGCAAGTTAGTTTTCAGCGTTTAACATTAATTATATTTCCCACCTGTGCAAAAACTCTCAACTCTAAACTCTCAACTCTAAACTTTTTCGTACCTTTGCACCCAAATTTTGCAATAACAGTAAATCACAAATCAATTGTTAATAGGTAAATCCGTAAATCTAAATAACAAAAGATGAACATTTCTTATAAATGGCTGAAGGAATACGTCGACTTCGACTTGACGCCCCAGCAGGTGTGCGATGCGCTCACTTCAACGGGCCTGGAAGTGGACGCCTTGGAGGAGGTGCAGTCCATACGTGGCGGACTGAAAGGCCTCTACGTGGGAAAGGTGCTCACGTGTGAGGCACACCCCAACAGCGATCACCTACATGTCACCACCGTCGATTTGGGCCATGAGGTGCCTTCGCAGATTGTTTGCGGCGCTCCCAATGTTGCCGCCGGGCAGAAGGTCATCGTGGCCGACCTGGGCTGTGTGCTCTACGACGGCGACAAGGAATTCGTTATCAAGAAGTCAAAGCTGCGCGGCGTCGACTCCTGCGGCATGATCTGTGCTGAGGACGAGATTGGCATCGGCACATCGCACGCTGGCATCATTGTCCTGCCCGACGATGCCGTCGTTGGCACACCGGCCGCAGAATACTACCACTTGGAGAGCGACTGGCTCATCGAGATTGACATCACCGCCAACCGCGCCGATGCGCTCTCGCACTGGGGCGTAGCCCGCGACCTCTACGCATGGCTCCGCCAGAACGGCTATGAGACCTCGCTCCACCGTCCCACAGTGGCCGACGGTTTCGTCGCCGACAACAACGCCCTGCCCATCGACGTCGTCATAGAGAACACAGAGGCCTGCCTGCGCTATGCCTGCGTCAGCATCACCGACTGCGAGGTGAAGGAATCGCCCGAATGGCTGAAGAACAAGCTGACCACCGTCGGACTGAGGCCCATCAACAACATCGTAGACATTACTAATTATATTATGATGGCCTACGGCCAGCCGCTGCACACCTTCGATGCCGACATGGTGAAAGGCCATAAGATAGTGGTGAAGACGATGCCCGAGGGCACGCCCTTCGTCACCCTCGACGGCGTGGAGCACAAGCTCAGCGACCGCGACCTCGCCATCTGCAACGCCGAGGAGCCGATGTGCATCGCCGGTGTCTTCGGAGGCAAGGGCAGCGGTACCTATGAGACAACCAAGCATGTCGTTCTGGAGAGCGCCTACTTCCATCCCACGTGGATTCGCAAGTCGGCTCGCCGCCACGGACTCTCTACCGACGCATCGTTCCGCTTCGAGCGCGGCATCGACCCCAATGGCATCATCTATGCCCTGCAGCAGGCCGCTCTGCTCTGCAAGGAGCTGGCAGGCGGCAAGATTTCGATGGAGATACGCGACGTCTACCCCACCCCAATAGAAAATGCAAAGGTGGACTTGAAGTACGACTATGTACACTCGCTCGTGGGCAAGGACATCGCCGTGGAGAACATCAAGAGCATCTGTGAGAGCTTGGAGATGAAAGTGCTCAGCGAAAGCGCCGACGGCCTGCTGATAGAGGTGCCCGCCTACCGTGTGGACGTGACCCGTCCCTGCGACGTGGTGGAGGACATCCTGCGCATCTACGGATATAATAATGTGGAGATTCCTACGCAGCTGAAGTCCTCGCTCGTCATCAAAGGCGAGGAAGACCGCAAGCACAAGCTGCAGAACCTGGTCAGCGAGCAGCTCGTGGGTGCCGGCTTCAACGAGATTCTGAACAACTCGCTGACGAAGACAGCCTATTATGGCGAGAGCGAGACAGTGGTGAAGATTATGAACCCACTGTCAAGCGACCTCGGCGTCATGCGACAGACGTTGCTTTACGGCGGATTGGAAAGCATTGAGCACAACGTAAAGCGTAAGAACCCCAACCTGAAATTCTTCGAGTTTGGCAACTGCTACTTCTTCAGCCCTGAGAAGCAGAACGCCGACGACCCCATGCAGGCCTACAAGGAGGAGTACTTCTGCGGCATCTGGATCACTGGCAAGCGCGTGGAAGGCTCATGGGCACACCCCAACGAGGACAGCACCTACTTCGAGCTGTCGGCCCACGTGCAGAACATCCTTCAGCGCATTGGCATGAAGCAAGGCCAGCTGGTGACAAAGCCTAGCGAGAATCCGGTCTTCTCAGCCGGCATCGTCATCGAGAACCGTGGCGGCAAGAAACTCATCGAGATGGGCATCCTCGCGAAAAAGCTGCTGAAACAGTTCGACCTGCAGCAGCCCGTCTTCTTTGCCGAGCTGAACTGGACGCAGCTGATGAAGGCCACGAAGAAGAACGAGGTGCTGTTCACCGACATTCCCAAGCATCCCGCCGTCAGCCGCGACCTCGCCCTGCTGGTGGACAATGCCGTGGAGTTTGCCCAGATTGAGCAGACGGCCCGTCAGGCAGAGAAGAAACTGCTGAAGCGTGTCGAGCTCTTCGATGTCTACGAAGGCAAGAACCTACCCGCTGGCAAGAAGTCGTATGCCGTGAACTTCATCCTGCAGGACGAGGAGAAGACCATGAACGACAAGCAGATTGACGCCATCATGCAGAAGCTCATCGCCAGCCTGAAGAAGCAGCTGGGCGCCGAACTAAGATAAAAAGGGCGTTATAACGAGATCACGTAATAACGTTATAACGAGAAAGCGTGATAACGTTATAACGTCATAACGTTATAACGAGAAAGCGTGATAACGTAATAACGTGATAACGTGATAACGAGAAAACGAAAAACGAGAAAACAAAAAACGAGAAAACGAAAAACGAGAAAACGCGATAACGAAATAGCATAAAAAATAAAAACTATGGGAAGAGCATTTGAATACCGTAAAGCTACAAAGCTGAAGAGATGGGGCCACATGGCCAAGACATTTACCAAGATTGGCAAGCAGATAGCCATCGCCGTCAAGGCCGGAGGCCCAGAGCCTGACATGAACCCCGCACTGCGCGCCTGCATCGCCAACGCCAAGCGCGAGAACATGCCGAAGGACAACATCGAGCGTGCCATCAAGAACGCCATGGGCAAGGACCATGCCGACTACAAGGAAGTGAACTACGAGGGCTACGGCCCCCACGGCGTGGCCATCTTCGTCGAGACGCTGACCGACAACACCACTCGCACCGTAGGCGACGTGCGCTCAGTCTTCAACAAGTTCTCGGGCAACCTCGGCACACAGGGAAGCCTCTCGTTCCTCTTCGACCATAAGGCCGTGTTCACCTTCAAGAAAAAGGACGGACTGGACATGGACGAGCTGATTCTCGACCTCATTGACTTCGGCGTGGAAGACGACTTCGACGAGGATGAGGAGACGGGCGAGGTGACCATTTACGGCGACCCCTCGTCGTTCAGCGCCATTCAGAAGCACTTGGAGGCCGACGGATTTGAGGTGACGGGCGCAGAGTTCACCCGCATACCCAACGATCTGAAGGACGTCACACCCGAGCAGCGTGAAGCCATCGACAAGATGGTGGAGAAGCTCGAGGACTTCGACGACGTGCAGACCGTCTACACCAACATGAAACCGGAAGAGTAACACACAAAAAAAGGAGACCCCAGGCTCCTCCGTGGAGGAGGGAGATGGGGATGGGCTTATGGATACAAGCACTATGCTGGCTCAGGGCACCCTGCTCAGAGGCGGTACTTATCGCATCGAGCGACAGCTGGCCTCGGGAGGCTTCGGTAACACCTATCTGGTGCGCAACGTGGCCTTCAACGAGCTCTACGCCTTGAAGGAATTCTTCATGCGTGGTGTCAATATGCGCAACGGCAACAACGTCACCGTCAGCGTGCCTGACAACCATGACTCCTACGAAAGCCAGAAAGACAAGTTCAGGAAAGAGGCCATCCGTCTGCGCAATCTGAGCAACAAGCACATCGTCAAGGTGCATGACCTCTTTGAGGAAAACAGCACCGTCTACTATGTCATGGACTATATCGACGGTGAGTCATTGGCTGAGCTCATCAAGCATAGCGGAAAGGCCGTCAGCGAAGAGCAGACATGGCACATCCTGCCACAGGTGCTCGATGCGCTGAAGAAGGTGCACTCGCAGAACATCTGGCACCTCGACATCAAGCCCGGCAACATCATGCTCAACAAGCGGGGCGACGCTTTCCTCATCGACTTCGGAGCCAGCAAGCAGCTCAACTCCAACGGCAGCCAGACATCATCAGCCCTGTGCTACACGCCTGGCTACGCACCTGTGGAGCAGGTGGAACAGGCGATGGACAAGTTCGGCCCCTGGACAGACTTCTATGCCCTCGGCGCCACGCTCTACTACATGCAGACTTTCCATCAGCCGCCATCGTCAACAGCGCTCTCCGAGGGCGATGCCTTCGACTTCCCTGCAGAGATGAGCCAGCCCATGCGCAACCTCATCGTCTGGATGATGCAGCCGTCGCGCAAAAAGCGTCCACAGTCGGTCGACGATATCCTGAAGCGCATAGCCCCCATCATCGGTGGAACTCCTCTGCAGCCACAGGGGCCCCAAAGTCCCCTGTCGCCACAAAGCCCGCAACAGCCACAGAGGCCGCAACAGCCACAGAGGCCGCAGGAGCCATACACGGATCCTGGCACTACTTATTCCGAATCTCAGGAGGAGAAGGGGCATGGCCTTCTCTATACCGTCCTCACCCTGCTCGTAGTGGCAGGACTCGGCATCGGTGCCTATTTCTTGTTCTTCAACAAGAGTGAAGAGGAAAAGGCTGCCGAGGCCGCACAGGAAGAGTACGAAGAGAAGGTGGAGAAATGCCGTGCATCCATCAACAAGGCCAACGACTTCCCCGAGCTGGAAGATGCCAGGACGCTGTTCCGCCCCATTCAGAAGATGGAAGAGAAGCACGCCAACGCTCTGCCTGACGTCTATGACAAGCTTAGCGGCTTGCAAAAGCTCTACGAGAAGAAGGTGAAGAAGCAGAAGCAGGAATACATCGAGCTGGCCAAGAACCTCATGGAGCATAATGACTACCGCACGGCCTACGACCTCTACAAGGAGGCTGCCGAAGCGCTGCCCGACGACGACGACCTGAGCAACAGGCGAGACAAGCTGGCCAGTCAGATGGGCTATATCTACGTCACCGAGGCCAATTTTGCCAACCGCCTCAATAGTGAGACCATTGAGGGACTGTCGCTCAGGCTCAAGGCCGAAGATATGCGTTATCTCACGCCACACCTCGTCTACAACTCACTGATGCCTACCGGCCACGCTACGGTCAATCAGAAGTTCACCTACAAGATCATTGACAAGAAGGGCAACCTCGACCACTCTTCCAACTCACCCGACGGCTACACCAACGACAGCAGCTTCGAGGTGTTGGTGGGAGAGCACAATCAGGGAGTGTGGCTCAGCGGATGGGGCAACGCCACGCAATCCTTCTACGAGCCGGGCGAATACACTTTCGAACTCTACTACAAAGGTCACAAAATCTTTGCCAACAAGTTCACGCTGTACTAACCCGTATGATTCACGGGGTGGCAGCAGCCAAGAAAAGCAAAGGTCTATTAAACGTGTACCACCCGACCGGTGGGCAGGCCACGCTGATATAGTTTGGCGGGAAGAGACATTTTAAAATGGAGCCACTCAAAAAAAGTCCGAAGGCTTCGGACTCTTTGTCCGAAGGCTTCGGACTGACTGTCCGAAGGCTTCGGACGAAAAGTCCGAAATGTAAAGAAAATCACGGACAATTTTAAAAACAATAAAAGTGAAGAGGTTACAGACACCTGCGGGCTGAAAAACCTGTAAAACAACATGCCCAAAGTTGTATAACCGCACAGCACGGAACTTTTCTTGACAAACCAGACGGAAAAGCCAAGCACTTTGGCACACACCCGGATATTGTTCGGACAAAAGGCTGACAATGTGTCAGCCTTTTTCTTTTTGGCACGCTTTTGGCAGGTGCTTTGGCAGAGTGCAGCAAAGCGCTACCCTACTCTACGTATATAATATAATAATGTATAACATTAAAATAAAAAGAACCATTATGAACATTAAACCATTAGCTGACCGCGTGCTGGTATTGCCCGCACCGGCTGAAGAGAAGATTGGCGGCATCATCATTCCTGACACCGCAAAAGAGAAACCCCTCCATGGCACCATTAAGGCTGCCGGCAAGGGCACAAAGGACGAAGAGATGATCCTGAAAGAAGGCGACGAAGTGCTCTATGGCAAGTACAGCGGCACAGAGATTGAGCTCGACGGCACCAAATACCTGATGATGCGCCAGAGCGATGTTCTCGCCATCATCGAGAAATAATCATCGTAATAAAGAAATGACGTGATAACGTGATAACGAAATGTCGTGATAACGTGATAACGTCATAACGTGATAACGAAATGTCGTGATAACGTCATAACGTGATAACGTAATAACGAAATAACAAAACAAAAAAAAATAACCATGGCAAAGGAAATTAAATTCAATATCGAAGCCCGCGAGCTGATGAAGCAGGGCGTTGACCAGTTGGCAAACGCAGTGAAGGTGACCCTCGGACCGAAGGGCCGCAATGTAGTGATTGAGAAGAAGTTCGGTGCTCCGCAGATTACCAAGGACGGTGTGACCGTGGCCAAGGAAATAGAGTTGGAAGACCACTTTGAGAACACTGGCGCACAGCTCGTGAAGAGCGTAGCCTCGAAGACGGGCGACGATGCCGGCGACGGCACCACCACCGCCACGCTGCTGGCTCAGGCCATCGTCAGCGAGGGACTGAAGAACGTCACCGCAGGTGCCAACCCCATGGACTTGAAGCGTGGCATCGACAAGGCCGTCACCGCTGTCGTTGACTACATCAAGCAGAATGCCGAGCAGGTGGGCGACAACTACGACAAGATTGAGCAGGTGGCCACCGTCTCTGCCAACAACGACAAGGAGATTGGCGAGCTGCTGGCCGAGGCCATGCGCAAGGTTTCGAAGGATGGCGTCATCACCATAGAGGAGTCGAAGAGCCGCGATACACACATCGGCGTCGTCGAGGGTATGCAGTTCGACCGTGGCTATCTGTCAGCCTACTTCGTCACCGACTCTGAGAAGATGGAGTGCGTCATGGACAGCCCTTACATCCTTATCTACGACAAGAAGATTTCCAACATCAAGGACTTCCTGCCCATCCTGCAGCCTGCCGCTGAGAGCGGACGCCCGCTGCTGGTCATCGCCGAGGATGTGGACTCTGAGGCTCTTACCACCCTCGTGGTCAACCGTCTGCGTGGCGGCCTGAAGATCTGCGCAGTCAAGGCTCCTGGCTTCGGCGACCGCCGCAAGGCCATGCTCGAGGACATCGCCGTGCTGACTGGCGGCACCGTCATCAGCGAGGAGAAGGGCCTGAAGCTGGAGCAGGCTACGCTCGAGATGCTGGGCACCTGCGAGAAGCTGACCGTCTCGAAGGACAACACCACCATCGTCAACGGTGCTGGCGACAAGCAGGCCATCAAGGACCGCGTCAACCAGATTAAGAAGGAGATTGAGCTCACCACCAGCAGCTACGACAAGGAGAAGCTGCAGGAGCGTCTTGCCAAATTGGCAGGTGGCGTGGCAGTGCTCTACGTCGGTGCCAACAGCGAGGTGGAGATGAAGGAGAAGAAAGACCGCGTCGACGATGCTTTGTGCGCTACTCGCGCCGCCATCGAGGAAGGCGTCGTGGCCGGCGGCGGCACCACCTACGTGCGTGCTCAGGAGAAGCTGGCCGAGCTGAAGGGCGACAACGCCGACGAGCAGACAGGCATCAACATTGTGTGCCGCGCCATCGAGGAGCCGCTGCGCCAGATTGCCGTCAACGGTGGTGCCGAGGGTGCCGTCGTTGTGCAGAAGGTGCGCGAGGGCAAGGGTGACTACGGCTACAACGCACGCACCGACGAGTACGAGGACCTGCGCAAGGCCGGCATCATCGACCCCGCCAAGGTGGCTCGCGTAGCACTGGAGAACGCTGCCAGCATCGCCGGCATGTTCCTCACAACCGAGTGCCTCATCGTAGATAAGCCCGAGAAGGAACCCGCCATGCCGATGGGCAATCCCGGAATGGGCGGCATGATGTAAATAAAATTTTAAAAATGAAAATCCCCGAATTGTTTGGCAATTCGGGGATTATTTTGTATTTTTGCAGCCGTAAACCTTTTTTATTTATTTACTAAAACATAATCTTATGAAAAAACAATTACTAAAGACAATGCTTTTAGGCATGATGTCGCTCGTCGTAACGGGTGCTTGGGCCGCTGACCCTGACTTGGTAAACGACTACACATTAGTGAAGTCAATTACATGGGGCGATGGCACGGCCATCGAAGGTTCTGGTGCTTGTGCCTACACAGCGTATGACACTGGCAACAAGAAACAACAGGCGCTGACCATCCTGACTGCTCCTGAGGCTGCCGCCGGATGGATTGCCATGCAGGCATGGGCCAATGCTGACGGTTCCGGCAAAGGCTGGTGGAACCGTCAAGACAAAGGTCTCTATTGCGTCAATGCCGGTCGTTCAGCCGCCATCTTTGGCGACGACCTTACCACAGGCTGGCTCGTCGTATTCGAGTGCAACCAAAACGCAGCAAATGTGATGACGCTGACGAATGGTAATGGTGACCCCGACGGCACATTCACGTATGTGGCAAGTGGAGACAGTAAATCGTATTACTGCACCATCACTGCTGCCGAGAATGCCTACGTAGGCTTCTGTGGAAACAAGAATGCCGGCTTTATCAGCAAGATTTCCGTTTACAAGCCCAACAACGCTGTGGTGCTTACGACCTACACCGTAAACTATGTTGACATGGACGGCAACACGCTGAAGGATCCTGTCACATACGATGCCGTTGGCGGAGCAACTATCACTCTTAGCGATGCCGACAAGGCCAACATCACCATAGGTGAGGACACTTATGTTTATGACAGCGATGATACCGAGGGCAAGACTGTTGCTGAGGATGGCTCGTCAGTCATCACGGTGAAATTCCACAAGGCTCAGAACTTCAGCTACACCGTGAACGAGATGTGCGCCGGCACTGCTGCCCGCGTCACCGAGAGCTTCAGCTACGAAACAGCAAAAGTGACTGTTCCTTATCGCAAGTACAATGCCGTTGACGGCCAGCTCTACACCAAGGGTGCAACCAACAAGGAGTATAATTACAGCTTCAACCTTACCCAGGACAATCAGGTCGAGGACATCGATTACGCTGCTGTTAGCGATGTTGACAACGTGGTATTCCTGACCGAGGGTGAAGATGTTGAGGGCCTGACCCCCTGCAACAGCCCCAACACGGCTATCCGCAGTTCCAATTCAGCTTCGGCCTATGCCACCGCCGACACTAAGCTTGCAACGCTGGCTGCCGGTAAGTACAAGATTCATGCCATTATCTACGATGCCAGCAAGACTCCCTCCAGCGATTGGACTTTCAGGGCAGGAGCCGTAGAAGTTGCCAAATTCCACTGCACAACGGTCAATATTCAGGAGTTTGATTCTGATGAATTTGCCATTGGTAAAGAGACTGACATCATTATGCTGAAGGCAGGTAGCAATAACATGGGCCTTGACATGATTTACATTGTAAAGACCGGCGACGTGACCGCTGAGGAGGCCGCTGAGCTTAATGCTGCTGCCGACCTTGCCGAGGCTAAGCTCAAGCTTCAGGAGTGCATCGAAGCAGTGTCGGCTTACGGATTCCCCGACCTTGACGCAGCCATCACCACCGCTCAGGCCGCACTCGAAGCCGAGGATGCTACCGTGGAGAGCATAGAGGCTGCTCATGCAACCTTCGAGGCCACGGTGAAGGCTTACCTGAAGAAAGTCCTGGAACAGGCTATCCCGCTGATTGAGAGCCTGAAGGTTGAGGATCTGGCTGAGCTTATCGCTGCTGCTAAAGGCGCTGTGGCAAAAGAAGACGCCACGTTGGAAGAGCTTGCCAGTGCACTGTTCCCGCTGATCAACAACGCAAAGCCTTACATCGTACATGCACTTGAGGAAATCATCGAATTTGCCAAGACTTTCGACAACACTGCTCTTGAGGCACTGAAGGAAGAGCTCGCAGCTACACAAGCCGCCATTGAGTCGGGATCCTTCCTCGAGCTCAAGGCTGCCATTGACGCCCTGACCGAAAAGGCTCTCCCGTATATGAAGGAGGACCTCGCAAAGCTCATCAGCTATTTCGAGGTGATGGACAACAAGACCATCCTCGATGACCTGGCTGCCCTCAAGACCGCTATGGATGCCAACGATCTCATCGCCATCGTCGCTGCTGCCAGCAAGGCCAAGGACGACATGGTTGACGTCATGCCCTCATTCCTTGAAGAAGTTGGTGGCATTATCCAAGCCGGCAAGGCAGAAGGCAAGGATGTGTCTGCACTTGAGGCTGCCTACGCAGCTGTTGCTACAGCCGTTATCTCTTACCAGATAGAAGGCGGCAGCATCATTACCATTGGTGAGGCTATCTACAATCTGGTGAAAGCCCTCGAGGCCTACGAGAAGGCCAACAATCCCGCTGACGACGGCTACATTGTCAATGCCGCCTTCAACCCCGAGGCTGACCCCATTGGTTGGACAGCAGTTCTCTCTGAGAGTTTCAAAGACATCGGCATGTATCAGATTGGTGGAACGGCGAAGATACGTAATGAATTCACTGCTCCGACAGCCGACGAGTCACACCTCGCCACTGAGTTTGCAGCAGGCTTCGAGGCTCGCTGGGCAAGCAGCTTCTCTTCCTACACACAGACCACGGCCGAGGTACCTGCCGGATCCTACTCGCTGGTCTATGACGTAGAGAACGTCAATGCCTCCACGACAAGCGCCAACTATGAGAACCGCTTCACCGTCACCGTAGGCGAGACCGTCTACACCGACGAGAGCACTGAGTGGATGAAGGGTGGCAGCGCCTGGACAACCCACGCCATCATGTTCACCCTGGCCGAGAACAGCCCCATCACCATCAGCTTGGGCTATGGCACTGGCGCCAACAATTTACCTTTACAGCAGACTCCGGCTCTCTACGTGAGCCACTTGCAGCTGGTAAGCGTTCCCGCCATTGAGGTAGCACTCAAAGAACTGCAGGATGCCATCAATGCTGCACAGGCACAGGCCGACACATACGCCATCGGCGACGGTCTGTTCCAGTATGCCGCAAGCGAGATTGAGCCGCTCACTCAGGCTATTGCCGCCGCACAGGCAGCCTACGACGCAAAGGAGTCGGAAGATGCCGTGAAAGATGCTGTCGTTGCGCTCAACGCTTTCCTCAGCACATTCGCTCCTGCCATCAGCGCTCCCGATGCCGACAAGGCTTACACCTTCCAGCTCCGTCTTGATGTCGAGACACCTCTCTACATGTCGCTCGCCGAGAGTGGCATCAGCATCCAGGAGGAGGCCACGCCTGTGAAATTCATTGAGGCAGAGAACGCCGGTCAGTTCTATTTAGCCAACGAGACCAGCACATTCTTCGTAGGCCTGGCTGGCACCAACGCCTGGACGATGTCGACAGCTGAGGATAAGAAAGTGGCATGGTCGTTCACGGCTCTGGCCGACGGTGCTTATCGCATCAACAACCTCGTGACCGCTGGCCGCTTCGTCGGCACCAACGCTGCTGACAAGGAAGCTGGCAAGCCCTGCTATGCTGACAAGCTGCCCACCAATGGCAACATCGACTGGATCATCGCAGAGTATAGCGGCGTCACTGACTGCATCAAGAGTCTCAATGCTGACGATGTGGCCAACGGCATCTACACGCTCTCAGGCCAGAAGGTGCTGAAGGCTCAGAAGGGTCTCTACATCATCAACGGCAAGAAGGTCATGGTGAAGTAAGGCCATCAGGACTATCACAAATCAAGTAGGAGGTGAACACCCATCATAGGTGTTCACCTCCTTTTCATTTATCTTTCTCAGCTCACCCCATTGTATCCTGTTGTCAGCGTGCGTCTTGCTGACTCTTCTCCCGCTGTTCCAGGAACTCGCTCACCTGTTCCTGCATGCCACGGGTGACGGCGATGCGGCCGGAACGGGTGTACTGCAGGACACAGCCGAAAGTATCAAGGGCACGGTAGAGGGAGATGATGTCGTCGGTAATGCCATATTTCATCACGATGACGTAGGTGGGGTTCACCTCGATGATGCTGGCATCGTGGCGACGGATGGTGCGGCTAATCTCGGGGTTCTGCAGCACCGCATCGGTGGCAAGCTTGTAGAGGCCCGACTCACGGATAAACAGTTGGTCGTCGGTGAAGTAGTTGGCCTTCACCACGTCTATTTTTTTCTCTATCTGCCGTGTAATCTTGATAATCTGGTCTTCGTCGCTCCACGCCGTGATGGTGTATTTGTGCACATTAGGGATGCTCGAGGCCGACACGTTGAGGCTCTCGATGTTCACCTGCCGACGGGTGAAGACTGCCGTTATCTGGTTGAGGATACCGGCGATGTTCTCGGAATAAACCAGCAAGGTATATAGCTTCTTGTTCTCTTCCATTCAACTCTAAACTCTAAACTCTTAACTCTAAACTCTTAACTCTTAACTCTAAACTCTTAACTCTAAACTCTTAACTCAAAGAAAGCATCATGTCGTCGACATTCTTTCCCGGCGGCGTCATGGGCAGCACATCGTCGTCTTCCTTGATGGCACACTCGAGAATGAAGGGTCCGTCGGTGGCGAGCATCCTGCCGACGGCGGCGTGCAAGTCCTTACGGTCGGTAACAGCCTCGTAGCCTATGCCGTAGCCCTGGGCGATGAGCTCATAGCAGGGATTGAGCATCTTCGTAAACGACTTGCGGCGCTGCCAGAACATGTCCTGCCATTGGCGTACATTGCCTAAATAGTTGTTGTTCAGCAGAATCATTTTCACTTTAGCCTGCTGCTCCATGATGGTGCCCAGCTCCTGGATGTTCATCTGGAAGCCGCCGTCGCCCATGAAGCATACCACGGTGCGCTGCGCAGCGAAGGTGGCGCCGATGGCCGCCGGCATACCGTAGCCCATCGTGCCCAGACCTCCGCTGGTGCAGATGCTGCGCTGATGGTGGTACTTGAAATAGCGGGTGGAGAAGAGCTGGTTCTGACCCACATCGGTGACGAGCACCGTATCGTCGGGCGACAGCTCGGCCACGGCATTCACCACCTCGCCCATCAGCAGCGGCCCGTCCTGCGGATGGATGGCAGGCTCAATCACCTGCTGCCGCTCCTGCTCGTCCAGAGGCTTGAAGGACTCACGCCACTCCTTGTGGCTGGCCGGCTGAAGCAAGGCAGTGATAGCGGGCAGCGACTCCTTGCAGTCGGCCACCACGGCCACGTCGGTCTTCACGTTCTTGTCTATCTCGCTCTTGTCGATGTCTAAATGAATCACTTTCGCCTGCTTGGCGTAGGTCTTCGTATTGCCTGTGACACGGTCGCTGAAGCGCATACCGATGGCGATGAGCACGTCGCACTCCTGCTCTTTCAGGTTGACGGCATAGTTGCCATGCATCCCCAGCATACCCACGTTCAGCGGATGGTTGGAGGGCAGCGCACTCAGGCCCAGCATGGTGCGGCCAGCGGGGATGTCGGCCTTCTCGAGGAAAGTCTTCAGCTCCTCCTGAGCTCCGGCCAGCTCCACGCCCTGTCCCACCAGCGCGAGGGGTCTCTTCGCGTTGTTGATGAGCTCGGCTGCCTGTTGCACGGCCTCATCGCTCAGCTTCGGATAAGCCACGTAAGAGCGGATGAAGTCCACATGCTCCGCCTTGAACTCCACCGTCTCTACCTGTGCGTTCTTCGGGAAGTCGAGCACCACCGGCCCCGGCCTGCCGCTGCGTGCGATGTAGAACGCACGGCTGACAGCCCAGGCGATGTCCTCAGCATGGCGTATCTGGTAGCTCCACTTCGAGATGGGCTGTGCCACGCCTACGAGGTCCACCTCCTGGAAGGCGTCCGTGCCCAGTGCGCCGATGGGCACCTGGCCGGCAATGACGACGATGGGTGTAGAGTCGAGCATGGCGTCGGCCACGCCGGTCAGTGTGTTGGTAGCTCCCGGTCCGCTGGTGACGATGGCCACCCCCACCCTACCGCTAACACGGGCATAGCCCTCAGCGGCATGTGTGGCTGCCTGCTCATGGCGCACAAGGATGTGGTCGAAGGCTTTCTTCGGCCCTCGCGTATAGTCGTAGAGTGCATCGTAGACGGGCATGATGCTACCGCCAGGATAGCCGAAGATGGTCTCCACGCCCTCAGCCTTCAAGGCCAGCATCAGCGCCTCAGAGCCGGTGATTGCCTGAGGCCCACTGTTCAATCCTGTTTGATCCATTAACCTTTCGCTTTGTAAGAAAAAACGGTGCAAAGTTACAATTATTTATTCAGATAGCGCTATTTTTCCGCGTTTTTATTTCCTTTTCCTGCAAGGAATGGCGAAAAAGCCGCACTTTCAACAGTAACCAAGCACCAATATGGACGTTCAGGCTATTGTTATCGTGATGGGAATCCTATTTTCTTTAGCGGGCAGCAGATACTTATTCATGAGCAGCTCCCATTTGTCCTTTGAGTGCGACAGGCCTCCCTTGCTTGTATTGTCACCCACCAAAAGGCATCCTTCTGTTGCGCCCTCCTCGTTGCCGCGATGTATGAGTACTCCCTCAAAGCCTGGCACACGGAGCAAGCGGGGCATATAGCCGCCACAGAAGTTGTGGTAATAATCAATTTTCGAGAACTTGGGGCTCTTATGACGCATGGTAATCTGATAGGTTCCCGTAGGGATGGCCGTCTTTCCATCCACCTTTCTCCTTCGCAGTTCTTCCAGAGGCATGGCATGGCTAAGCCCCCGGTCGGTGTTCTCGAGTGTATCACAGAAAGGGACGCCGTTGACATACAGCCGTCCGATGGTGTAGGCTTCACGCCTGAACATCCGTTTCAAAGTAAGTTCCAGTTTTTCCATATAGTCCTAAAAAAGCGATTTATTCATATAAGGTATCTTCTTTCTTTATCATACTTTGTTATTGTGCGCAAAAATAAGAAAAAACGAGGACAAAAAAGCATAAAGAACAATAAAATAATATTTGCAACTTATTTTTTCAACATTTTCTAATGGAATAAGAAAATAATTTGTATATTTGCACCCAACTTAGAACGTCAACTATATTACACCCTATCAACATGAAAAAGACATTTCTTATATTATGGGCATTATTTCTTTGCTCTGTTCAAGCCTTGAAAGCTCAGGATTCAAGCAACCCGTTTGTGCACTGCCTCGTCCTTGATAAAACAATGTCAATGACGGGGCATGGCGGGACTGATATATGGGCCGATGTTCAGAATTACTGTTACGAATGGATTGACGGAGTGCCGGAACCATCAACTATTCTGCTCTTTACTTTCGACAAAAACATTTATGGTCCACAGAAATTTGAAATCAATTCTGCCAGCGACAAGGAGAAGGCCAAGGATGCAGTGAGGAATATCAACGTCGATGGCAGGAACACATGGATTTCATTCAGCCTCGACAAGGCCATCAAACATGTGTATGACAACTATTCCACATCTCATTACAACAGAAGAATCTATTTGATTACCGACGGTAAGGAAGAGCAGCCAGGGGCCGACCTTGCCAGCGTACTTCACAACTACGAAAGTTGGAAGGGCGATTATGACTATCTGTACTATGTTGACCTGCGCGACATGGCACCTCAGGATGTTGCCAACATTATCGATGACACCGACGACTGCAGCATCGTTAAAGGTTTTGCTAAATTCCTGACTATTACCCCACTGTTTAAAACCGTGAATTGCGTCCTGGGTGGTTCGAAATCTTTTGAGCAGCATTTTCTTATAGACAACGAGACTCTCTTCTCCGAGATGAAATTCAGTCTCAGAATAGACTCCATCAAAAAGAGAGGCACTGAAAACGTTGTCCCCAATGTCACAATAACTCCCTCAGTGGACATCAATAAGCAGATGGCTCAGAAGCTGGAAAACGGTAAGTACAAGGTGAAATTCTCGCTGGATTTCAGAAACGAGTCAACCTGCGAGTGCGACATCTTTGTGGGCTTGCCCGGCTGCAGCCAAAGCGACAAGGTACTTCGTTTCCAGCCTGGTGGATTCGTCATTCAGGCAAGGAACAAGCCGGCGCCAAAAGTGACCACGAAAAAGGGAATGGGATGGCATTAACTCAACCAACAATCAAACTCTATTGAAAAGAATGAAAAAGGTATTATTTATATTATCGCTGATGGCATTTGCCATCACACAGGCCAAGGCCGATAACTTAAAACAGGGCGATAAGATGGTCAAAAGCCTTGAGTTGGAATTTGACCAACAGGCTAAGGCTGATGACGTGTTCATTACATGGGAATTGAGCGGTGACTGGGACAAGTTCGACTATAGTTTCTCTCAAGGTACACTGAAGGATAATATGTTCACCATCCGTGCCAACGAATACAAGGAGTTTGCCAACGGACAGGAAGGCATTGCCCTAACCATTGAAGGCAAGGAAGACACGCCTGATGGCGATTATACCCTTGCCATGCATGTTAGCGAGGTGACCGATGCTTTAGAGTTTGAGAAGGAAGCACTCAATGGTGAGTTTCAAATAACCTACATTCTCCCTCCCCCACCCCCCTTGTGGCAACGGCTCCTCATTCCTGCCATCGTCCTCATTGTGCTGGGGCTGTTAACTGCATGGCTGTTCAACTCTCAGGCCAAGTTCCCAAAGGGTATGCTGCAGTTAGGACACGAGACAGTCAACCTGAAAGGCAAGAAAATGGTTTCCGTTAAAGCCGAGCTTGAGAAAATGGCTATCCAATTGGAAGAAGGGACTGACATCGTCTTTGTGAAGAAGCGTTTCATTTCCTTCCGCGGTCCCTGTGTGAAGGAAATCAAGGGCTGCGTACTGGAGTGCAATGGTGCCTATCTGACTAAAGGCTCGATAGTCCATGTCGATGACGAAGTGAAGGGCCTTACTGACGAACAAGGCAATGAGATAGTCATCCGGTACATCTTCTAATGGCCAAAAACTAAAAACAATTATCATATCATCATTAATAAAAAAACAACTATGGCTAAAAAAGACATTTCAAGAACCTTGATTGTGGGTCTTGGCGGAACAGGCCAGACCGTGATTTGTGACATCAAAAAAAGGATGCTACGCACCTACGGTGAGATTCCACCACTGGTGAAGTTCCTCGAGTTTGACACTGATGACCCCAAAAACGATGATGGAACTCCGTTCAAGTACTATTACGACGGACAGTCATTCGAGGATTTCAAATACCGAATTGAAAGAAACGAATTTCTGAAAATTCCCAGTCCAGGTATGGGGGTGATAAAAGAGGACAGGACCTGTACCGAAAAGCTGGACATAGACAAACTGGCCGCTGTTTCAGCGCGCATGCAAGGACATGGAGCCGGGGGATTCCGCGTAGTCGGACGAGCACACTTCCTCAATGGTGCACGCGATATTATCAATACGCTGAACAACACAGTGAATGCCCTTAGGAGTGCCAGCCTCAGCACTTCGCAGCAGGCCAGAGGATACAATGTGGGGAACGGCGGTATTTCCGTCTACGTCATCGCCTCGTTAGCTGGCGGCACAGGCAGCAGTGCTTTCCAAGACATGTCACGTATGCTGCAGAAAGCAGGAGTCAACGTGCAGTATAGCACTAACGCAGGAATGGATAAGATTTTCGGTGTATTCTTCCTGCCAAAATTCTTTGAGGGGAAGCCCAACACCAGCAATATCTTTATGAATGCCTATACTGCCCTCTCGGAACTTGACTACACCTTCGATTTGGCCGATCCTACCAGACACTCGCCACAGTCCAGAGAAGTGCAAGACGACAAACAGGACTACAACAACTATCCATCTCAGGGCGAGCGCGTCATCTACGATGCTATCTACCTCATTGACTCGCTCACCAGCAGGGGCAACGTACATACGCTGCCTGAAGCATCCAACTATGTGGCTTCATTCATTGCCGGTTCAATAGCTGCTGACTCCACTGCCTTGACATCCAGCTATGTCAACTCCCAGCACAAGATGAACAATGTGAGGGGCAAGTTCCAGAACTATAGTAGCTTGGGCTATTGCGAACTGCGTTTTAACCGACAGGAGCTGGTAAAGTACCTGTTGAACAGAAAGCTGTTAGGTTACTTGCAACAGTTCAAGACTGGCACAAGCAACACCACCTCCAACCTCATTGTTGAGGAATTCCTCAACAACAACAGGCTAAACGAGGGCGTAATGGTCAATTTGGAGGGACAGGACACCCGGGCCCAGCAAAACGAACTGATTGACACCATCATTGACATGACTGACAGGCGTCTGACGGGAGCCAGCATGGCTGCCGTAGCCACAGGCAAAGATGCTGCTGCTGGCGTAGAAACCAGCAAGACTCGCTACCTGACCAACATCGGCACCGTAGCACAGGAGATGGTGAGGGATTTTGCCAACAAGAAAAGCGAGTTGCTCCAGAAATTACGCAACCTGCTCGACGACCACATGACGGGGCTGGGCTTCGGTGCCTTCCCCGACCTGGCAATGTATCTGAAGGGGATTATTGCCGACATGAAAAAAGGCCTCGAGGACGAGCTTGAACAGCATGAGACACAATTCACAAAGATTGACACCAGGGAACTGCGTCTTCTCAAGACCACGATAGAAGAAAACAGTAGCAGTGGCTTCCTGGGCTTCGGCAACAAGTTGCCCATTCAACAAGGTGCCATCACTCAGTATCTCAACAAAGTACGCTTTGACACCAGCAAGCCTCAGAATCCTACGCTGGCATGGCTCAAGGTAGAGACCATCAGGAAGAGGGAAGCCGTAGCTGTTTTCGAGGAGATGCTAAATATTATAGACACCTACTACAAGGAAGATGTTGTAGAGACTGTCAACGGCTCTCAGACCAATGTCACCGGAGCATATAACACCGTACATTCCTTATACCGTGTACTCAAGGAGCAACTCATCAGGGAGAACAACAACTACCGTCCATCGAAGGCCGCCGTCAATGAAACCGTCTTTGCTGATGCCTATTTCAAAGAGTACTTTGAGCAGCACGATGCTGACAACATGGCACTCAACCAGCAGGCCACTACTGCCCTTAACGAATACATTGCCAGTGTCTTTGCGGAACAGCCGCAGGTCAACGAGGCTACGCTGGCCGCCATGCGCAACAAGCTTCTCAGCCTGCTGCCCGCTGACGGTCTCATCCGTAAGATACAATCCGGTGATCTCTCCATCGACCAGCTATTCATAGCATGCTACGGCAATTACGGCGACATTGCCAACAACCGCGACCTTGAAGCCAACCCACAGCTTAAACTGCTGGGACAGGTGAACACGCTGTTCGAGACACTATGGAGCTATCTGAACTTTAGGGGACAGGGCATGGATCCAGAGAGAAACATGGTTGTAGGTGCCTACGACGCTGCTGACAACATCTTCAGAAATCATGGATACCAGGCATCGATAGACGGATGGAACCGTTACGAATATGTCAGTCTGGGCGACCCCGACAGAATAGCATTCATGCTCTTGGAGACCGCCATCCCTGCCTTCAAACTGATGGGTGTCGACCGTTGGGCCAACGACTATGAGTTGCACAAGCAAGATGTCTATACCTTCACCGACAAGCGCATGGAAAACATCGACATGATCAAGCCCGGCATGCATGAAGATGCAGAGATTGCCTGGGCCTACGGCTGGCTCTTCGGACTGATTTCCAATCCCAAGAACAAGCAAGGCCTGCGCGTGAAGCCCACTCATGAGTATGCCTCAGCACACAATATCATCTTGGAGCGTGGAGGTACCTACAACTATTTCGCTACACTCAGGCACAGCTCCAACATCTACGACTGCTACCAAAAGTTTGTCAACGACAACGACCTTTCGAGAGACATCTACGACCAGTGCATGGACATACTTGACAGAGACCCCATCGGCAACATCATCAAGCTCAAGCAATGGGTGAACGACGGACAGATGTGGGCCGAGGAAGTCAGAGGCAAGAAAGACACCTTCATGGCCGACGAAGAGCGTAAAGTCATTCAGGATGAGGTGGACAGCCTCGAGAAACGTTTCGTGCGCTTAGGCTTCGGCCTTACCCTGAACAACGGCAAGGTCAATCATCCCTACTCCGAGGCCCTGGATCAGAGGGAGCAGGAGTTGAAGAAGAAGACTGAGGCATAATCATCCATCATCCAAAGAACGGCAGGATTGGAGTCCTGCCGTTCTTGTTTAAAGTTAGCATTTTCACTCATAAAAAAAATGACCACCATGAACATCGGCTATCTATTCGACTTGAGCAATATGCTGTCGGAAGGTGACATCCAAATACCCTATTTGGGGCACATCTATTTCAGCAGGATGGATTACAAAGACTTGACGGTGAAGAAGATAGTTGAAGTGCGCGACAACGTCATGGAGCATGTGCACGAAGAAGTCAACAAGCACCTGTTATTCTTTGTCATTAAGAACGACGAGGCTATGCTGAAAGCCCTCTCAAAATGCATCAGCGATATCCAGACAGACACAGAGCACTTCAATTCCGAGAAATATGCCATCCACGTCGTGTGCAACTTTGTCGAGGAAGGCGGCTTCTACATCACCAAATATGAAAAGGAGATGCCATGCCTCAAAAACAACAGCGTAGGTGTGTACACCTGGCTGCTGGACAAATATGACTACAATGCCGACAAGCCCATCAGCGCCTCACGTCGCGCACATGCCATCGTGCGTATGGTATGGGAGCTGTGCCAGCATAATGACATCTCCAACACGCTCCTGCAGATGACTAACACCAAAGAGCCGCAGCCCATCTACAATCTCTTCGGCAATGCCGCCGTTTTCTTCGATGCCGACAGCAGGACAAAGGCAGTGAGCGACTACTACAGTTACAAAAGCCTACAGCAGCTGCTGAATCTGCCAGACAAGAAACTCGACGAATACTTCAAAGCAAACGTACTGCCATTTGTCGGCGACAAGAGAGAACTCGACAAACGCATCGATGCCACCGCCGAGACATTCCTCAGAACCATGAGCGTACCCATCGAGGCTTCCATCATCACCGAAAAGACACAAGGGCTGCTTATCAAAAGCTCCGATGACGACAAAGATTACCTGGTCAACGCTACCGACAACAAGCTGGTATTCATTGACGAACTGGCAAAAGCCAACGGCTGGCAGCTGGAGAACATGGACACATTCCTTTCTGGCTATCAGGCCAAGGTAAACATGAGCGACGAACTGCAGGAAACAGTCAGTGAAGACTTTCTCAGAGAGCTCTACTACGACAAGTTCATCACCCATGAGCGCGAGGGCTTCGACCGCATCAACAACCAAGTATCTGACAGTAGGAAGTCGCACGTCTATCGGTTCAAACAGAATGTTGACAACTACACCAGCGGATTTCTCAACCAAAAGGAAGGCGGCCCGTACACCTGGCTTCAGATACCGTTGAGTGAGAGGATAACGAAGACCCAACACACCTGCTTCGACTACGGCCTCGCTTTCATGGACTACTTGGAGTCAGGCAAGGGCGACGGCCTCGTCGACAAGGACGTCTCCATGGGCGACATCTACTTCACGCGCATCAAGGATAGTTCGGAAAAAGAAGAGGCCAAGCGCCGCAAAGAGTATGAGGAAAAGAAGAAAGCCATCGAGGAAAAATACCTGCCTCAGAATGAAGACAAGCCGGCAAAAGTAGTGGTCGAGTTCGAAAAAGCCGACAAGCGCATCAAGCAGTGCCTGGCCGAGAAACGCCAGTGGGAGTTCCAGCTCAGCCAGTGGGTAGACGGCGATGCCGCCAAGAAGCTAACAGCACGCTCGAAAGCCCTCATCGCCTTCAGCTGCGGCATCCTCGCTGCACTGCTATGGCTGCTACTCTCAAAAACCATCATCGGAGGCATCTTTGATGAGCCATCCGACACCTACATCCTCTTCGAGCGCATCCTCTTCGGAGGTTTCATCGTGGCTGGCATCATCATCGCACTCATCATCATCCTCAATGCACGCCGATGCCTCAAGGAGGCTGAGGAAGCCTTGGCCAATGCACGCCGGCACAAGCAAAAGCTGATGGACATCTGTGTCAAGGACATGAACGATATCACCGAGTGCCATTACCAACACCTGCTGGCCTACCATGGACTGAAGACAATCAACGAACTTGTAGACTTCACGAAATGGAAGCGCGACGACCTCATCCAATTCCGCAAGGCACTCTTCAAGCTAATGCTGCGCTATCGTCTGTCAGCCACTGAAAGCAAGAAAACAGGATGTAACGACGAGAACACCTTCGAGCTGACCGATGCCGATGTCGACACCCTGCTCTTTGGGCCGGAGGATAACAGAAGAGACATCCCCTACTGCTTCGCTCAAGATGGTTTTTCCATGTCTGAGACCTTCAACGAGTTTAAGCGCAAGAAAATCAGGTTTGAGACCACCCGCGACTTCTTCAACTTCTCGTCGAAAGAATACGATCTGACCGACACCGCCAAGCTCGAAGCCGAAGTCATACCCTGCATGAAGGAACATGAAAACAGCGGCATACAGTACACAGCACTGCAAGAAACATCCATCCTGCCCACCAGCACAGACGGCGTGGAGATGAACGATGTCCATCAAGGACAATGCGGCGACTGTTATTTCATGGCCACACTGGCAGCCATAGCACAACAGAAGCCCGAATACATCATTGGCAAAAACGGCATGGTGGAAGAGCTGGGAGAAGGACACAAATACTTCCGCGTGAAGTTCTACAACAAAGACGGGAACAGGGTTAACGTCGACATCGACAACCGCTTCTGGAATAAGGACAACCATCCTCATTACGCCAAGAGAGGTGTCTCTGCCAACGAGCCAGGAAGCTACGACCCGTGGGTGATGGCCGTGGAGAAGGCTTGGGCCAAGGTCAACGGCGACGGATACGACGGCATCGAGGGGGCCAGGTCCGACGGAAAGGAGGTGGAACGCCAGGTGGAATACAGCTTCGCCGTTACAGGCAAGAGTGCCTTCTACTGTCGTACCAAGAATGTGGATGCACAGAAACTGCGCGACATGATGAAGAAACACTTCATCGACGACAAGCTACCCATCACTCTCTACTCCGTCAACGAAAAAGAGTCAACGTCGGCCGACAGTAACATCGTCAACTACCATGCCTATGCACTGAGCTCAGCCTACGAAGATGGCACCTTCGACATCTTCAACCCTTGGAACACACACGAAGCTGACGAGGATGTCAAGGGTAAACACTATAAGAAGGTCGACATCACCTTCATCAAGGATAACTTCTGTGTCGTGGTGTTCTTCGGCATCAAGGAAGGCGACTTTGCATCCTTTGAGCGCGACCTCACCTCAGGAAATACGGAAGAAGAAATGACCAAAGGCATCAGAAAGATGCTCGACGACTCTTTTGCCTCCATGAAGTTAAGCATGAGCACTATTGAAGAACTGCTGTCGGAGGATAAGATGGGCACCGTTCTGAGGTACACCAACTACCTGTTCAGCAGAAACCGCATCACAGACCCGCGCGGCGTAGACAGCGGCAGCAACCATCTGGTGTTCCTCGAAGGAGGAAAGGTGGCAGATGCTATGACTGCCAACGGCAAGATGGTGGATTACCTGAAGACGCACCTGTCCAGTGGGCATGCCCTGCAGCCAGTGCTGCTTCGCGACGATGGCAAGCAGATGCTCACCGTCATCAGAATCTCCCCACACTACGTAAAAGGGAACTTCAACATTTAAACCACGAGGCTGCAAAGAGTCGTTCTTTGCAGCCTCTTTTTATTGGTTCTCCGGAAGAACCAGACTTTATCGTCCTTCAACAAGTGTTTGCGACGCCACATGAATCACCACGAATTGTACACAACTTTTTCGAGCTGTAAGGTTGGAATGATGACATAGTTGCATCGCCGATTAAGGGAGTTCATGGCTTAATATCTTTCTACAAAAACTGTGCGCAGCCCTTCCCCTCCTTTTCCAAAGGAGGGGAAGGGCTGCGCCATCACTTAGCCGCCGCAGAGGTAACTTATTCCCCCTCTTGCAAAGGGGGGGCTGGGGGGATTTGCCTATGCGCAGATGAATCCCCCTCAAACTCCCCCTTTGCAAGGGGGAGAACAGGGTCACCTCAAGCCTCTGACTGTCAAACATATTCAACTATTAACTCACATAAATAGCAATGTAACGATGTCTTATTCCAACCTCACCGGTCGAAATATTTAATTCCGCCAAAAGCCTCCGCTGGCCTGTTGTCTTAATCCTTGTTCTAATGGAATGTCGCCAAAATGGTCGTCAAGACTGACACCATCGTGAACACAGTGACGTCTTAATCCTTGTTCTAATGGAATGTCGCCAAAATCATTGATTATGACCGCGTAGAAAAACTTATTCTGGTCTTAATCCTTGTTCTAATGGAATGTCGCCAAAATTCATTTTGGCTACTCCACAGAAGGCTTTGGTATGTCTTAATCCTTGTTCTAATGGAATGTCGCCAAAATGATTGACCAGACTTTAAAAGCACTGCTCAATGAGTCTTAATCCTTGTTCTAATGGAATGTCGCCAAAATAAGAGCCTCTTTGCTCTTAATGACAAAGAAGTTGGTCTTAATCCTTGTTCTAATGGAATGTCGCCAAAATACCTCGGCCTTGACTTCTACGGCCAGACAACAATACAGTCTTAATCCTTGTTCTAATGGAATGTCGCCAAAATGATCTAAGTTTCCTGATACTGCTGATTTTGATTGTCTTAATCCTTGTTCTAATGGAATGTCGCCAAAATAAAAGATGGGAAGAAAAAACATACGGTGATGCAGAGTCTTAATCCTTGTTCTAATGGAATGTCGCCAAAATAAGGATTCACGTACCTTATCCGCTCAGTTGCTGAGTCTTAATCCTTGTTCTAATGGAATGTCGCCAAAATAGTCCTATTTATTAGTAATCTGAAAAATCCGTTCTTTCTTGTCCTTTCTTCATCCCTTTGCCTTCCAACCACTTAGGCCTCAGTGCATCAAATTTTCGCAAATGCCATCATTTTCTGATGTCAAATGTCGGGGTTTTGAGCCGCCGAGAATGCAAACGCCACTGATTGTCAACCAAATACGCTCCCAGAAATTTTCGCAAATGATTTGCCCTCATCTCCAAAAACGGGCATTTGCGAAAAATGCCCTCGCAAAACCGCTATTTTACCGTGTGCAAAGATAGCTGTTTTTCGCAAATGTCGCAAGCTTTTCGCCGAAAAAAAGCATTTGCGAAAAAAATACGAGAGGCCCAAAAGCCTCAAAAACGCTAAAACGCACAAAAAGAGGCATTTGCGGAAAACGGTTTTTTCGCAAATGTTTCTGGTGTAACACGTACACGGACATGGCATCGGGGAAATGACTAACCTGAATTATTCAAGGCAATCATACTATATGCCGTTAACTCTTTCTTTTTCACACGAATGACCATGAATTAAACATGAATGACTCATGAATATTTATTTATGAGACATTTATGGCCATTCGTGCACATTTACGTAGCGCCGCAGGCAGACAAAGGGGGAGAGAGGCAGCCGGAACGATTCTTACCATCCTGGTTATACATGCTAAGAGTCTTAATCCTTTTTCTAATGGAATGTCGCCTCAGATGTGCCAATAAGTCAAGGAACGCGTGCCACGAAAAAGAAAGCTAAGCGCTCTTTCCTGTAAGGCACTGCAAACTTACACATTTATCTTGAATCTGGCAAGCAATGAAGCAAAAACTTTTCGACCTGTGCGGATGGCTTTTATCCTTGAACAGGCATATCTTCGTCGCGAATCATGTGAGTTGATGGTTGAATATCTTTCTGCAAACTGTGCGCAGCCCTTCCCCTCCTTTTCCAAAGGAGGGGTCAGGGGTGGTTTGTCAATGATGTCCCAACCTATTTCCAGTCCCGAAGGGACGACGGAAGACGATGGTGAGCACCAATCGTCCAGGCAGGGGCATCGCCCCTGCTAATGGTTGACACTACAATGAGTCCCGAAGGGACAACGGAACCGATGCGCAGGGTCTGTCGTCCCTTCGGGACTTTTGTGTGGTGGGGGTGCCATGATACAGGGGCGATGCCCCTGCCTGGACGATTGGTGCTCACCATCGTCTTCCGTCGTCCCTTCAGGACTTTTGCTGCGCCGACCTATTAGCAGGGATTGGGCTGAACAGTCCTGAAGGGACGACAGAACTCGGGGAACAAACAGACCTAATTTGCTTATTCCATCCGCACAGCACGGAAACATCAGAAGTTTCCTGCCGAGAAACCTTTGGTTTCCTGCCGAGAAACCGATGGTTTCTCGGCAGGAAACTTTTAAAACCCATGTTGCTCTGTACACTTTTAACAGTCCTCCTGTTTTCCGCAGGATTTTGTCATAAAAAAAATCATTTTACTGTAAATAAGACAGTTATGTCCAGATAGTGGGTCGTTTTGGGTCACCTCGTTTCGGCATTG
>JAEEPZ010000004.1 GCA_016285055.1 Prevotella sp.
CATTACAGGTAAGCTTATAGAGCAGACTTTGCGAAATGTCGAGATACTGACACACTTCCTTCATGGTCAGGATGTCTTTGGTAGAGTACAGCGTCTCTTCTATTGATTTGAGACGCTGGTTGATAATGCCTGGATCAAACGTTTTCAATTCTTTGAGCTGCATCTCCAGCAGTTCAATACGTTTCTGTAATAGTTCTATTTCTTTCTTTGCCATATATAAGAGTTTTGAACACGAGGGACAAGCCCTGAAGTTTATTAAATTGAGTACAAAGGTAGGAGGATAAAATGGTTCACGTCCAGAACGACACTATATACAAATAGTTGTTTCGTGGTTATATAGTTCATTTATTTTCTTTTGCTTGGATTTGTTGACTTTTTAGCGGTTTTATTTCATTTCTACATACCAAAACGACATATCAAAACACGCTTTTATTCCCAATAATTCAGATTTATCCGCATTGTGAAGATAGACTGCACAATGCCAAAATACCTTTGCAGCAAATTCTTAGCAAAATAATGAATAGAATAGAATCAATGAGAGAAATAACAAGATAAAAAGGATATACTTATGTATGTCATATATTCAATTTTTAGTAACATTTTTAATTAACACGAAAAGAAAATGAAACGGTTAAAGAACAACTCCGTCCTCTCTCTTTTTGTGTCCATGCCGCGTAGGCTGTTCCAAGAAAATTGAGACAGAGCTACCTGAGAACGAATCCTGGCAGCTCTACCGTACTGCCTATGAGCAGTACCAGTCAGAAATCCTCAATGGCGAGAAATCTTATTCTCGGTATGTGAATGATTTCATCTACTATCACCTTCCATGTTTAAGCATTCGTGAAGCCGACATCAGACTTCATGTCATGCATGTGTTTGCTCTGAAGGAGCTTCTGGAAGAACGCCGTGACCTTGTAGATGCCTTCTTCTCAAAGGACGTTTTTGAGGAGAAGGACTTTCTTCTAATGGATGCCTTGTTCAATAAAGGAAAGAATCTTGAAGAGCCAGAACCCGTGTGTCTGGCTCATTTCAGTGATGGACAGATAAGTCTCATTACTAACTTCGTCAGGTCAACAAGTCTTTTTAAGTCAGAGGTGACAGAAAACAGCATCAGGGATCTGTTTGAATGTCGGCTGCAAGTTCCTCTTCAGGCAACAGTCAACAGATATGTGGCCATCTTCTTCGGGAAACTACGTGAACATGGACTTCTTCCTTATTCGTGGCAGAAGATTATGGAAAACCACAAACTGGTATCATCGTCTGTCAACAACGAACCTCTACGAGCAAGCCAACTGCGCTGCGGATTATCGCAAGCAAGAGTTGCTAACCTTCGAAAGAAGCCGAACTCTAACATCCTTGACGATGGCATTGGCTTTTATGACAGCTGTGACGTATTTATAAAGAAGTTGAAAGAATGTCTGTAAAATGCAAGCAATCCTACTATCTGCAAACAGTAGGGCTATATAACAACTATATACGGAATCCTATATAGCTGTTATACGCATTCTTATGATTTTTAGGGGCTACCTTTGCAGCAGAATTCATTCATGCACGGAGGTAGTTCCTCCTTATCATTGTAATAAAATCATAAGAAATATGGACGAGAAATCAATACTCGAATTTACGGACAAGAGCATTACATTTGATCAGTTTGTTGACTTTCTGGCGACTAAAGTTGCATTAAGAATCCATCAAATTGAGAAAGGTGAACTTGAAGTGAGCCAATCACAAGCTTACAAGTTATTTGGCAGAGCTGACGTTGAAAGATGGATTAGAAACGGAAAGTTACATCCAGTTAGAATTTCACCAGGCAAGAAACGGTTCAGCCTTGTCGATTTACAGAAGTTAGCAAGCATTCAGCAGAATTACCTCTTGTAACACACAGCCACAACAAAAAACTCAGATACGGCATAAGCTATATCTGAGTTTTTTGTTGAATCATACAGATTAAAGAAGAATGCTATCGAACCAGGCGTTGATACATCTGAGTGAGATTCTTGTCAACGTTAGTTATCTTGAATTGAACACGAGCATTTTTTGTTTTCTTAGGCAGCATGGTAACAAGCTTATCCATTATCTGGTCAACATTTGAGAAACCAGTGTCTTCAATGGCACATACCTTTTTCCCCATAATATAAGCTTCAGCCCTAACATTATTGTATTTTGATATTCTATCGAACGTTTTATCTTCCTTCTCAACATACTTGGATTCATTATCAGTGAAGAAGATAAAATCAATAACCTTCTCGTTAAGAATCCATGCAGGGCTATAGTCAACTTTCACATAAACCTTAGCCATCTTATTAACAGAGTGATTGAGACCAAAGTCAACTTCATTCATTGTTGCCCCACATTCATTCTGGGCTATTGTTGCCCAACTATGACGGAATGCGTACAACGAAGCTTTGTAATTTGGGTCAACCTTTTCCCATATCTGTTTAATGCCGATATTCACATTAGCACAGAAAGAGTCGGAAGTTGACAAACGATCATGAAAGTCAAAAAGCCAGGGAGAGTCTATGTTCTTTGAGAGGTATTTCTCAAAAGTCGGTTTTAAGAACGCAGGTACACGTACCTCAAAATAACCTTTATCTGCACGAGTGTTTCTTGTTTTCCGACGTTCATAGTGGAAGATGCCATTGACATACTGGTCTTTCTCAGCATTGAATATATCGACAGCATTCAATCCACACAAGCAGAATGAGATGAGAGCTACATCCTGACCAAGTTCCATAAGAGGATGGGTGAATCTGCTTCTGTCCGGGACGACATTGAAGAACTTACGCAACATACTTGCTGGAATGGCACGCTTTTCTGGAATGTCACTTCTTGGGATGACAACATTGCACCAAGGATTCTTTAGCTTTGCGATACCTTGTTCTTCGTCATTATATTCTTTCATTGCTGCTTTATAAATTTCTCTTATACAAACAGGGTACTGTTCCTTACAACGATTAGTTTCAGATAAAGACTCAATCCATCGGTTAAGAAAAGCAGATGTAAGACGAGAGAACATAATGTTATCTGTATGGGCAAACCGTTCCATATGATTGAGTGCCCACTTGTAGTTACGTGAGGTTCGTTCTTGACCTCTTTTGATTAGTTTCTCTATATGCTTTCTTGCATAATCTGAAAAGGACATATCTTCAGTCGAGGTAGTAAGATAGGCTACAACCTCTGAAGCTGTCCAGTTTGAAGTGTTAATCTGATTCAGTGTGCTGTAATAATGACTAATCAGATTTGAAGTTTGTTGGATAACGTAAGGGTCAATAACATCCTTGCCTTTTATTCCCTTATCATTTACCATCCATGAGGTTCTGATAAAAGAACTCTGTCTGTTATGAACTACTCGGATGTAGACAATGTACATCCCTGTCTTTAGTTTTGACTTAACTGTGGGTTTAAGCGTTGCCATAATTTTAATAATTAGTGAAATGTTAATACTTTTAGAATTTGTTTTTACTATTCATTTATTCATGCATAATCAGAATTAAATCTGGTCAACATGGCCTGAAAATCTGGTCAACATATCGCAAACAAAGGGGGTATTTTTCGCCTTTTGTGCCGATACCGATTTTTTGCTTGGTCAACATGGCCTGAAAATCTGGTCAACAAATTGGGGTACTTACCCAACACGTTCTGCACATATAACGTGCAGAATATGAGCAAAAAGAACCGAGGCAAGAACCTGTTTTCCAAGTCCTTGCCTCGTATCTCACTAATTATCAGCATTCTGTAGTTTATTCCTCTACAGCCGCCTGCGCGGCGGCGAGGCGGGCGATGGGTACGCGGAAGGGAGAGCAGCTGGCGTAGTTCATGCCAATCTTGGCGCAGAACTTGACGCTGCTGGGCTCACCACCGTGCTCACCGCAGATGCCGCAACGCAATTCGGGACGAACCTCGCGGCCTTTGCGTACTGCATACTTGATGAGCTTGCCGACGCCGTTTTGGTCAAGCACCTGGAATGGGTCAACCTTCAGAATCTTCTTGTCAAGATAGACGGGAAGGAAGCTGGCGATGTCATCGCGGCTGTAGCCGAAGGTCATCTGAGTGAGGTCGTTGGTGCCGAATGAGAAATACTGAGCCTCGGTGGCAATGCGGTCTGCAGTCAGGGCTGCACGCGGAATCTCAATCATCGTGCCAATCTCGAACTCTACCTCGACGCCGTATTCGTTGAACACTTGCTTTGCGGTGTATTGGATAATCTCCTTCTGCTGTTTCAGCTCGTGCAGAATACCAATCAGCGGAACCATGATTTCGGGCATAGGATTTTTGCCTTCCTTCTTCAGTTCGCAGGCAGCACTCAGGATGGCGCGGGTCTGCATGGCGGTGATTTCGGGGAAGGTGATGCCCAGACGGCAGCCACGGTGACCCAGCATCGGGTTGTTCTCGGCCAGTGAAGCCACGCGGCGCTGGATGGTCTCTAAACTCACGCCCATCTCCTGTGCCATCTGCTCCTGACCAGCCAGATCGTGGGGTACGAACTCGTGGAGGGGAGGATCGAGCAGACGGATGTTGACGGGCAGACCGTCCATAGCCTCGAGGATGCCCTTGAAGTCAGCCTTCTGATAGGGGAGCAACTTGGCCAGCGCCTTCTCACGTCCGGCAACGCTGTCAGCCAGAATCATCTCGCGCATAGCCACAATCTTCTTGTCCTCGAAGAACATGTGCTCGGTACGGGTCAGACCGATACCCTTGGCGCCGAAGTTGCGAGCCACCTGTGCATCGTGAGGAGTATCAGCATTGGTGCGTACCTGCAGCTTGGTGTACTTGTCGCAGAGGTCCATCAGCTCCTTGAAGTCGCCTGAAAGTTCAGCAGCCTTGGTGGGCACCTCGCCAGCGTAGACCTGGCCGGTAGTACCGTTCAGAGAGATATAGTCACCCTCCTTATAGACGACGCCGTCAATCTCGACAGTCTTGTCTTTGTAGCTGACGTTCAGCGAGCCTACGCCCGAGACGCAGCACTTGCCCATGCCACGTGCCACAACGGCAGCGTGTGAGGTCATGCCACCACGAGCGGTGAGGATGCCCTCGGCAGCAGCCATGCCAGCGAGGTCTTCAGGCGAGGTCTCGATGCGGACGAGCACCACCTTGTGACCATCCTCGTGCCAAGCCTTGGCATCGTCGGCGTGGAACACAATCTGACCGCAGGCGGCACCGGGGCTGGCGGGCAGACCCTGTGCGATGACTTTGGCCTTTGTGAGGGCCTTCTTGTCGAAGACGGGGTGCAGCAGCTCGTCGAGCTTCTGAGGCTCGCAGCGCATGATGGCGGTCTTCTCGTCGATCTTGCCCTCGTGGAGCAGGTCGATGGCAATCTTCACCATAGCGGCACCTGTGCGCTTGCCGTTACGTGTCTGCAGGAACCACAGCTTGCCCTCCTGAACGGTGAACTCCATGTCCTGCATGTCGTGGTAGTGGTTCTCAAGGTTCTTCTGAATCTGGTCGAGCTGAGCGTAAACGTCAGGCATGGCCTCTTCCATTGAAGGGTACTTAGCAGCACGCTCTTCCTCTGAGATGCCGGCACGTTCAGCCCAGCGCTGAGAGCCAATCTTCGTGATCTGCTGCGGTGTACGAATACCAGCAACCACGTCCTCGCCCTGTGCGTTGACGAGGTACTCGCCATTGAACAGCGGCTCGCCATTAGCGGCATCACGGCTGAAGCAAACGCCCGTAGCCGATGTGTCGCCCATGTTACCAAAAACCATTGCCATGACGCTGACAGCTGTTCCCCACTCGTCGGGAATGCCTTCCATCTTACGATAGAGGATGGCGCGCTCGTTCATCCATGAACGGAACACGGCGCAGATGGCGCCCCAAAGCTGCTCGATAGGATCGCTGGGGAAGTCCTTGCCTGTGCGCTCCTTGATGGCGGCCTTGAACAGCTGCACCAGCTTTTTCAGCTCGTCGACATTCAGGTCCTTGTCCAGCTTCACGCCACGCTCAGCCTTCACCTTCTCGATGATTTCCTCAAACGGGTCGATGTCGGTCTTGTTCACGGGCTTCATCTCGAGCACCACGTCGCCGTACATCTGCACGAAACGACGGTAGCTGTCGTACACGAAGTGGGGGTTTCCTGTCTTCTTCACCATGCCTTCAGCCACCTCGTCGTTCAGACCGAGGTTGAGGATGGTGTCCATCATGCCGGGCATAGAAGCGCGGGCACCTGAGCGGACCGAGACGAGCAGAGGATTCTCCTTGTCGCCGAACTTCGAGTTCATCAGCACCTCGATGTGCTTCACGGCTGCGGTGACATCGTCGTTGAGCAGTTCCATGATTTTCTGCTGACCTACCTGATAGTACTCGTTGCAGCAGTCAGTAGTGATGGTGAAACCAGGAGGAACGGGAACACCCAGCAGGTTCATTTCGGCCAGGTTAGCGCCCTTGCCGCCCAGTTCCTCACGCATTTTTGCATTACCTTCGGCTTTACCGTTGCCGAAGAGGTAAACTCTCTTTTGACTCATTAGTTTTTAAATATTAACGATAAATAATAACGTGTTTTTTTTTGAATTGTGCAAAGATACACGATTTTCTGCACACTGCCAAAGAAAAAGTAGAAAATTTTTTCTTGCCGGCCTCACATTTAGCATTTTTTTCCTAACGCAGCCTTACAATTCTTATTCCGTCGGCGTTCTTCCTGTTCTTAAGATACTGCTGCATGGTGATACTCTCTTCCACCACTTTCTTATGCTTGCTGGAGGCGTCGATCATGTGCAGGCCGTCGTCGTGCCACACTGCGATGCCCAGATGGGCAATGTCGAGGCCGGGGGTAAGGCTGGTGATGGCAATGATGTCGCCATTGCTGACGGTGTGCCTCAGCTCACGGCTATCGGCGAGCTGGCGCGTGGGGATATAGCGGTACTTGCGTCCTGTCAGGTCTTGTTCCTGTGCCGTGATGCGAGGCAGATACTCAGGATGTTTCTTCAGTGCGACGTATGACTGCGGATGCTTTGTCATATAGTCAACTTTTACCTTCTGCAAGGCCGTAAACGGTGGATTGGGACTCTGAATCTCTGTCACGAAGCCCAGCCGCGAGTTGTCGCGCATCCAGTCAGTAAAATAATGTATGCGCGAGGGGTAGCCGTCGCATACGCCGTTCCAGTAGCGCTGCATGTGCAGCTGGTGCACAAACTGCCGGAAGGTGGTCTCGCCGCGCCGACTGCACAAAGTGAGGGCCACCACCACATCGACGTAGGTGGTGCAGTCCAGTTCGCGAGTGTTCAGCACCAATCGTTCATCGTCGGGGTAGAGCTCCAGCGTATGTGCGACGTAGGGTTTGCCTAAGAACTTTCTTGCGAAGTAGAGCACGTCCTGCCCTTTCTCTAATCCTTTCACGCCGTTGTCGGCCAACAATTGCTCAATGAGGATACTGTCTGCCGCCTCATAGTGGCAACGCTCTTGCGCCACTGCATGGCTGAATGGCAGCTGACAAATGACCAATGTCAAACCTATCAGCCACCATTTCCTTCTTGTCTGTAAGTATGTCTTTTTCATTTCTTTGGGAGTTAAAGTGGAAGTTAAAGTGGGAGCATTATTTCTGCTTATCCCGCCTGTATTTCTTTTTCAGTCCGAAGTTGTAGCCTATGTAGACGTTCATCGATCCGAAAGTGTTGTTTGTGCGGAAGCGGGGCTTGTGGTAGTTGTTGGTATGCACGATGACGTTGGCTCCTGTATACCACCGCATGTTGTTGTATACGACGCCGAAGCGCCCGATGCCGTCGAGGTTGACATTTTGGAAGTCGAAGCCCTCTTTGCTGTTGCCCACAGCGTCGCCCTCACTTTTCTTGTAGCACAATGCGCCCTGCAGACTTGCTGCGAAGAGCCAGTTCTTGTGAAACACCCAGTTGTAGGCATAGCCGCCGGAGATGTTGAAGTCGTCGTAGCTGACATTTCTGATCATCAGCCCTGAGTCCAAGGGCACGGTGTTATTCCCCAGACAGTCGTCGACAAGGTGCTGCAGGCGCTGATGGTCAACGTCGAGCGAGTTACGAGTGTAGCCCATGCCCGCCATCCACGATCCGCAGCTCACCTTCTGCTGTGTGCTCTGGCTGAAGGCTGCAGGATACGAGAATCGCTTATGATTAAAGATGTAATAGATGTTGAAACCGGTGATGCCGGCCCTGACGCCGCTGAAGGGCTTGTGCTCCAATGGCTGTGTGTAGACATTCTTTCCCAGATAGGCGTCGCGCAGCTTGTAGTCGTTGCCTGTGCGGCGGTAGAAGAGGTCGATGCCTATCTGCGAGCTGTAGATGCTGAAGTCCAGCTGCTGCTTGATGTGTGACAGGTCGATGTTGCCCAGCTCAAAGGTGTAGCCGGCGAAGAACCACTTCCATCCGAAGTAGGGGCCAATCTTCATCTTCATGTCGGGCGAGAAAGTGATGGACTGCGGTTCCTTCCCTGCGCTGCGTAGGGTGAAGATGTCGTAGTTATGTGTGACTTGCAGCATGACGGTGAAGACATAGTGTTGCGGTTCTATGAAGTGGGTGTCGAAGCGGTCGAAGTTGCGCACGGTCTCACGCACCAGCGAGTGGTGTCTCACGCTGTCGGTCTGGGCAGAAGAAGTGAGAATCATGAAGTAAGAAGTAAAAAATGTCACCATCCCCCTTATTATCCACGACTTATAATGACCGAATGTGTTCATCACTTCTTTCTTCTTACTTTCATATCTTCCCTAAGATGCGGTCCAGTACCCAGTTGGTGGGTGTGGCCGACACGCTGGTGCAGGAGCAGACGCCAAACCCCTGCAAGTGCTCGATGACGCTCTTTATCAGCGGAAACTGCACGTAGGGCGGGTTGGGCACCTCTATGACTTCTGTGCCATGACTGATGTGCAGTTCTATGGGGGCATAGTTGAAGACAGAGAAAGCCATCGACCCCTGTGTGCCGATGATGAGTATGCGGTCGGTGCGCGCCGACTCGTGTGCCACAAAGCTCCACGAGCCGCTGCCTGTCACTCCGTTTTCAAAGCGGAAGATGGCGCTGACTGAGTCTTCGGCTCTGTAGAGGTGTCCGCGGTTGGCCGTCATGCCTCGTGCCTCGATGATGACCCCGAAGATGTGCTGCAGGAGGTCCATCTGATGAGGTGCGAGGTCGTAGAAATATCCTCCGCCGCTGATGTCGGGCTGCAGGCGCCAGGGCAGGTTCTCAGGATGAGCGTAGTCGAGATTGCGTGGCGGCACGGCAAAGCGCACCTGCACATTGACCACTTCACCGATGGTGCCTTGCTCCACTATTTCTTTTACACGCTGGAAATAAGGCAGGTAGCGGCGATAGTAGGCCACAAAGCATGGCTGGCCTGTCTGCTCACTCACATAGTTGATGCGTGCACAGTCGTCGTAGGTTGAGGCCAGGGGCTTCTCCACATAGACGGGTTTGCCGGCCTTCATCGCCATGATGGCAAAGGTGGCGTGGCTCGAGGGTGGTGTGGCCACATAGACGGCGTTCACGTCGGGGTCGTCGATGAGCTGCTGGGCATCGGTGTACCATCGTGAGATGCCATGACGCTGAGCGTAGGAGCGGGCTTTCTCAGCTGTGCGGCTCATCACGGCTACCACACTGCTGCCCGCCACTTCGTTGAATGCTGGGCCGCTCTTCAGCTCGCACACTTCACCGCAACCGATGAATCCCCATTTCAGATGCTTCATGGAAAATGAGAAATTGAGAGAATGAGAGAATGAGAGAATGAGAGATTGAAAGATAATGTCAGTACAGGAATCCCAACAGCCAGAGGGGTATCTGATTGTCCTTGCCTATCTCAGTGTTGTAACGGGCATAGATCACATCGGGCGCAAACCTTATCTTATTGCTTCCCGAGGCGTCGCAAATGCGGAACTTCAGGTTTCCGTCTACGAGATAGAGCTGGTCACGACCTGACTGGTTCACTTTGTGGTCTTTCCACAGCGAGTTGACGAAGAAGGTCTCCATGGCCGTCTGTTTCTCCACATGGATGGGATAGATGGCATAGAGCAGGTTGGAGTTGTGCAGCATCACCTTCGACGGCTTTTTGGGGAAGTCTTCGCCCCAGGGATATATCATGTTCAGCAGTCGGGCGTCGGTGAGGTACTTGATGTAGTTCATCACCGTGGCACGGCTGGTCTCTATGTCCTGTGCCAGCTTGCTCACATTGGGAGCCTTGGGGCCTTCCTCGGCCAGTTCATAGAAGAGCTTCTTGATTTTCGGCAGATACTTCAGCTCTATCTGCTTGATGATCAGTATGTCCACCTCGGTCATCATGTTCATCGTCTTCAGCAGGTTCTCGCTATAGTTGCGCTGCTCCTGGAAGAAGGGATAGAAGCCATGATGGATATAGTCTTGGAAGTAGCGGCGTGGCGACACCTTGGGCAATATTTGCTTGATGATGCGCTCATGGTCGTTCAAGATTTCATCGAGCGTATAGGGCTTGAAATCATTGCCCGTCAGTAAGTTAATAAACTCTCGAAACGAGAATCCTCTCAAGTTGTAAGACTTCACGATGCCGTTCAGCTCGGGGTTCTCATCCTTCAGTCGCATCACGCTGCTGCCCGTAAACACAATCTTCAGCCCCGGATAGAGGTCGTAGCACTTGCGCAGCTCGTGCGACCAGTCGTCCTGCTTAAACACCTGGTCGATGAGCAGCACGCGTCCGCCACGGTAGTAGAACTCCCCGGCAAAGTCGGCAATGCCTCGGCCCTGGAAGTAGAAGTTGTTCATATTGATGTACAGGCATTGCCTGTCTTCGAGCGCGAAGTGCTCCTTGGCATATTGCAGCAGGAAGGTGGTCTTACCGATGCCGCGTGTGCCCTTGATGCCTATCATGCGGTCGCTCCAGTCAATCTCGTCCATCAGCGTGCGTCTGACGGGTGCGTTGACATGCTCCACCAAGTAGCGGTGTGTGCGGAAAAAAGCCTCCATGATGTGTTTTTTCGAGGTAAATCTTAATGCGTAATGCTGAATGAGTTTGCAAAAGTACAAAGAATTTCCCAAATTGCAAAGCAGAGATTGCAAAATCTTACTAAAAAGTATCTTTTTCTCCAAAAAAGCGTGGGTACAGCAAATTTTTTTTGACGTTATTGTTCAAAAATGCTTACCTTTGCAAGCGAAAATGAAGAAGCTCAAGCACATCATCAGTTGGACGATATGGGGACTGTTAGGCCTCTATGTCTCGCTGGTCATCCTCATCCAGCTGCCTTTCATGCAGCGCTGGCTTGGAGGCGTGGTGGGCGACGCCCTCAGCCGCAAGCTGGGCACGGCAGTGAGCATTGGCCGCGTCGACCTGGGTTTCTTCAACCGCCTCATCATCGACGACGTGGTCATCAAAGACCAGCAGCAGGCAGACATGGTCAGCGCTCGCCGCATGTCGGTGAAAGTGGAGCTGCTGCCACTGCTCAGCGGGCGTGTCAGCATCTCGTCGGCACAGCTCTTTGGTGCCAGTGCCGTGCTCTATCGCGACAGTGCCGGCGCCACGCCCAACTACCAGTTTGCCATCGATGCCCTCACAAACAAGGACAAGAAAGAGCCCTCACGCCTCGACCTGCACATCGGCTCCATCATTGTGCGGCGGCTCTCGCTGACCTACGACCAGCGTGATGCCCCCCAGACGCCCGGCCGCCTGAACATGCAGCATCTGAAGGTGAGCGATGTCACGGCCCATGTGCTGCTGCGCACGCTGACCGACGACTCGCTGAACGTCAATGTGAAGCGCATCGCCATGCACGAGCAGTCGGGCCTCGACCTGCAGCGGCTGTCGCTCAGGCTGGAGGCCAACCGTCGGCAGGCGTTGCTCACCGACTTCACGCTGGAGATGCCCGGCACCGCCCTCGGCATCGACACGGCCACAGTTGTTCACGGCCTTTCCCTCACCGACAGCCTGGCGTTCCACGTCTCACGGTTGAAGGGTGTGATAGCCTTGGCCGACCTGTCCGCCGTGCTTCCCGACAATGTACCGTTGGAGCGCAACCTGGACATAGACATCAGTGACATTGGCGGCACCGACCACAGCATGGCGTGCCCCCACTTGAGCATCGCCACTACCGACGGCGCCTTGCAGCTCTTGCTCTCAGGCCATGCCGACAGCGACGAGCGCTCCTTCCGTACCAGCATCGAGCGCCTCAGCGTGAGCAGCGACCTGATGGCCGACCTGCAAGAGGTCATTCCCGACCTGCCGCCCCTCATCGGACGCATAGGAAGCCTCGACATCACCGCCCACGCGGGCACCGACGACTTTGGCGACATCCGTGGCCAAGGCCGTGCCGTCACCTCCTTGGGCACCATGACGTGGCGAGGCACCATGATGGACGATGCAAGCCGCTGGACGGCACACATCGATACCGACAGCCTCGACTTAGGAAGCCTCACAGCCAACAGCGAGCTGGGCCTGCTGGCGGCCAGCCTCGACCTGAGCGGAACCCATCAGCAGGTCAACATTCTTGGCGATGTGCCCATCCTCGACCTGCACGGTTACAGGTATCATCAGCTCAGCGTCGATGCTGTCTACAGCCCTTCGGCTACCAGCGGCCATCTGAAGATTGACGACACCAACCTGCAAGCCAATGTTGAGGGCAGCTATGGTTACAGCAACGGCTCAACCGAGTCCGGCACCGACGGCGGGCGTCTGAGAATGACGGGCACCATCGACATGCTGGCCCCCCAGGCGCTGCATCTGTCCGACCGCTGGGGCGCCGCCACGTTCTCTGCCATCGTCGATGCCGACCTCAGCGGCTCGTCATGGCGCAACGCTATGGGCACCCTCGACCTCGACGACTTCGTCATGGCCCAGAGCGACACCACACACTATCACCTCGACAACCTGCACATACGCATGGGCACCGACGATGAGCGCCGCTACTGGCGACTGACCTGCGACTTCGGCGAGGTGCTCTTCACCGGTCACAGCAACTGGACGTTCTCCTTGCCTCCCTTCGGACAGATAGGCCCGGCCAAAGGTGGTGCCGACAATGACTTCGAGCTCACCGCACGCCTCTCTGACAGCAGCTGGATGCAAAAGCTGCTCGGCATACAGCTCGACCTGCAAGGCCCGCTGATGGTGGATGCCCAGGTGAACGACAGCGAGGAACGGATGACGGTAGAGGCCGCCATCCCCTCCTTCCTCTATGGCAACGTGGGCTATCGCAACGGCAACATCCTGCTGTCACGACAGGGCGACAGCACCAGCTGTGACGTCAGGGTGACACGGCTCACCGACAAAGGCGCTCCCCTCCACCTGGCCATGACCACCAACGCCAAGGAGAATGAGGCCACCTCCCATCTGTCGCTCTCTAACGAGACGGGCGACGGCGGCACAGTCAGCCTGGTGACCAGCATCTATGAGAACGACGAAGGGAAGAGCGAGGTGCACACCCGCGTCATGCCCTCACGCTTTGTGCTGAACGACAACCTCTGGGACCTGGAGCCTTGCGACATCCTCTACAATGACAAGAGCCTGATGATAGACCACTTCTCCCTGCACCACGACGACGAGCACCTCATCATCGACGGCATCGCCTCGAGCAACGCCACCGACTCGCTCGTCATCGACCTGCAGGGCGTCGACGTGGCCTACGTCCTTGAAGCCGTGGGATTCCGCAGCGTGCGCTTCGGCGGACATGCCACGGGCAAAGCCTATGTCTGCCAGGCCCTCAGCAAGCCTGAGGCATGGGCCGACATCGCTGTCACAGACTTCCTCTTCCAGGAGGCACGCATGGGCATCCTCGAAGCTGTCGCCGTATGGAACGCTGAGGAGGGGCAGGTGGACCTGGAGGGCGTCATCGACGACGGTGCCGATGCACAGACCTTCGTCGACGGATTCATTTCGCCCCGCCGCAAGGAGATAGACCTGGGCATCCAGGCACAAGGCACCAACATAGGCTTCGTCAGATCGTTCACACAGAGCTTTATCTCCAACATCGAAGGCAAAGGCTACGGTGACGTGCGCATCATCGGCCCGCTGAAAGCCATCGACATTGTGGGCGAGGTGGCCGTAGAAGGCAAGGCCGCCATCAAGCCCCTCGGCACCACCTACACCTTCACCGGCGACACCGTGCACCTCACGCCCGGCGTCATCGGCTTTCGGCAATTCACTCTCAACGACCGCGACGGCCACACGGCAACGCTCAACGGAGACATCACACACACACACCTGAAGAACATCCATTTCAACCTGTTGGCCGATGCCAGCGGGCTGCTGGCCTACGACTTCCCGCAGATGGACGCCGGCGGCACCATAGGCGGCACCGTCTGGGCCGACGGACAGGCGCTGATGCAGGGACGGCCCGGAGAAGTCACCATCGACTGCGATGTCACCCCGACGCCCGGCTCCTTCTTCATCTACAATGCCTCCAGCCCCGATGGCATCAACCAACAGCAGTTTATCACGTGGGAATCCTCGTTGAGAGATGAGAGTTTAGTGTTGAGTGACACTACAACTAACCCAAGAGAAAAGTCACTCAACACTCAACTCTCAACTCTCAACACAAGCGACCTTCGCCTCAATCTGCGCATCAACGCTACGCCCGATGCCACCATGCGCCTGCTGATGGACCAGAGCTCGGGAGACATGATCAACCTCAATGGCTCGGGAGCGCTGCGCGCATCCTATTACAACAAAGGGTCGTTCCAGATGTTCGGCACCTACGCCATAGAGCGCGGCTCCTATTCCATGACCATCCAGAACCTGCTGAAGAAGAATTTCCTGTTTCAGGAGGGCAGCACCATGGTGTTCAACGGCGACCCCTTCGGCGCAGCGCTCAATTGGAAGACCGTGAACACCGTCAACGGCGTGTCGCTGTCAGACCTCGGCCTCGGCAATGCCTTTACCAGCAACACCATCCGCGTGAACTGTCTGATGAACATCGTGGGCACGGCAGGCGAGCCCCGCGTGGAGTTCGACCTCGAGATGCCCACCCTCAACAGCGAAGAGCAGCAGATGATACGCGCCATCATGGCCAGCGAGCAGGAGCTCAACCAGCAGGTGGTCTACCTGTTGGGCATCGGCCGCTTCTACACCCAAGGGGCCAACAACGCCAACACTCAAGGCTACGGACAGACGGAGCTGGCCATGCAGAGCCTGCTCTCAGGCACCGTCTCGTCGCAAATCAACCAGCTGCTGTCGCAGGTCATCAAAAACGATGACTGGAACTTCGGCGCCAATATCTCCACTGGAAACGAGGGGTGGCACAACGCAGAGTATGAAGGTCTTGTCAGCGGACGCATGCTCAACAACCGTCTGCTGCTGAACGGACAGTTCGGCTATCGTGACAACGCCACCCAGGCCACACCCTCGTTTATTGGCGACTTCGACATCCAGTATCTGCTCACACGCGGCGGCAGCATCGCCCTGAAGGCCTACAACAAGACCAACGACCGCTACTTCACCCACTCCTCGCTGAACACCCAGGGCATCGGGCTCATCATGAAAAAAGACTTCAACGGCATCAGAGACCTCTTTATAAGAAGAAAGAAATGATGGCACTTTTCGACCTGTGCGGTTGACTTTTATCTTTGAACTGACCAGCTTCGTGACGTGACCTAATCTAACTCCATCCGTACCGCACAAAAAAGTCCGAAGGCTTCGGACTCTCCGTCCGAAGGCTTCGGACTCGTCGTCCGAAGGCTTCGGACTGTTTGTCCGAAGGCTTCGGACAAACAGTCCGAAATGTAAAGAATAATTGCGGACTTTTTTTTACTGATAAAACAGAAGGAGTTACAAATACATGCGGGCTGAAAACCTTTAGAAAAAAGCATGTCTTGGGGCATTCAACCGCCACAGAGCATCCGTTTACCTTCTCTGTGCCGCTGGGCATCAGATTTACTTGGTAGCCGGGTACGTCATTTTTCCCTGATAAAAAACGGCCTGCTCAACGCCTTGCTGCCGCTGACGGACGATGCGTGCGTGTAGAACCCCTCCCCAAACAGAGAGGCCCCCAGTATCGGGGACCTCTCTGTTTGGGGAGGGGCGGGGCTGCGCCATCATGTGGCCGCCGCAGAGGTAACTTCTCCCCTCCCTCGCAGGCGATGTTGTCCTTAAGCGGACAACATCTTCAGGCTGGGGGTGGGTCTGAATCCCCCTCTAACTCCCCCTTTGCAAGGGGGAGAATAGGGCTAATACAGCTCAAACTCGTAGATGCGTGTGGCGTCGCCCGTGGTCTGTGTAGATCCTACGACGAAGAGCCGGACGTAGCGTGCTTCGATGGGGTTGAAGGAGCGTTCCACGACGTTGCTGCGGTTCTGGTCTATCATGTCTGCTGTGACCCATTCCTCTGTCTCGCTGTTGCGTGTCTGGAGTAGGCATGTGCGTGTGATGTAGGAGAAATCCTCGGCCCCGGCGTTGAGCAGACGCCAGCGGCTCAGCTTCTGTACTTTGCCCAGGTCGAATACCACATAGTTGGGTGCCGGCTTCACGTCACACCACTTGGTGTCTTCGTTGCCATCCACGAGGTTGGGTGCCCGCTCGTTGTCGTTGCACTCGCCTGTCACGGCTATGATGCGTGCGTGCTTGAGGAGCGACTCCTGTGTGGCGACGTGTGCTTCTGCGCCCTCTGCCGTGGTGGCCTCTGTGGTCAGCGATGCCTGGAAGAGCGGTGCTGCCGGCTGCAGGTCTGGCTCTGCGTCAGAGACAGTGGCAGCGAAGACGACGATGCTGGGGTCGTTGGGCATCTGCACCTCTGTGGCTTTGGCCGGCAGGGGGATGTCTACGCGGAACATATAGGTGTACTCGTATGGCTCATCGTCGCCTGCTGAGTGCCGGTGTGTGCCCACGTAGGCCACGGTTGCGTCCTTGAGGAATCCCTTGGTGTGCCCGTCGTGTCCCCACTGGCCTATGAAGCCAGTGTAGAAGGGAATGGTGACGGTGGTCTGGGTGTTGCCAGCCTTGAACGTTGCCTTGCTGTCGCCCTTGGCTGAGGCAACGAGGAGGTGCAGCTGTCTGTTGCGCTTGTCGGCGTTGCCTACTGCGATGGTCTGCCCTTTGCAGCTCATGCCGTTGAGTCCGTCTGGCTCGCCCAGGGTGAAGGCGATGTCGCCCACGGTGATGCCTTCGGCAGGCAGCAGCTCGGCGGCGTAGCTGTAGCCGCTCTCGAAGTTGGCATCCTGACGGAACGCGTTGTAGCTGAAGCAACGGCGGTCGTAGGGTAGGGGAGTTGAGTGTTGAGAGTTGAGAGTTGAGAGACGTTTGTTGAGAGTTGAGAGACGTTTGTTGAGAGATGAGAGTTGAGAGTTGAGAGTTGAGAGTTGAGAGTTGAGAGACGTTTGGTGAGGGTTGCGTGGTGCGAAGGTGAGCTTGTAGGTCTTCACGCTGTAGGGCTTGATGCTGACTGTGAGCGTGTGTGCATCGTGCGTGGCCGCTGCTATGGTTTTCTCTGTGCCGTCTGCCTCTACAGCATGCTCGATGTTGGGCGCGAAGGTGAGCTTTGCGGTCTGCGTGGCCTTGCCGCTGAGCTCATAGACACGCACCACATACTCGTCGCTGGCCTCGGCCATCTTCATGCAGCGCACCAGCACGTTGGCATTGTCGCTGCTGACGAAGGAGAAGGCACGTCGCAGCTCGCCCTTGTGTTTGGTGGCGAAGAACACCTTCGGCTGGCTGTTGAGCAGGGTGGCCTGCTGGGTGGCCTTTACCTCGTCGAAGGCTCCCTGATGGCCTACGATGCTGTAGGTGAAGACGTGGTGGCCTTGGTCCTGCTGTTCCTGATAGGCGTAGTTGCCGTTGGTCTTGGGTGTGTAGAGCAGCGAGAGCCGCAGGGTGTGGTTGTCGGGCTTGTCCCATCCGTAGCGTGAGTCGTTCATGATGGTGACGCCGTAGCTGCCGCTGGCATCGGTGAGGTCAGCCCAACGGTGGGCGTAGACCTCGAACATGTTGTCCCGGTTGTTGCCTCGCTTCACGGAGCCGAGTCCGATGTCGTAGGTGGCCTTCTCGTTGCTGACGCTGAGCGGGAAGACAGCCTTGAGCAGGGCATTGCTCGAGCGCCAGTCCACCTCGTTCTCGAAGTCGATGCGTGCGGCCTGTTCGCCCTCATAGAGGTGTATGCGCTGGAGGATGTCGGAATGGCCGTATTTCTTCCTGACGGTGATGGTCTGTCGCAAGGGTGCTGGTACTGTCACAGTGACTTCTGCCTGTTCGCGTACTGGCACGGGAGCCTTGTCGAGGGTCTGCTTCAGAATCTCCCAAGCGGGCCAGCTGTAGGAGGGACAGTCGTTGAACACCGCCAGACCGATGTACTTGCCGTCGGCCACCAGCTCGCGGCCCGCCTTCTTGTCGAAGAGCGAGACGATGTCGCCATAGTCGTTGAAGCGGAGACGGTAGATGGAGTTTTCAACCTCTCGCGTTGTGGTTGAGGGTTGAGGGTTGTGGGTTGAGGGTTGAGTGGGCTTCAGGCTGTAAACGGCGAGGCCGGAGGAGGGTAGGGTGGCCTGGAAGAGGAGGACGGTGTGGCTTTGTGGGCTTTGTGGGCTTTGTGGGCTTTGTGGGTGTTGTGGGCTTTGTGGGTGTTGCTCTTCTACGAGTTGCGACGGCACGCGGTTGCCTTTGTCGTCGTTGACCTGGCATCCCTTGCCTTTCCATTCGGCGGGAAGGAGCATCTTGCAGATGGTGGTGACGGGGAAGGCCTCGTTGTTGTAGATGACGATGGGCTGGCCGCTGACGTTGGTGTCCATCCTGCGTGCGATGGCGCTGACGCTGTGGGTCAGCACGTCGGAGAAGGTCTTCAGACTGAGCAGCTCGTCGTTCCATGAGAACTCGTAAGCCCGTGGTATGCTGGTGCCTGTGAGGTCGTCGTGGAACTGATGCCAGATGACCCGTTGCCACGTCTCGGTGAGCTGCTGGCGCGGATATGGGGTTTCGCCCATCCAGTCGGCCATGACGGAGGCCCGCTCTGCTGCGTCGCCGAGGTGCTCGTTCTGACGGTTGTAGAGCTTCATGGCGGCCTGCGAGGTGTAGCATCCGTTGCCGTGGACGTCCATCGTCAGCTCTCCGTCGAATAGGGGGAGGGAGGTGGGCGTTGTGGGCGTTGTGGGCGTTGTGGGCGATGTGGGCTGGATGTAGGGTAGGTAGTCCTTGTAGATCTGGTCGCTGGTGGCGCTGATGATCTGTATGGGGCCGTCGCCTTTGATGCCTTTCTCCACGGCGCGTACCGAGTTGATAGTGGGCGAGCCGCCTATGTCACCCGTGCCGTAGTAGCGGTAGACCTGGTTGAGCTGGCTCTCGCCAATCTCGCGTTTCAACTGTTCGTTATGCGACAGGTCTTCGTCCTTCCATCGCTGTCCGTAGCCGAAGCCGTGGGTCATCATGATGCGGCTGCCGTCGATGCCCTGCCATAGTCCGATGGTGAAGGGATAGCGCTTGTTGCCCTCATAGAATGGCTTTGTGCGCCACGCCAGCTTCTGCGACGAGAAGCCTATGAGTCCGCAATGTGCTGCCAGCGTGGGCAGGGTGTAGGGGAATCCGAAGCAGTCGGGCAGGAAGATGTCGGTGCTCTCTGTGCCGAACTCTTTGCGATAATAGGTCTGTCCCAGGGTGACGTTGCGTATCCACGACTCCGGCGAGCCGATGATGACCTCATTGGCATCCCAGCTGCTGCCGGCAAGATGCCAGCGGCCGTTGGCCACATACTGTTTCATCTCGTTGTAGAGCTCGGGGTAGTATTCCTTCATCCACGCATATTTCACTGCGCCCTCGAAGTTGAAGATGTAGTCGGGGTACTTCTTCAGCAGGAAGAGGTTCTGCGTCAATGTGTTTTTGATGTGGTGGCGTATGGTGGCCTGCACGTCCCAGTTCCATTGTGTGTCCAGATGTGCATCGGCCACCATGTAGGCTTTCATGGTTTTCTCCGGCTCGAGGCCCGATGGAGAAGCATCGGGAACGGCGGCCTGTGCCATGAGCGCTGTGCTGACTGATAAGCCGCAAGCAAAGAGCAATAACCGTTTCATGGTGTCTTTAGTTAAATGTTAAAGAATAGCTTGGTAGGTGTGTACGAATACGTGCACCACACGACCGGCGGGCGGGCCAAGGTGATTGTGCACGAATACGTGCACCACACGACCGGTGGGCGGGTCAAGGTGATGTCAGTTCTTGCAACTGTTCAGGAGGTCTGCCTTGCCGTCGGCCAGGAGCTTGAGGATGAGCTCGCCGAAGAGCGTGTTCTGCCATGCAAACCAGGGGCGTGTGTAGTGGGTGGCATCATCCTTGTGGAACGACTCGTGTATGAAGCCTGTGCCGGCGTCGGTGCTCATCAGCATCTCTATGCAATGCTTGATTTCGGCATCGTCGGTGCTGGTAAAGGCATACATCATGATGGACATGGGCCAGGGCATGTCGTAGCCTACGTGCGGCCCTCCGATGCCCTCGCCGGCAGCTCCGCGGAAGAAGGAGGGATTATCCTCCGACCACACAAAGCGGCGCGTGTTCTGATAGATGGGGTCGCTGAGGGGCACGTCGCCGAGATAAGCCATGGCCAGGAGCGAGGGCACGTTGGCATCGTCCATGAGCAGCTGGCTGCCGAAGCCGTCCACCTCGTAGGCGTAGATCTTGCCATACTTCGGATGGTTGACCACGGCATATTTCTTCAGGGCCTGTTTCACCTCGTCGGCCAGGGCCTTGCATTGTGCTGCGCGACTGTTGTCGTTGTTGACAGCTGTGAGAATCTCGGCAGCCTTGCGCAGCGATGTGACGGCCATGAAGTTGGAGGGCACGAGGAAGGCGAAGACGGTGGCGTCGTCGCTGGGGCGGAAGGTGGAGGCGATGAGTCCGACGGGTTTCACGGGATGTCCCTTGCCGTCCCATCCCACGGTGTCAAACTGGCGGTCGGTGTTGCGCTTGAAGGTGTAGCTGCCAGTGCCGCCCTTGCGCTGCTGTTCGCGGAGCACCATGAGGATATTGTCGACGGCCTTCAGCCACTCGTCGCCAAAGATGGTGGCATCGCCCGTGGTCTTCCAGTAATGGTAAGCCAGACGGATGGGATAGCATTGAGAGTCAATCTCATACTTGCGCTCGTGTATGCCGGGCTTCATGTCGGTCTGGTCGCTCTTCCATTCGCCCACCTTCGTGGAGTCCTGATAGAAGGCGTTGGCATAGGGGTCGAGGTTGATGCTCTTCATCTGTCGCAGTATGACGCCTCTGATGAGCTTGGCCAGGGCCGGGTCGTCGTTGCAGAACTGCACGTAAGGCCACACCTGAGCGCCCGAGTCGCGCAGCCACATGGCGGCGATGTCGCCCGTATAGACGAAGGTGTCGTCGTCGCCGTTGGGCAACTTGGTGTAGTGTGCCGTTGTCTCTAACGTGTTGGGGAAGCAGTTCTCAAACATCCACGCCAGATAGGGGTTGCCGCTGAGCTGCTGCTTCACCTTCTCTATCTTCTGGTCGATGACCTGCGACTGGAAGAGCCGCTGCTCCACGGGCGGGCGCTTCGACTGTCCCACGGCGATGCTTGCGTCGGCCGTCATCTTGATATACTCGGCACCAAAGGCCTGTGGTTTCTCTTCTGGCGGCGCAGTCTGCTGCTGGGCTGCCTTCGAGCCGCACGCCATTGTCAGGGTAGCGGCTGCCATGATTGCTATCAGTCTTTTCATCGCTTTGACTTTTTATTGATACGTTGTGATTTTCAGTTCCTTGCCTTTCGCCAAATCCTCGTGCTTCACCATCCAGCCGTTGAGCTTCTGCCCTCCCACGGTAATCTGGCTGATGCGCTCGCCCTTGCCTTCGCGGACGATGTGGAAGGTCTGTCCGCTGCCCAGCGTGAAGCTGACATGCGGGAAGAGCGGCACGGTGACGATATACTCAGGGTCGGCAGGCGAATAGGTGTAGAGTCCGATGGCGTTGAGGGCATACCAGGCCGACATCTCGCCAGCGTCGTCCATACCGGCGTAGGCCAGCTTCTCGTCGCCCATGCCGTAGTAGTCGTGCATGAGCGTGTTGAGCACATGCTGCGCCTTCTCCTGACGGTCTATGAAGTAATAGGTGTAGGGGATGCTGTGTCCGGGCTGGTTGCCGTGACAGTAGGTGCCGAGATAACCCGTCAGGTTCCACGCCTCATAACCTCCGCAGGGCGTTGTGAAGAGTGAGTCGAGCTTCTGCTCCACGGCATCTTTTGAGGGATAGAGCGCTATCATGCCCTGCGGGTCGTGAGGGGCGAAGAAGAGCGAGTTCCATGCGTCGGCCTCACGGTACATATACTGGTAATAGGGATAGTTGGGCCGGAAGTCGTCTATCCATTGTCCCACGCCGTTGCGCAACACCTTGCCCCTCCAGAATCCTGTCGAGGGGTCGAACAGCGTGCGGTAGTTCTGAGCGTGGCTCATGAGCAGCTTTTCATTTTTCCTGTCCTTCAGCTCACGTGCAACGAGTGCGGTGGCGTAGTCGTCGTAGGCATACTCCAGCGTTTTTGTTACCGAGCCTTTGTATTCATTCTCCGTCCTCACGTTCACCGTGTCTTTCTCCGAAATCCATCCCCGTTGCAAGTATTCGTCCAGATAGGGCCTTCCGCCCCGTCCCGGCACCGTGGCGCTCTTCAGCATCAGGGCGTAGGCCCGGTTGAGGTCGAAGCCCCTTATGCCGCGTAGCCACGAGCCGGCCACAAAGGTGGCAGCATGGTCGCCGTGGAAGAAGGTGGGCATATAGCCGCCGGTCTTCTCGCCTTGGTCTATACATGACGAGATGATGTCGGCGGCCACGTCGGGCGTCACCATTCCCAAGAGTATGAGCTTGTTGCGGTAGGTGTCCCAGAACGACGGCGTGGTGTAAAAGCGGAAGTCGGCCTTTACCACGTCTCCACGTGCATCACGGTACTCGCCGTTGACGTCGCTGCGCAAGTGGGGGAAGAGGAAGACACGGTAGAGCGTGGAATAGAACATGCTTCTCTCCGCAGGCGAGCCGCCGTCCACCTTGATATGTCCTAACAGTCGCTCCCAGGTGTCGTTGGCCTCGCTGCGCACTTCGGCAAAGTCTTTTCCGGCCAGCTCCGCTTTCAGGTTCTGGCGGGCGTTGTCGATACTGACGAAGGAAAAGCCAATCTTCAGTTCCAAGGGACGTGTGCTGCGTGGCTGCTTGAAGCTGACAATGGTGAGCGGATGGACGTTGCGGCGCTGGGGAGCACCAACTTCTTCCACGCCGGCTATCTCCTCGCTTGTCTCGGCATAGAAATAGATGCGGCCTTCGCCGTCCTGGAATCCCTCGAAGGTATTGGAGCCGGTCTGTTTCACCTCGTATTGGCGCGGCTGGTTGTTTGAGCGTGTGATGTCGATGAGCAGGCGCCGCTCGTCGTCGGGGCGGAAGGTGTAGCGGTGATAGCCGCAGCGCAGCGTCGTCGTCAGCTCCGCATCTACGTGATAACGGTCTAAATAGACATGATAATAGCCTGGGTGGGCTTCCTCGCGCTCATGGCTGAACGTCGACCAGTAGTTGTCCGGCCGATAGTTGCCCTCTGCCGTGACTGGCAGGACGGGCACGTGCAGCAGGTTCCAATGTCCCTTGCAGGTGTGGGCAAAGCCGTATATCTGGCGGTCTTCATACTGATAGCCTGAGCCAGAGCCGTACTTCGTGACGGGCGTCAGCTGCACCATCGCATTGGGCAGCGCGGCGCCGGGGTAGGTCTCAGCACCCCACGGCCGGCGTTCCTCGGTGCGGGCATAGCCCAGGTCTTGGGGCTTCCACAGCGTCGTAGTGCCCATGAAGGGATTGACAAGACCGGCCAAGCCTCCTACATTTGTATGAAAGTTTCCAGCCTCCAAAGGCTCAGTAGCTCCGGCACTCACCACAGCAGCCCATCCGCCGTTGCGAGCAAGGCGGATGCTGAGCGTTGTGCCGGCTGTGACCGTCTGCACATCTTTTATATAATGCATGGCCTGATAGTCGGCGTTGGTGCCGTCGCTGTAGGACGTGAGCCGCCAGTTCCCCTGTCTGAGGAAGTCGAGATGCAAGTCGAGGGTGCGCGGCGTGCCGTTGTTGATGGCTCCTATGAACCACTGGTTGCCCTTGCGCTTGGCCACGACAGCATATTCGCCTGCCTTTGCGTCGAGTGCTCGCGTCTCGTCCCATGTGGTGGGCACGGCGGCAATGAAGCGGGTGCAGTCGTCGTTCTGCATATAGCGCGTGGGGTTGTCGGCGAGCATCTGGATGCCGCTCTCCAACACCACGTAGAGCGCCATCTGGAAGGCACGTGTGCCCATGGCGGCGCTGTTGGGACGCTCTGAGCGATAGACCTCGGGCTGCATGTTGGTCATGCCGCCAGGCGTGAAGTCGGCAGGTCCCACGGCGTTACGGATGAAGGGGATGAACACGGTGTTCTCGGGTCTGCAGCCACCCATCTGTTCCAAGCCGCGCACGCCCTCATAGCTGATGAGGTTGGGATATTCCTGCTCCAGTCCGGCAGGTGTGAACGAGCCGTGCCAGTCGACGATGATGTGATACTTGGCGGCCTCGGCGGTGACGCGCTTGTAGAAGTTCAACATCCATTGGTCGGCATGATCCATGAAGTCAATCTTCACGGCGGGGATGCCCCACTCGGCATAGGTCTTGAACAGCGTATCGAAGTTCTTGTGTACGGTGAGCCAAGGAAGCCAAAGGGCAATCTTCACGCCCTTGCTGTTGCAATAATTGATAAGCTTCGGCAGGCGCAGGCCATCGTTGCCGTGGAAGGGGTCGTCGGTGCTCTTCGCCCAGCCCTCGTCCAAGAGAATGTACTCAATGCCGTACTTCGCAGCGAAGTCGGCGAAGTAGCAGTAGGTGTCATAGTTGCAGCCGGCGCGGAAGTTGACGTCGGTGCCGTAGGGTGTGGCGCCGTTCCACCACTCCCATGAGAATTTGCCGGGCTGAATCCAACCCGTGTCCGTCAGCGCGCTGCGCCGAGCCAGCTGCACTGGAACGGTCTGTTCGATGATGCCCTTCGAGTCGGTGATGACCACGAAGCGCCAGGGCAGGGAGCGCTTTCCTTCGGTCTTGGCGATGTAGTCGGCCTCTTGCGTGATGCGTTCGCCTCGGTCGCCCCACGGCTCCCACGTCAGCGGTGCCTTGGGGAAGGTGGGGGTGATGGCTCCGTCGGCGGCACGCAGGAACATGCGTGGATAGTCATCGACATCGGCCTCGCCAATGAGCAGCTGCGTGTCGCCTACACCTGAGATGAGGGCAGGCACGGTGGCCATGCTTCCGTCGCTCTGCCATTCGGCGATGGATTTGTGCTGGTAAGGCTCTTCGTAAGAAGTGTTGAACGAGCCTGCCGTCTGGTAATGGGCCACGCAGTCGATGGCAGGAAGGATGCTGAACCGCTCGTCCTCCACTTCCACCTGTCCCCTCTGCATGAGGACGAAGCGGTGGGCCACGGCGTTGTTCATCACGCGCAGCAGCAGCTGATAATTGCCGAAGCTGACGGTGGCCTCATGGTAGTGGCTTTCTATCTCGGCGTACTTCAGGGGCACCACAGGGCGTATGGTCTCGGTGGCGCTGCGTTGGCGGACGCTTTTCGCTTTGGCGTTGCCGCCCAGCGTCTTGCCATCGACGGTCACGCTGACGGCGCTCTCGGTGTAGAGCACCTTGCCGTCGCGGCTGACCGTCCACCCCAGACCGTCGGCACCTGTCTGCACCTCCACCCTCAGCCTTCCGTCTGGCGAGGTGATGACATCTTTCGCTACAGCCTTGGCCGTTGTGGCGAGAAACACTATGAGAAGAGAAAGGTGCAGGCGTCTCATTTCTTATATACTTTGCAGATGGTACCGTCTTCCTTGCGGATGATGTTGATGCCACTGAGCATACTGTCGACCTGAATGCCTGACAGACTGTAGATGGCTGGCGTGACGGGAACAGCATGGTACATCCCTACGTTGCGGATGCCGTCGACATCCTCTTTAGGCTCCTCGCCGTAGATGTTGGTCAGCTTTAGGTTGGCCTCCCGCACCCGTGTCTCGTCCATCTTCATCACCTCACGGTCGTAGGTCATCATGCCGTTCACCTCGGTCTCCACGTCGGTGGTCTGGGTATAGACGGCTGCACAGAAGGCGGCCTTGCCTCCGTCCTGTGCGGTGGCGTCCTTTGCCATCGTGGCCACAGCCTCCACGTTCTGCACGTAGGAGTCGGTGAGCTGCTTCTCCGTCGAGTAGTTCACGTAGGTGGTGGCATTGTTCTCGTACCAGCGGTGGTCGGTAATGTGGCGTCCCAATCCTCCAAACTCGCCTAAGACGACGGGGCGGTTGGCGTCGTAGAGGAAGATGTGGGGCGGACGGTCGTAGTCGTGCAGGTCTACGATGTCGCCCACGCCGGCGTAGTGGTTGCCGCCGCTGGCCGCGTTGATGATGCGGGTGTTGTCGATGCCGCGTGTGAAGTCGACAATCTCAGAGCTCTTGAACTGTCCCCAGCTCTCGTTGAACGGTGTCCACACCACGATGGAGGGATGGCTGTAGAGCTGTTCGATAATCTCCTTCCACTGTGCTTTGAAGGCCGACTCCACGGCCGTCGTGTGCTTGCCGGGCTTGGTGCTCCACTCGCGTGTGACCCACGGCTCGTCGCTGCGGCCCAGTGCGGGCATGTCCTGCCAGACGAGCAGGCCCAGGCGGTCGCAATGGTAGTACCAGCGTGCCGGCTCCACCTTCATGTGCTTGCGTATCATGTTGAATCCCCAGTCCTTGGTCTTCTGCACGTCGAAGGCCAGCGCCTCGTCGGTGGGTGCGGTATAGAGACCGTCGGGCCAATAGCCCTGGTCGAGCAGTCCGAAATGGAACACGTCGCGGTTGTTCAGTTGCATGCGCCACTCGCCGTTGTCGAGCTTGCGGGCAGAAATCTTGCGCATGGCGGCGTAGCTCTTCACACGGTCGCCGGAAGCCAGCGACACCTCGAGGTCGTAGAGCCACGGGTTGGTGGGACTCCACAGCTTGGCGTTGGGCACGTCCAGATGGATGGTGCTGCCCGTGGTGCCGTTGCCCTCGGCCACCTTCTGTCCCTTGAGCTTCAGCACGACGTGCACCTCGTCGCTCTCAGTGGCGGAACCGCTGAGCACGGTGATGTCCATTTTGCTGTTGTCAATGTCGGGAGTAGTGGTGATGGCGCTGATGTAAGCCTTGTTGACAGGCTCGAGCCACACGGTCTGCCAGATGCCCGACACCTGCGTGTACCAGATGCTGCCTGCGCCGCCCGGATTGTAGCGCTGCTTGCCTACGGGCTGCGTGGCCTCGTCGGTGTTGTCGATGACCATCACGGTGATGGTGTTCTCGCCTTCCTTCAGCTGCGGCGTGATGTTCAGCGAGAAAGCTCCGAAACCGCCGGTGTGGTTGCCCACGGCATTGCCGTTGACATAGACGCGAGCCTGATAGTCCACAGCACCGAAGTTGAGGAGTATCTCGCGGCCCTGCCATTCAGCAGGCACGGTGAAGGTGCGCTGATACCAGAGGAAGTTGTTCTTGTCGAGCATGCGCATGACACCCGACAGGCTCGACTCCAGGGGGAAGGGCACGAGTATCTGTCCGTCCCACTCGGTGGGGATGGTGCGCTTGGTGTTGATAGCGTAGTCCCACAGGCCGTTGAGGTTCAGCCACTCGTCTCTCACCATCTGCGGGCGCGGATATTCGGGCAATGGCTGCTGCGGGTTCACCTCTGCGGCCCAGCGCGTCTTGATCTTGTAGCCCTGCGGTGTCCAGTCTGTTGCCTCTGGCTTTTCTGCATATTTGTCCATGAGCACTTTCATCCAATGGCCGCCGATGACTGAGCGGGCGCGGAAGCCGCGGGCATCGCCGTTGCCTGTCCAGTACCAGTCGCTCAACGGCCAGCGCGTGTGCGTCTCGTTGGCATATTTCCACACGAGGTCGGCGAATTTCAGGAAGGTCTCGGTGTCGTCGGCCATAGCTGCCGTCCACAGCACCCAGTCACTCTTGGTGTAGTTCTCGCGGTTGTCGAGGGGCAGTCCGTAGGTATTCTGCTTGGTGAGGTAGAACTTCATCTCGCGCTCTAATACCTGCTTGGGGAAGATGTGTATGTTCCACAGCTTGTCCCACACCAGGTTGTACTTCTGGCTCCATGAGCCGCCGCGGTCGAAGGCCAGCTTGTAGTGGTCGCCGTCGCGGGCGTCGATCTCCCATACCTGTGCCATCTTCTTGGCAGTGTCCATGTATTTGGTGTACATGTCGTTGCGCCCGCGCATCTTGCACATCTCAGCGTAGGCTGCCACGCCCATGATGGCCTTGATGGAGAGGTTGGCATTGTGTGCCCAGTGTCCGGCGAAGTCGTCGGTGCAGAGCTGTGTGTCGGGATCCTGACCGTTGCTGACCAGATAGTTCACCCAACGCGTGCAGATGTTCCAGTAGGTGTTCACCCAGTTGGTGTTGCCCTCTATCTTGCTGATCATGGCCGCCAGGGTGAGCATGTTGCCGCTCTCCTCCAAGGGCATGTCGCCGCCATACACCTGGCCGTTGGCATGAGGATAGGTGCCGAGGTCGTGGGCCGCCCAGTCCTTGTTCCATTTGCCGGTGCGCTGATACTCAAAGATGGAGGTCATCATGCCCTTCTGCAACTCAGTGTTATAGAGCAGGAAGAGTGGGGCAGAGGGGTAGGTGAGGTCGACGGTGTTCACGCAGCCGTTGGAGTTGTTCTCCTTCGAGAAGTAGAGCAGTCGTCCACCGTCGTCCTGGAACAGCTTGTGGGCTGCCAGCACCTGGCGATAGCTGCCTGCGAGCAGTTCGGCGTACTTCACGTTGCCGGCAGCCACACCGTCGTCGTAGATGGTCTTGTCCTGCTGATAGCAGCGCTCCATGATGCTCTGATAGCCGGCAGCCAGCTCGTCGAAGGCCTGGAAGATGGTCTTGCCGTTGCGTGCCCAGTAACCCTTGTAGTCCTTGTTGAAGTAGCGGATGTCTTTCACCTCGTCGTAGCCTATCATCATGTAGGAGGCGGCCTTTGAGGTTGTGCCGAAGTCGTGGACATAGGCCAGCGAGGTCATGTTGCAAGGCGACTCGTTCTTCACCTCTCCCGCGTAGGCGGGCAGCAGTCCTGTGGTGGTGAAGGTGCCCTCCATGACGGCGGTAGGAGCCACGCTGACCTGTCCGTTCTGGCTGGAGAGGTAGAGGTAGCCCCAGTCGATGCAGATGAGGTCGCCGGCGCGCTTCAGCACGGGCTGGGCCGTAGAACCCGCCTTGGCATACTGCACGCCGTTCTCGGTGACGAGGCTGGCATCGATGGCCTGAGCAGGCTCGTTGACGGTGAGCTGTGGCGTGGTGGACACGTAGAACTGCACACTGTGACTTTTGCCGTCGGTGGCACGCACCTGGTAGGAGATGTAATTAATAGGTGTGGAGAGCAGGTCGAGGTCGGTGATTATCATCGGGGCGGTGAACACCACGTCAAGCTCCACCGGTCCGCACGTGAAGGTGTAGTAGGTAGAGGTGGCCATCACGTCGACGCTTTTCTGCTGTGCCGTTTTTACCTCAGCACCGGCCTGATAGACGTTCTCGAAGAGTCCGAAGTCGATGTAGGCGCCGCCCGAAGTGTTGTGGCAGTGGGCAGCCAGCACGTTCTCGCCCACCACGAGTTTCTGCTTCTCCTCAGTGGTGAGTCGGTGTGTCTCGCCCTGCAGCCATGTCTCACCCGTTCCGATGACCTTGGTGCCGTTGACGTAAAGCTCGAAGACATCATCGTGCGAGAACTGTATCCACAGGTCTTTCTGCAGGTCGTCGGCGGTGAGTGTCACCTTGCGGCGCACGTAGATGTCGCTGTTGGTGGCCGTCCATGCGTTGTGCACGTTGGGATATTCGTTGGCAGTGCCCCAAGCGGCCTTCTCCTCTTTCCAGCTGCTGTCGTTGAAGCCTCGCTGTGTCCAGGCTGTGCCCGTCTGCACGTTGTGGCTTACGCGTCCCGTCCATGAGTCGGCGTTGTCGGCCATCGGGGCAATGGCCTTCAGCAGAAATGCCTGGCCGTTGCCCATCCAGCGGTAGCTCTGGCCGTCCACACGCAGCAGACCCTCGATGGGTTTCTCTACGTCGGTCCAGTGGCGCACGCTGCCGTCGGTCAGCTGGTTGAAGGGTGACCAGAACGAGAAGTAGGGGTCGTTGACCAGCAGCGGTACTGATGGCAGGCGTAGTGCCGAACTTTTGTAGGGTTGGAACAAGTCTGTGGCTTGGGCCGTTGCATTTACGGCGATGAGCAGCATGAAGGCTGCGACAAGAAGATTCTTTAGTTTCATCATATTCAGAGTGTTTTTGTTATCGAGTTTTCGCAATCTGGGTGCAAAAGTAGAGAAAAAACGACTGAAGGAGCAACAAAAACAGGTCTTTTTATAGCAAAATACGTTCAGATGCATAGGTCTTATAGGTCTTATGGGGCTTATAGGACTTATGGGACTCATAGGTCTTATAGGACTTATAGGACTTATAAGCCCCATAGGTCTCATAGGACCCATAGGACTTATAAGCCCCATAAGCATAAAGGGAATACAGCTTCCCTCAAAAGAGACGTCAACGCTACAGGTTAGAATTGAGCCAGGAAACGGCTGATGAGGGCCACATCCTTGACAGCGGGAGCCGTCTCAAAGCGTGAGTTGAGGTCAATGCCCATACATTGAGGATGATGGAAAGACTTGATACGCGCTGCATCGTCAGGCCCTATGCCGCCACTGAGCAGAAAAGGCACTTTGCCGCGGTAGGCGTCAAGGAGCTGCCAGTCGAAATGCTGGCCGCTGCCGCCAACGCTGGGACTGCGGGTGTCGAAGACGAAGGCATCGACGCAGTCCTCATACTGTTGGCATTGGTCAAGGTCTTCCGCAGCGGCGATGCTGATGGCTTTCCAGAACTGGATGCCCGGACGGATGTCGGGGTCGAGGGTGGCGCGCAGGTTGCGGATGACGGTGGGCGACTCGTGGCCATGCAACTGAACGACGTCAAGCTGGAAGTTCACCACATGCGTGATGATGGTCTGTGGCATCTCGTCGACGAAGACTCCGACTCTCTGCGGTGAGCGTTGAGGGTTGAGTGTTGAGGGCTGAGCGTTGAGGGGTTCGAGGCTTGCCCTGTCGGGAATGATGCCGGCGTTGGTTGGAATCATGGTGACGTTGCGTGGCGAGCCGCTCCAGAAAATCATGCCGATGTACTCTACGCCTAGGGCTGCCACCTCAGCGATATTTGCGCCGTCGCGCATTCCGCATACTTTTATTTTCATGGTCATTCTGTTTCTATTTTGTAACTTTGCGAGCAGTATTGCCCTGAACAACAATATAGTTGCCGTGCTTGAGCTGCCTGATGACATCGGCGTAGGGCTGGCGGGTGAAGAGTCGGACTCCGTCGGTGGTATAGACATCGACGAAAGCATCGGCGGCGATGGCATCGTCGATACCCGTACCAACGGCCGTGACGCGCAGCTTGCCGTCGGTGAGCAGCGTAGAGGCGTCGAGCACATAGTCGGTGCCATCCGATTGCACTTCAACGGTGAAGTCGCCGGAGTGCTTGCCGCTGACCTTGTAGACGGTGATCTCGTCGCCCACCTTCAGCTGGCGCGTGGCCGGTATGCGGACGACGATGACATCGCCCGTATGGCGCAGGTTGCCTTTCACGGTGAGGCAGGTGTTGCCCGATGTGGCCTTCAATTCGCAGAGCGTCGTGGCACCCTTCTGCAGAGTGAGGTCCTGTACGCTGGCCGTGCCGGTGATGGTGCCGCCGTTGGCCACGGTGACAAGACCGGTGGTGATGGGCGTTGACGAGACATTGCTCAGCTCCAGTGTGCCGCCATTGACATTGAAGGGCGCCGTGCTGCCCACGGTCTTCAGGGTCAGTCGACCTGTGCCCACCTTCGTCAGACGTGTACCCTTGATGAGACCGCTGAACTGGCTGTCCTCATTCAGATAACCCACCTGATAGGTGGTCTGGCCCTCCAAGACGCCGTCGGTAGCCGTGCCTGAGAGGGTGCCTATCTTCAGCGTTGCCGACTGCTGCGTGCCGTTGCCGCTGCCATAGTGGGCGATGTTGGTGGCGGCATCCACTTTCATCCGTGCCTTGCTCATGTCTGTCACATTCGACATCAGGCGGAACTGACTGCCCTTGGCCGTCAGCGTGCCCTCGTACTGCGAGAAGTTCAGACCCACGTCGCAGCGCACATACTTGGTCTCGACGGTGAGGTTGCCCTTGCCCTTGACAGAGCCGTTGAGCTTGCCGCGTGAAGAGCCGACAATCTTGTTCGTCGTTCCCTCTTGCACAGTGACGACATGATTGAACGTGGGCACGGTGGAGGTGCTGTTGACATCTATCTGGTGCACTTCACCGCCAGCCAGGAGCATGGGCGAGCCGCTCTTGCCAAAGGTGGCGTTCCAGGCGCCCTGAGCCACGATGCCTTTCTTCACGATGAGGCCAGCAAAGCTGTTGGCGCCGCCATAGGTGAAGTTCAGCTGTCCGGCGCCGTCCTTGACGAGGTAGCCAGTGCCGCTGACCTGTCCCTTCAGCGACAGAGCGCTGTTGCTCTGCGTGATGCGTATGATGGCGGTGTCGGTTAGGGTGATTTGTCGGTCGGTGCCCATGTTGTCCTTCGAGAGGACGAGCGTGCCGCCGTTCAGTTGCAGGTTGCCCTTGGCAGCGGTGGTGGCCCCGAGGGCGCTCTTCTGTCCGCCGTCGTAGAAGTTGGGTACGGTGAGTGTGCCGCCGTTGACGATGGTGCGACCGGTGTAGTCGCTGTATTTCATGTTCAGCGTGACGTTGGCGTGCTCGTTCACCGTGACGCCGCCTTCGCCGCTGAGGCCGCCCTCGCCGTTGAGGGTGAAGGTGCCGCTGTCGAAGATGACGCCGTTGGTGACCATCATCTCAGGCACATTGATGGTTGTCTGCGCTGCCTGAGCGTTGAAGACGACAGCATCGCCGGAGACGAAGGCGGTGGGGGAGGAGGCGGTGCCTCCGCTAATGCTGAAGTTCTGCGTCTTGTAATCCCAGATGTTGCTCAGGGCGCCTGTCCAGACAACGCCTTCGGCAGGCTCACGGTTCTCGTGAACGATGAGCAGCAGACGGTTGTCTCTCACTTCCAGGTCATAGTTGATGCCCTCCAGTCCGCGAGTCTTCAGCTTCGTTACATCGCAGGTGAGCGTACCCGTGCAGCGTGCGATGTCATACTCGGCAAACTCTTTTGAACCGAGGTTGACGGTGATGTAGTTGGTGCCTTTGAAAGTCAGGTCGCCCTCCACCAACAAGTAGCCGCTGAGGGGATTGCCCACTTGCGGCATGACAGCGTCGACCTCTAAATAAACGTTTCCGGGAATCACCATGCTCTTCTTGCTTGTGATGATATTGCCGCCGGGCATCAGCCGACAACCCTCGTAGTTGAGCGCGCCCTCGAAAGTTATCGTGTCTTGCAGCGTGGCTTTGCCGGTCAGTGTGCCGCGAGCCCGCAGCTCCACAGGTCCGCTGATGGTGCCGTTGACGCAGAGCGTACCCTCACTGATAAGGTTCAGACCCGTATGTCCTAAACGGCAGTCAAATGTAGCAGCTCCCTGCATGGACTTGATAAGCTGACCGCTGCCAGCAGTTCCTTCGCCGGTAAAAGTGTAGTCATGGCCGCGGGGATTCATCAAGTAAAGCATGGTCGGCTCATGGCTCACGGTAATGGGGGCATGGTTGTCGCCCTGAAGGTCGAACATCACGCTCTTTCCTGTTGCCATCTGGTTGCGCACATCGGCTTCGAATACGGGCGGCAGCGGAGGCATGGGCATGTCGCCGCCGAGGTAGAATCCGGTGTTGGGGTGCTGATAGTAGCCGCGCGTGGTGCAGTCGCCGCGATAGTGCGGGTCCTGCTGCAGGCAGTAGATGCTGTAGCTGGTGGGCATGTTGGTGGTGTAGCCCACGATGCCGGTGCTGCCCTCGTCGTTCTGCTTGGCCAGGATGACCTCCTCGCGCCAGTCACCCATGATGTCGCCCATGAAGGCCGGGCGTGTGCCGGTGGCGGCATGGGTGGCCCAGGTGCTCTCCTGCGAAAACTCCACAAGGCGTGCCTTGTTCAGCACCTGTGTCACCATGAGGTTGGTACCCCAGCCGCTGCCGCCGGGCGACGACAGCTCCTCGCGCTGCAGGTCGCTGTTCCACCACACACCCTCGAACATGGTGGTGATGCCGCAGCCCGAGCGGGTGTAGCTGGTCTTCTCGCCCTTGCAGTCGTAGATGTAGTCGTCGGTGAAGCTGTACAGCTCGTAGCCCTTGCGCGAGGCGTCGACGTCCATGCAGGCACCGCGGCCCACGTCGTAGACTGAGGGCAGATACCACTCCTTGATGCGCTCGGCGGTGCGGGCGTCGTAGATAAGCTGTCCCAAGAGGGCGCTCTGCTGGATGGCATAGACCTCAAGGCCGGGGCGGTCGGGGTCGATGTCGGAGAGGATGAAGCGGTCGCCGTGGCCGATGCCGGGCGATGAGAAGAAACCGTTTTTCGGGTTGACGCTGTAGCCGCCCTGTATCATCTCGTCGGTGCCGTCGCCATCGACGTCGGCCACGCGCAGCTGGTGGAACTCGGCGGGCCAGGGACTCTTGTTGTTACGGCTCCAGGTGCGGTCGTGGTGCCAGTTGGTGGCGGTGCTTACGCCTGAGTTCCAGTCGTACTCCCAGGAGAAGACATAGTTGTGGTGTGTCTTGTTGTTGTCGCGGTCGAGGCACTCCATGACCAGCGAGGGATGGATGCCGTCAAGGTAGCAGATGGCGAAGTGTCCGTCCATGGCGGCATAGCCGAAGCTCATGTACTTGGCACGAGTGTTGCGCCCCCAGGTGTCGCTGCCGTCGGTCACCTCGTTGTATTTCAGCTCCGAGCAGGCTATTTCGGCGCCTGTCTCGCCGTCGATGACGCTGACATAGAACGGCGGCACGCGGGTGCTGTGGGTGCGGTAGTCCACGATGCCGTCGCCGTCCACATCGGCCACGTCGCTGCTCATGGCATACTTGCCCCAGGTGTTGTTCGTTTTGTCCCAGAAGCGGGTGCCGTCGCTCGACTTGATCATCACCTCGCAACGTCCGTCGCAGTTGATGTCCCATGCCACGACCATGTCGTTCTGTCCGGCACAGATGTTCACGTTGGGGCCCATGTCGACGGTCCAGAGCAGCTCGCCGCTGAAGCGGTAGGCCTGAATCTTGTGCGTGGTGGTGGCGGTGTTGTCACCCATGTTCTCGGCATCGTCGCTGATGGCGCCGGCGAAGAGACGGTCTACAACCACGGCATCATACTCGCCGTCGCCGTCCAGGTCCATGGGCCATACGTACTTCGTGCGGTAGTCGTTGCGCTTCAGCACGTTGTTGTCGAAGTCGATGTTGAGCCACACGTTGGGATAGGCCTGTGTCTTATAGAGGAAAGGCTTGCTCATAGGCCCTTCCACACCGTCGGGGCTGATGGCGGTCACGGCATACTCGGTGTTGTTAGTCAGCGACGAGGGCTTGTAGCACGTCACCTTCAGCGGCGTGGTGTTCATCTTCGTGAAGTCCGCAGCTCCGGCGGTGCGCTTGTAGACATTATATGTAGTGCCTTCCGGCTCCTGTGCCAGTTTGCGCCAGGAGATAAGGTTGCCCGTGCCGCCTGTGGAGGTGACGTTGCGGATGGTGCTGCCCGAGCGGTTGACGGCCACAACGCCGCGCCCCAATGGCTGCTGCAGGCGCTGTGCCCAGACAGGGAGCGCTAATACTATTAATAATAATGTGATTTTGATTTGTCGCATAGCAGTTCGTTTTTTCTTCGTCATATTGTCTTTTCGTGATGGTGGCAGACTATTCGGGCTTGATAGCTTCGCAGACAGCCTTTGCCATAGCGCCTGCGCCTGAAGCATTCGGATGAATCATGTCGGAGGTCATCTGCTTCTCGTCGGTAATGACACTGTGCAGGTCGATGACCGACAAGCGGTTCTTTTTGGCTATCTTCTCAATGGAGGGGATGACGCCATTGACGATGACGCTATCGGTGATGCCCCACTTGTCGCGGAAGGCACGGATGGGAGTGCAGAGGACGATGGCAGGCTTCGAGGGCAGGCTCTTCAGCGTGTCGATCATGGCCTGATAGTCCTGCTCGTACTGCTGCTGGTTCCACTGAAAGTCTTTCGAGTCGTTGGTACCCAGCTTGATGACCACGATATTGGGAAGAAAAGCCTTGGCGTCGCGCCAGGCCTGCTCTTGCATGTAGGGGTGGTCGCTGGTGGCCATCATGCAGCGGGCACCCACGCCGTAGTTCTTCACCACATAGCCATCGCCCAAGAGACGCTGCAGCTGGGCAGGATAGCCGTTGCGCTCCTGCATGTCGATGCCTGAGCCGTGGGTGATGCTGTTGCCGATGCAGGCCACGCGCACGGCGTCGGCAGGATGCTGGGGCAGCGACTGCAGCCAGGCCTTCAGGTCGGCGAGCATCTGGTCATGGTAGGGCCAAGTGCTGCGGAAGCCGAAGCCGTGGCCGCCGGAGGGATAGACATGGAGTGAGCAGAGGTTGCCCTTCTTGCGCATCTCGCTGTAGTAAGCTATGCCGTTGGTGACAGGAGGCACCACACCGTCGTCGTGGGCAGTGATGATGATGGCAGGCGGCGTGAGGTGGCTCACCACAGCGTTCTGGTTCGACCATTCCTTCACCAGCTTTTCGTCCTTCGCTCCCTCTTCGCCGAGGAAGTTCACGCACGAGCCTTTATGCGTCACGCGTTGGTCCATCGAGATGACCGGATAGAACAGGATGCTGAAGTCAGGGCGGCAGTCGAACTCACTGTGCGTGGAGACGCTGCTGGCCAGGTGGCCACCGGCCGACGAGCCCATGATGCCCACGCTCAGAGGATTGATGTGCCACACCGAGGCTGAGTCGCGCACAGTGCGGATGGCCTGCTGTGCATCGCCGAGGGGGATGGTGCGGTCGCCATGGGGCATGCGGTAGGTGAGGACGAAGCAGGCGATGCCTTGCTCGTTGAACCACGGTGCCCAGTCATGGCCCTCATGCTGCATGGCCAAATGTGAATAGCCGCCGCCGGGCAGCACCAAGACGGCGCGGCCGCTGGGCTGATCGGGAAGATAGGCGTCCATCTTAGATTCCCCGTCAGGACTGATGTTTACGGTAAAGTGCTTTGACGTTTGAGCACACAAGTTCAGTGCTATCAACGTCAGTGTCATCAATGTCAAAATCTTTTTCATGGTTGTAGAATTAGTTTTTCAGGTGCAAAGTTACGAAAAGTCGAGAGAAATGCAAAAGGAAAACTTGTTTTTCTTTTCATTTCCGAGTAACGAATTTTGCAGGGCCCAAAATGAAGTCCCGAATAACAAATAGCCCTCGGCAAGCCGAGGGCCTTGGGAATTAGAGGAATAGTTACTATCTTTGCAACATCAAGCAAGTAAATCATCTACGCTCTGGGCTGACACCCCAATTCCGAGTATGATTCTGTTGTCTGTAGAATGAAGATTGGCCGCTAGATGCCGTATGGAAGAGTACCCACATTCCCATAGACACAGGCTTGTTTTTAACCTCTAAATCCATTTCACATGGCAAAGAAAGCAAAAAAAATCAAGACAGAGAAAGGTTTGCGCCTAAAAATTGTTAATCCGGATTCCGCCGGCATAGACATTGCCGACAAGGAGATTCAAGTGTGTGTTCCGGAAGACCGTGACGGGGAGAACAACCGCCGGTTTGGGAGTTTCACTCGTGACCTGCATGAGATTTGTTCCTGGCTTCATGCCTGCCGCATACGCACGGTAGCAATGGAGGCGACAGGAATCTACTGGCTAAATCTGTATCTCATGCTCAGGGATGCCGGGATTGATGTAATCCTAGCCAATCCTCTCCAGGTAAAGAATCTTATGGACGAGAAAACGGATGAGGCCGATGCGGAATGGCTAATGCTCATGCACAGCTATGGAATGGTCAAGCCAAGTTTCCAACCGGAGAACATCACCAGGAAGATACGTAACCTCACACGCCATCGCTCAAACCTGCTCGAATCCGCATCTGTAGAAATCCTGCATATGCAGAAAGCCATGGAAATGATGAACATAAAACTCTCAACCGTCATCTCTGATGTCACGGGAAAGTCCGGCCAGGCTATCATCCGTGCCATCGTTGCGGGAAACCATGACCCGGTATCCCTGTCACAACTGGCCGACGGCAGGTGCAAAGCCTCCAAGGAAACCATTGCCATGTCCCTTGAGGGAACATGGGAAGATGACGTACTGTTCATGCTTGAACAGAGCCTGAAGGCTTATGATTTCTATCAGGAACAGGTGGGGGATTGCAATAACAAGATAGAATCGCTTCTGATGGAATATGCTGCAGCCATCGACACCAAAGGCACAGAATTCGTCCGGACCAAGAAAAGCGCAGCCCATAAGAATGTGCTCACTTTCGACATGGAAAAGTATGCCTTTGACATATGGGGAGTCAACGTGAGGGCTATTCCCGGCATGAACGTAGGCTCAATGCTACAGCTTGTCGGTGAACTGGGACATGACTTCGTAGACAAATTCGATACATGCAGGAAGTTCTGCAAATGGTGTAATATCGTCCCAAACAACAAAATATCGGGAGGAAAACTTCTCTCAAGCCATCTGCCAAAGAGAAAGAACCCTGTGGGGCAGATTTTCAGAATGTGCGCTAATGCAGTCAAAGACGAGAAAACAGAAATGGGAAATTACTTCAGACGTTTGAAGTCAAGAAGCGGCTCTGCACAAGCCATAGTCGCAACAGCACACAAAATTGCAAGAATCTTCTATACTATGATAAAGAACAGGCAAGAGTACAATGCAAAATTAGTCGGCAGCGACGAGAAGGAACTATTAATCAGAAAAATAGAACGGGCAAAAAAGGCACTGTTTAAACTTGACCAAAGACTTGCAGAAGCCTCCTAAACAAATTTGTTATATGGAAGACAGGGTATCTTCGGCAAAGCCCGCCCATTGGTCGGGTGGTGCACGTATTCGTGCACATCTGGCCCCTGAAAGCTGATGAAACAATTGCCGGATGGAGCCGCTTATTTAGACGAAACAAAAAAAATGACGGAAGTTTGCATTATTTTGCAATCTCTGCTTTGCAATACGGGATTTTATTTGTAACTTTGCACGCGTTTTAAAACAAATCATCATTTCTGGGTATTTTTTCAATTACTAAATGAAGCGAACAAAGATTGAACAACTGTTGGTTATCATCGCTTGGATGTGGTTGATAGGCGGCATTCTCTTTACGTTTCTCGTAAGCAAGGGAATATGGGAGTCGAGTCAGGATATGGCGTTCCCACAAGCTGTTCTGACCTTTATAGGTGGCGTGGGCGCTTCTGTTGTCGGCTGGGCGGTGCTTATGCAAATCATCAGCCTTTCCGACAGAATAAGTAAAATAGAGACTGAGTTGAAGGAATTCAAAAAATAACATTATTCACTTAATACATTTTTTATTTAAACAAATGGCTAAAGAAAAGAAATTTATCACCTGTGATGGTAACGAGGCTGCGGCTCATGTGAGTTATATGTTCTCTGAGGTAGCTGCTATCTACCCCATCACCCCGTCTTCGCCTATGGCGGAGCATGTTGACGAGTGGGCTGCCCGTGGCCGCAAGAACCTGTGGGGCCAGACCGTCAGTGTGCAGGAAATGCAGTCAGAGGCTGGTGCTGCCGGTGCCGTTCACGGCTCGCTGCAGGCTGGTGCCCTGACCACTACCTTCACCGCTTCTCAGGGATTGCTCCTGATGATTCCTAACATGTACAAGATTGCCGGTGAGCTGATCCCCTGCGTGTTCGACGTTTCTGCCCGTACGCTGGCTTCTCACTCGCTCTGTATCTTCGGTGACCACCAGGACGTGATGGCCTGCCGCCAGACGGGCTTCGCCATGCTCTGCGAAGGCTCCGTGCAGGAGGTGATGGACATGACCGCCGCCGCTCACCTGGCATCGCTCGAGACCTGCGTGCCCTTCGTCAACTTCTTCGACGGATTCCGCACCTCGCACGAGTATCACAAGATTGAGCTGCTCGACCAGGAGGATGTGCGTCCGCTGGTGAAGGAAGAGTTCATCAAGCGCTTCCGTGACCGCGCCATGAGCCCCGAGCGCCCCATCACACGTGGTACAGCCGAGAACCCCGAGACGTTCTTCACACACCGTGAGGCCTGCAACCCCTACTACGATGCAGTGCCCGAGGTGGTTGAGAAGTATCTGGGCGAGCTCTCGAAGATTACCGGCCGCGAGTATCACCTGTTCTCCTACTACGGAGCTGAGGATGCCGACCGCATAATCATCCTCATGGGCTCGGCTACTGACGCTGCCCGCGAGGCCATCGACTACCTGAACGCCAACGGCCAGAAGGTGGGCATGATCAGCGTGCACCTCTATCGTCCGTTCAGCATCAAGCACCTGCTGGCTGCTGTGCCCAAGACGGTGAAGAAGATTGCCGTACTCGACCGCACAAAGGAGCCCGGTGCTACCGGCGAGCCTCTGTACCTCGACGTGAAGGATGCCTTCTACGACGTGGAGAATCGTCCCCTCATCGTCGGTGGACGCTACGGTCTGGGCTCTCACGACACCACTCCCGCTCAGATCATCAGCGTGTTCAACAACCTCGCTATGCCCGAGCCCAAGAACCACTTCACCATCGGTATCGTTGACGACGTGACCTTCACTTCTCTGCCCGAGGTTGAGGAGATTGCACTGGGTGGCGCTGGCATGTTCCAGGCTAAGTTCTACGGTCTGGGTGCTGACGGTACTGTCGGTGCTAACAAGAACAGCGTGAAGATTATCGGCGACAACACCGATAAGTACTGCCAGGCTTACTTCAGCTATGACTCGAAGAAGTCGGGTGGCTTCACCTGCTCACACCTGCGCTTCGGCGACACGCCCATCCGCTCTACCTACCTGGTGACCACACCTAACTTCGTGGCTTGCCACGTCCAGGCTTACCTCCACATGTACGACGTGACCCGCGGCCTGCAGAAGAACGGTCAGTTCCTGCTGAACACCATCTTCGACGCCGACGAGCTGGAGAAGTTCATGCCTAACAAGGTGAAGAAGTACTTCGCCCAGAACAACATCACCGTCTATACCATCAACGCCACGAAGATTGCACAAGAGATTGGCTTGGGCAACCGCACCAACACCATCCTGCAGAGTGCCTTCTTCCGCATCACCGGCGTCATCCCCGTGGAGCTGGCTGTCGAGAAGATGAAGGCTGCTGCCCTGAAGTCTTACGGAGCCAAGGGTCAGGACGTGGTGGACAAGAACTACGCCGCCATCGACCGCGGTGGTGAGTACGTCCAGCTGACCGTGAAGCCCGAGTGGGCTAACCTGCCCGACGACGAGGTGAAGGAGGACAACGCTCCCGCATTCGTCAAGGAGCTGGTGCGTCCCATCAACGCCCAGGCCGGCGACCTGCTGCCCGTCAGCGCTTTCGCCAAGTTCGGCACCACCGACGGCTCTTGGGAGGTGGGTACCGCTGCCTACGAGAAGCGCGGCGTGGAGGCCTTCGTTCCCATGTGGAACAAGGAAAACTGTATCCAGTGTAACCAGTGTGCTTACATCTGTCCTCACGCTGCCATCCGTCCGTTCGTCCTCACCGACGAGGAGCTGGCTGGCTTCGAAGGTCTGGAGAGCCTCGAGATGAAGGCTCCCGCCGCCATGAAGGGCATGCACTTCGTCATCGAGCCTTCTGTCCTCGACTGTCTGGGATGCGGCAACTGCGCCGACATCTGCCCGGGCAACCCGAAGCTGGGCAAGGCCCTGACGATGGTTCCGTTCAACCCCGATGCAGACGAGATGAAGAAGATGGCCGCCGACTGGGACAAGCTGGTGAAGGTTCCTTCGAAGCAGCACCTCGTCGACATCCGCAGCAATGTGAAGAACTCGCAGTTCGCACAGCCGCTGTTCGAGTTCTCAGGCGCCTGCTCGGGTTGCGGTGAGACTCCTTATGTGAAGCTCATCAGTCAGCTGTTCGGTGACCGTCAGATGATTGCCAACGCTACTGGTTGTTCGTCTATCTACTCTGCTTCTATTCCTTCTACTCCTTACACCAAGAACGAGAAGGGTCAGGGCCCATGCTTCAACAACTCGCTGTTCGAGGACTTCTGCGAGTTTGGTCTCGGTATGCAACTGGGACACAAGAAAATGCGCGGAATCCTGCGCGAGAAGGCGGAAGAACTGGTCAAGACTACTGTATTCGATTGGATGCGCGAGGCTACGCAGAAGTGGCTTGACACTTATGATGACTCTACCGCCAACCGTCAGGCTACCGACGAGTTCGTGGCTGCATTGGAGAAAGCTATTCTTCCTATCGATGGAGCCATCGAGTTCTGGCAGGGTCAGGGCATTGAGATTTATGGTGCTGAGGTGGCTGCTCAGAAGTTGCAGGAAGCCCAGGAAGCCAAGGCTGCAGGCAGCCCCATTTGCCCGTGCCGCGGCTGTGCACTGGAGAGCGAGCTACTTGAGGGCAAGGCTCATCTAGCCAAGCGCTCACAGTGGATCATCGGTGGCGACGGTGCTTCCTACGACATCGGTTACGGCGGTCTCGACCACGTCATCGCCAGCGGTGAGGACGTCAACATCCTCGTGCTCGATACTGAGGTGTACTCCAACACCGGTGGTCAGGCTTCAAAGGCTACACCGCTTGGCGCTATCGCTCAGTTCGCTGCTCAGGGCAAGCGCATCCGCAAGAAGGATCTCGGCATGATTGCCACCACCTACGGCTACGTCTATGTCGCTCAGATTGCCATGGGCGCTGACCACGCTCAGACCCTCAAGGCTATCCGCGAGGCTGAGGCTTGGCACGGACCCAGCATCATCATCGCCTACGCTCCCTGTATCAACCACGGTCTGAAGGCCAAGGGCGGTATGGGCAAGAGCCAGGCTGAGGAGAAGAAGGCTGTGGAGTGCGGCTACTGGCACCTGTGGCGCTTCAACCCCGCCCTCATCGAGGAAGGCAAGAACCCGTTCAGCCTCGACTCCAAGGAGCCGCAGTGGGACAAGTTCCACGACTTCCTGCTCGGCGAGGTACGCTACCTCTCCGTCAAGAAGGCCTATCCCAACGAGGCCGAGGAACTCTTCGCCGAGGCACAGCGCATGGCACAGATCCGCTACAAGACCTACGTCCGCAAGACGCAGGAAGACTGGAGCGAGTAAATATAATCTATCCCTTTTATTTGGGGGCGGAGCGGATAGCCGCTTCGCCCCCACTTTTCAACTAATTGTGAATCATTGCACCGTAGGATTGCATAACGGAACCAATATGAATAGAATTGCAATAGAAGGTTATAAGTCATTTAAACAGATAGACATTCCGCTCACCCCCATTAACATTTTGATAGGGTCTAATGGTTCTGGCAAGAGTAATTTCCTGTCTTTTTTCGAAATGCTCAATCGCTTATACGAACAGAAGTTGACTCCATATGTGGCATTGAATGGTGGAACAGCCAGATTCCTTCATAAAGGTCCAAAAGTCACTGATACCATACGGGCAAAAGCAACTTTTAATCGAAACACCTACAGTTTTGAGTTGAAGGAAGGTGATAACCAATTTGTGTTCATGCACGAATGGTTAGGATACACATCTAAAACAGGTTGGATAAACGACAGATCAGACATATCTTCCTACAAGAATGAGGCTGAGATAAAAAGTTATAGTGGACTGACAAGGGACAGCTATATTAAGGACTATCTTCGTACAATGTCAAAATATCACTTTCATGATACGGGCAAGCAGTCACCCTTTACCCATGAAAGCAATATCCAGAACGACATCTTCTACCTCTACGAATCTGGCGAGAATCTGGCAGCATTCCTTTATGGCATCCAGCAAAAGGAGCCAATGACCTACAAACGCATTGTGAAAGTGATTCAAAGCGTAGCACCCTACTTTTCTGACTTCTATTTCCATCCCAATGAGAATGGGAATCTGCGTCTGCTCTGGCACGACAAGTTCAGCGAGACCGTTTATGGCCCGTCTGATCTTTCTGACGGAACCATCCGATTTATTGCTTTGGCAACATTATTCCTCCAGCCCAAACCAGCGAAGTTGATAGTCATTGATGAGCCTGAGCTTGGCCTTCATCCTGTAGCTATCAGCAAACTTGCAGGACTTATAAAATCAGTCAAAGACCGAGGTACACAGATTATCGCTGCAACCCAGAGTGCAGACCTTATAAGTTACTTTGAGCCGGAAGACATCATCACCGTCAACCAAGTGGGGGGCGAGACACAACTGAGCCGACTCGATGCCCAGCAACTCGCTCATTGGTTGGATGAATACACACTTGGAGACCTGTGGAAAAACAACATTATAAAGGGAGGGCAGCCAAGATGAAAAGACTGATTATCGTATGCGAAGGAGCCACCGAGCAGGAATTCTGCCAGACAGTCTTGGCTCCCTATTTCTATCGGAAGGACGTTCTTGTAGAAGCACCAACCATCAAGCATTCCTGTGGTGGTATCGTCGCATGGGGAACGCTGAAGAAACAACTGATTCAACACCTCAACGAATCAGATGTCATCGTAACCTTGCTCATAGATTTTTACCGCATCAAGGATTCTTTTCGCTTCCCCGGATGGATGGAAGCAAAGACCATTGAGCTGTACCAAGCCAAGATGGACTTCCTTTTTCAACAGATGTCGCAGGACATACAAGAGAGCTTGCGCAGCCGTTTCATTCCTTACATCCAGTTACACGAATTCGAAGGGCTACTCTTCTCCGATATTTCAGCCTTCAAGAACAATTTCCGTAAAGGAGAATGTGATTTCGACGCTATAGAGACCGCCATCAAGGACTTCTCCACTCCAGAAGAAATAAATAATGGCCCTAACACAGCTCCCTCCGTCAGGCTGAAGAATGCCATCCAAGGCTACAACAAAGAAATCTATGGCAGTTTACTTGCCGATGACATCGGTTTAATGACCATCCGAAAGCGCTGCCCACTTTTTAATCAATGGATAGAGCGTTTGGAGTCCGTGCTCATAAATGCATATTAGACGCAATACGAAAAACAATTCGCGCCTTTGTTCCGTTCTAATCAAAGCAAAAAGGAGCATCCAAGGCATTTCAGATGCTCCTTTTTAATCTGTTATTAAAAAAACACAAAAAAAAGTTGTGGGATTAGCCAAGTTTTACTATTTTTGCCAACCAATCAAAATCTGCGGGAACCATGACAGCCAAGGACGTTTTTGAATTGCGAAGACAGGGACGCATCGAGGAGGCCTACGATGCCATCCGTCCACTCTATGCCAACGACAAGAGTCCCTATACTTCCTCGGCCATGTTCTGGACAGCCAGTGACATTTTGAAGAAACGGCTGAACGAAGGGCGGATGGATGAGGCGGAGAAGATATTTGCTGCCCTGGAACGCTTGCTGCCCAACGTGCCCGACAGCGAAGGCTGGGTGAGCAAGGCTTTCAAGAAATGTCAGGAACTGGTGGGAAGAGGCGAGACACGTGAGAGGCTGCAGAAGGAAGGCCCGGAGCATCTGCAAACGGGCGCTTGGGGGGAAGGACTCGCTGCTGCCTACCTGCGAGAGAAAGGCTACGTCATACTGGAGCGTGACTGGCATTCCAGTCATCGCGACATCGACATCATTGCCCAGCAAGGCGACACCATTGTCTTCGTAGAAGTGAAGACCCGCAGAAACCGTGTCTTTGCCGACCCCGTCACAGCTGTGAACTATCAGAAACAGCGTCATCTACTGAAAGCCATCAATCATTACCTGCAGTACAGGCACATCACCGCTCCTCATCGTTTTGACGTCATCACCATCGTCGGCAAGCCAGGCGACTGCAACCCGGAGATTGAACACATCGAGGACTTTCAATTACCTCTTCCTTGCTTTAGTGGTGGTCGCCGATGGCGGTAAGGCAATCTCGGCACAGAGGACCAATTCTTTATATTTTCTCTGTGTGTGTTTTATTCCATCCACCCAATACAAAAAAGTCCGAAGGCTTCGGACTCTTTGTCCGGAGGCTTCGGACTCGTTGTCCGAAGGCTTCGGACGAACAGTCCGAAATGTAAAGAAAATTGCGGACGGTTTTGAAATGACAAAAACCGAAGAGACAGCAAGCACATGAAGGCTGAAAATCAGCAAAATAGCATACCCAACAAAAAAAGCAAGAAAAAAAAGACAAGAATATGTGTGAGTTTTCAAAAAAACTTAGTAATTTTGCGGCCAGTTTTTGAACAAAGCATGTAAACATGAATAAAATCAGTGGACAACAGGTGCTCTTAGCAGCACCGAAAACTGAGGAATGAGTCTGTAGGGTTTCGGCTCATTTTTTCAGTAAACAAACAATCAGGAGCCCGAAACGACGCACGAGTGAGCGTGATGCGAGTCCCAACGGGACTTGGCCGAGCGAGCAGGAGTAACAACGTCAAACAAACAGAAACGAGTAAGCAGACTCATCAGAAATCATGTAATGCACACCAACCGAGAGAAAAGTTAACCCACGCACGGCTTTCTTGTATGGCTCAGCATCTGCCTATTGGATGCTGGCAGTTACATGGCTGCGAGAGGATACAGCCGTCAACTAAGGTTCATTCCCTTCCTTCACAGGCTATTCTGTTGTCATGGCGCACCGAGACGAAGGTATAGGTGCAGGTCGTATCACAAAAGGACATGACAGCCCCAACACAATTCAAAATTATTATCAACCTACAGCTATACCTATTTATATAATAGGTACTGTAAAAAAACAAGATACGACAATGTTAGAACTTAAAGGGAAATATTGCAAGGACTGCAAGATCTTCACAGACAATATAGAGCAGGAAGCCCTCTCGATGGTGTATCATTTTCTTGACAATCCCATGTTCGAGGGTTCCAAGATTAGAATCATGCCCGACGTGCATGCCGGTAAGGACATCGTGGTGGGATTCACTGTTCCGTTCACCGACCATGTAAACCCCGACCATGTGGGAGGCGACATTGGTTGCTCGGTATCGACGGCCATCACTGACATGCCCATCCATCCTGAGGACTACCCGGAGATAGAGCGTGACATACGCGAAAACGTGAAATTCGGTATGAGTATTCACCAGAAAGCGGTCTATCCTTATGCCGACCTGTACAAGCATCTGAAACTGCGCCTGCAGCAGGCCCGCCTGCAGTGGCCTGAGATGGTGGGAGCCATGGAAGTGTCGGAACGCGGCATTACCGCCATGCTGAAGCGCATTGACCAAAAGGAGCACATGTTCTACAACAGTATTGGCACCGTGGGAGGCGGCAACCACTTCGTAGAGGTGGGCGTGACACCCGAAGGAAACTATGCCTTCACCGTGCACTGCGGCAGCCGCAACCTCGGACAGAAGGTGTGGAAATACTGGAAGATGGAGGCCGCCAAGCTGACTGGTGTGACAAACGGTTTCCTGGTAGAAGATGCCATGAAGGGATATATCACCGACATGGTCGTGGCACAGGCCTATGCAGAGTTCAATCATCAGGTGATAGACCGCTTGGTGATGGAAGCCATCTGCAAGGGCAGCGGACGGAAAGCCAATATCGTGGAGCAGATCTACACCACCCACAACTACATCGACTTCTCAATGAAGATGATGCGCAAAGGGGCCGTGGCAGCTCCGGCGGGAAGAAAGTTGGTCATTCCGTTCAACATGCGCGACGGACTGATTATAGCCCGTGGCAAGGGTAACGAGGACTGGAACCAGAGTGCGCCTCACGGTGCCGGACGCCTGCTGTCGCGGTCGGATGCCAAGGAACTCATCGACCTCGATGAATACAGAGAGGCCATGAAGGGCATCTACTCCACATCGGTGGGCACAGGCACCATCGACGAGAGCCCGATGGCCTACAAAGATCCGAAGGAGATTCTTCGACTGATAGAGGACACCGTAGAGGTGGATTATTTCATCCGCCCAGTCATCAACCTGAAGGCCACCAACTCTTACGATTCCAGCGTGGAGATAGACTTGAACGAGGAGCAAGATTGATTTGTCAAGGCCGGGGAACTCACAAACACTGCGCTCCTACAAAAGAAAAAGCTGTGCGTCCAACAAGGTGGCGCACAGCTTTTTCTTGATGCTGATCATACAAGCTCGGCTTAGAAGTGGAAGTTCATGCCGAAGAGGAGGTTGTAGGAGTCGAGGTCGAGACCGAAGCGGGTAAGCTTCATGTCGGTTTCCTTCTCCTTGGCCTGCATGAAGCCCACGGAACCCAGCTTGGCAATCAGGCTGATATTGTCGCTCAACTGGAAGGATACGCCCGGACGCAGGGCAATCTCAATGACGTCAATCTTCTGCTCGCCACCACCAGCACCATTAATGCGGGGTGTGTCGTCGGCCTTCACGTTGGTATAGCCCACGCTGCCCTCAAAGAAGAGGTTGGCCTTGCCCAGGTGTGCAAAGTTGTAGCGCACATAGGGAGCGAAGGTAAAGCTGTTGAGTTTGTAGTTGTCTTCGTTGATGTCCAAAGTGGTGCTGATAGCGGTGTTCATCAAGGCTTTGAAGTCGGTGACGGTGATAGAGCCAAAGGCTGCATAGCCATGTGAGTAACCGATGGAGAGACCGATGGAGATGTCGTCATCGAGCTGGTAGCCGATTTCAGGCAGAATCTTGAACGAGGTACCGTCCTGGTCAATGCCACCGTGTGACTGTTTAGAAGACGTGAAGCCCAGTGAGCCACCTACATAAACCTGTGCGCTGGCACCCATAGTGAAACAGGCCAGCAGAGCAAATAATGCGATAATCTTCTTTCTCATGTTTTTGAAAAATTAAGTTAAACAATAAATTACTTTGCAAATATACAATTAATATCTGTATGTGCCCACAATTTATTCATAAAAAAACTTAATCGAGCCTAAAACAAGGGTTATCTCAACAAATGTGCAGCGAAAAAGTCCATGCATTGGCGGAACAGATGGTGACGTGTGTTGCCTCCGAAGATGCTGTGGTTACGGTTGGTATAGACCAGTTGTCGGTAGTCTTTGTCGGCATTGACGAGGGCTGTGACGTATTCTGCGGTGTTCTGATAGTGCACGTTGTCGTCGGCCAGACCGTGGCAGAGCAGCAGGGCGCCGTGCAGCTGGTCGACACGGGCGATGGGGCAGACACGGTCGTAGCCGTCGGCGTTCTCTTTGGGAGTACGCATGAAGCGCTCGGTGTAGATGGTGTCGTAGAAGCGCCAGCAGGTAGGCGGCGCAATGGCGATGCCGCAGCAGAAGACGGGACGCCCTTCGCTCATGGACATCAGCGTGTTCCAGCCGCCGTAGCTCCAGCCCCAGATGGCGATGTGCTCTTTGTCAACGTAACTCTGCTGTGACAGCCAGAGGGCAGTCTCAACTTGATCCTTGGCCTCTAAGTCTCCAAGGTGCAGGTAAGTGCATTTCTCAAACTCGGCGCCGCGGCCACCCGTGCCACGGTTGTCAACGCAGACGGCGATGTAGCCCTGCTGCGCCTGATATTGCTCAAGGATGGCGCCACGACCGTTCATGCCGATGCCCCACGCGTTCTTCACCTGCTGATTGCCAGGACCGCCGTACTGGTACATCACCACGGGATATTTCTTTGAAGGGTCGAAGTGGTGGGGCTTGACCATCCAGCCATAGAGCAGCACGCCTTCAGAGGTGGTGAAGGAGAAGAGCTCCTTGCTGCCCATGTCGAAGGAGGCATAGGTGTTGGCCAGGGTCTGGTTGTCTTCCAATACCGTGACGTTTTTGACAGACGAACCGCCCGACACACTGAGCAAGGCGATTTGCGGCGGGGTGTTCAGGTCGCTCCAAGTGTGGATGAAACTCTTGAAATCGGTTGAGAAAGTGGCGCTGCTCCAGCCGTCCTTGGGTGTGAGGCAGTCGGTCTTGCCGTTCTTGTGGCTGACGTAGATTTTCTGATTGAGCGGGCCGTCGGCTAGAGCGGCGAAGAAAACGTCGCCCGTAGGCTCATCGTAGCCGTAGACATCGGTGACAACAAAATCGGCCCCCGACGTGGCTTTTACTGAGCGTTGCAGCTGGCCGTTGAGGCTGTAGACGTAGATGCTGTTGAAGCCGTCGCGCTCGCTGGTGAGGATGATGTGAGCAGGGGTAATCTTTGAGTGGGCGAAGACATTCTCGTTAATGTATTTGTCGACCTTATCCTCAATAACCTGCTGGCATACAGTTGTTAATGGATTGGCCATAAAGATGCGCAGTATGTCCTGATGGCGGTTGAGCGTGAAGACGGCCACCTTCGTAGGGTCGCTGGTGGGCATGATGCGCGGGATGTAGCCGTCGGGGTCGAGAGGCAGCTGCATGGTGCGTGTCTGATGGCTCTTGATGTCAAAGCTCATCAGCTTCACGGTGGCATTCTGCTCGCCGGCCTTGGGGTACTTGTACGAGTAAGTGCCATCGGGACGCATCCAGCTGGGGGAGGCGGTGGCGGCGCCGGCTGACCAGTCTTGCGGAGCGAGGGGCAGGTAGACCTCCGGCACCTGGCTCTCATCGTAGCGCACCCACACTATCTGCTTCGAGTCGGCGCTGAACGTCATGGCCGAATGAAACGAGAACTCCTCCTCATTGACCCAGTCGGGCAGACCGTTGATGATTTCATTGCGTTTGCCATCCTTGGTCACCTGGCTCTCGGCGTTGTTATAGAGTAGCTTGACAAGAAAAATATTGTTGTCACGCACGAAAGCCACCTGCAGTCCGTCGGGACTCCACACCGGTGTCTGCTGTGGTCCGCCGTCGCTCAGCGGCTCCAGTTTGTTGTTGGCTATGGTAAAGATGTAATAGACTGCGGTGAAGGAGTGGCGGTAGATGGCGCGTGTCTGCGTCTGTATGAGGATGCGCTTCTGGTCGGGACTCATCACGTAGCCCTCCACGTGGCTGATGTTGGCGCCACGGGCTGTGGCAGCATCGAAGAGCACGCCAGTCTGCTTGCCGGTACGAAACGAGTAGGTGACTATCTGCTTGCCGTCGGCAGAAATCTGGGCATAGCTCTGGCCGTCAGGCAGAGGCTGCACGGCGGCTATCCCCTTCGGGCTGAACATGCCTGTGGTGGTGATGTCTTTTAACGAAAGTGTTTGTCCCGCTATCAGCTGCGAGACGGCCACAAACAGCGTGGCACTCAATAGGAATAATTTCTTCATGTTCACGGAATTTTGTGCAAAGGTACGAAAAAAACATGTATAACTCCTACGTCTCAGCAAAAAAAGAAACAAATTTCTTTTGTTTTGCTCTTGACTTTTCGTAACTTTGCAGCGTTTTTTAGAGATTGTTAGTAATTGTTTATCAATATGGCAAATGTAATCAAGCTTAGAAAGGGCTTGGACATAAAGCTTCAAGGCAAAGCTGCCGAGGAAAAGATGAACCTGAAGCCGAGCGGGAAATACGCATTGGTTCCCGACGACTTCGAGGGCGTCGTGCCGAAGGTGGTGGTGAAAGAAGGCGATATGGTCAAGGCCGGAGAGGCGCTGTTTGTGAACAAGCAGTGGCCTGAAATGAAGTTTGCTTCGCCCGTGAGCGGCCGTGTGACGGCTGTGGAGCGTGGCGAGCGCAGAAAAGTGCTCTGCGTGAAGGTGGAAGCCGACAAGGAGCAGACGTTTGTGGACTACGGCAAGCCGAATATGGAGAAGATGGACGGCAAGCAGGTGCTGGGGCACATCATGGAGGCAGGACTGCTGGGCTATATCAACCAGCTGCCTTACGCCATCGCCACCGCTCCCGACTGTCCAAGAACTATTTTCGTGTCAGCGCTGAGAGACAAACCGCTGGCCTGCGACTTCGAATATGAGGTGAAAGGCCAGGAGCAGGACTTCGTCACAGGTCTGAAGGCTCTGGCAAAAATCGCCAAGGTCTACGTGGGCGTAGGTAAGAGCTCAAGTCTTGAATCTCAGATTTCAAGTCTGCAAGGCGTGGAGGTCGTCGAGTTCGACGGACCCTGTCCTGCTGGTAACGTGGGCGTGCAGGTGAACAACATTGAACCTGTGAACAAGGGCGAGATGGTGTGGGCCATTGGCGACCCCACGGTGGTGCTGTTCATCGGCCGTCTGTTTAATACGGGCAAGGTAGACCTGCGCCGACTGGTGGCTTTCTGCGGTAGCGAGGTGAAGAAGCCGTGCCATGTGGAGATGCTGGTGGGGCAGGAGCTGCAGACGCTGCTGGCCAACAGCTATGACCAGGACCACCACGTGCGCATCATCAACGGCAACGTGCTGACAGGACGCCAGACCACGAAGGACGGCTATCTGGGCGCGCACGCCTCGGAGGTGACCGTCATTCCCGAGGGTGACAATGCCGACGAGCTGTTGGGCTGGGCCATGCCGCGAATGAAGGAATTCTCGGTGAACCGCAGCTATTTCTCGTGGCTCTTCGGCAAGAAGGAATATGCACTGGATGCTCGCGTGAAGGGTGGCGAGCGCCACATCATCATGAGTGGCGAGTATGACCGCGTGCTGCCGATGGACATCTATGGCGAATACCTCATCAAGGCTATCATCACTGGCGACATTGACAAGATGGAGCAGCTGGGCATCTATGAGGTGAGTCCCGAGGACTTCGCTTTGGCCGAGTTCGTGGATTCCTCGAAGCTCGAGCTGCAACGAATTGTCCGTGAGGGGCTTAATAACTTAAGGAAAGAAAACGCATAAGACTATGAGCTTTTTAAGGAATTATTTGAACAAGATAAAGCCGAACTTCGAGAAGGACGGAAAGCTGCATGCCTTCCGCTCGATCTTCGACGGCTTTGAGACGTTCCTCTACGTGCCCAACACCACGTCGAGGAATGGCGTGCACATTCATGATGCCATCGACTCGAAGCGCATCATGAGTGTGGTGGTGATGGCCCTGATGCCTGCCATGCTCTTCGGCATGTACAACGTGGGCTATCAGAACTTCCTGGCTGCCGGTACACTGGCTACGGCCGGATTCTTCGAGATTTTCTTCTACGGTTTCTTCGCCGTGCTGCCTAAGATTCTGGTCAGCTACATCGTGGGTCTGGGCATCGAGTTTGCCTGGGCACAGTGGAAGGGCGAGGAGATACAGGAGGGATTCCTCGTCAGCGGCATCCTTATCCCGCTGATCATTCCCGTCAACTGTCCGCTGTGGATACTGGCCATTGCCGTGGCCTTTGCCGTCATCATCGGCAAGGAGATTTTCGGCGGAACGGGCATGAACATCTTCAACCCCGCACTCATCTGCCGTGCCTTCCTCTTCTTCGCCTATCCCACGATGATGAGTGGCGACAAGGTGTGGGTGGCCGACGAGAAGATTCTGGGTTTGGGCAACAATCTGGCTGAGACGCTGCATGTCGATGCCTTCACACAGGCCACACCGCTGGCCGAGGTGGGGCAGGGTATTAACCCCATTGACAGCGGCACCAGCCTCTGCGACATGATCTGCGGCTTTATACCTGGATCCATCGGTGAGACCTCGGTCATTGCCATCGGCCTCGGTGCCTTGCTGCTGCTCATCACCGGCATCGCCTCGTGGAAGATCATGCTCAGCGTCTTCGTGGGCGGCTCGCTCACCGCAGCCCTCTTCGCAGGCCTTGGCTCCACGGTCATCCCCTGGTACGAGCACCTGGTGTTGGGCGGCTTCGCCTTCGGTGCCGTGTTTATGGCTACCGACCCTGTCACATCAGCACGCACAGAGACCGGCAAATGGATCTATGGCTTCATCATCGGTGTCATGGCCATCGTCATCCGTGTGATGAACCCCGGCTACCCCGAGGGTATGATGCTCGCCATCCTGCTGATGAATATGTTTGCTCCCACCATCGACCACTTCGTGGTGGAGCGCAATATCTCTAAGCGCATGAAAAGGAGCAAAGGAGTGAAGGAGTAAAGGAGTAATGTAGTAAAGGAGTAAAGTAGATATGAAACTGAATACAAATTCCAACGCGTACATTATTATATATAGTACGATACTGGTCATCATCGTGGCCTTCTTGCTGGCTTTTGTCTCATCGTCGCTGAGGGACAGACAGGAAGCCAACGTGAAGCTGGACCAGGAAAAACAGGTGCTGAACTCGCTGAACCTGCGCGACAAGGGCGATGAGGAAGCTCATGCACTGTATGAGAAGATAGTGAAGTTTGACGAGGCACGGAACCTCTACGAGTGCACCCTTGAGAACGGTGAGATGAAGTATGTGTTCCCCATGAAGGGCATGGGCCTGTGGGGCGGCATTAGCGGTTTCGTCGCTCTCGATGCCGACATGAACACCGTCTACGGTGCTTACTTCAACCATGAGAGCGAGACCGCTGGCCTGGGTGCTGAGATCAAGGACTCGCAGGCTTGGCAGGAGAAATTCATCGGCAAGAAGGTGTTCGATCCCGAGGGCAACGTTGCTCTGTCGGTAGTGAAAAACGTTGAGCGCCCCGAATATCAGGTGGATTGCGTCACTGGCGCTACGCTTACCTCCAACGGCGTGAGCGACATGCTGCAGAAGAGCTTCTCACAGTACGCCCAGTCTTTCAAGGACGAGCTGTGGAAGATTATCGAAGAAGACCGCCGGCAACCTAATGCCGAAGGCGAATACAACGAGTAAATTCGTAATTCATAATTCGTAATAAATATGGCATTATTTAGCAAACAGAACAAAGAGGCGCTGACCAATCCGCTGAGCCTCGACCACCCGATACTGGTGCAAGTGCTGGGCATCTGCTCTGCACTGGCTGTCACCTCGCAGCTGAAGCCCGCCATCGTGATGGGCCTTGCCGTGACGGTGATCACGGCTTTCGCCAATGTGATTATCTCTGTGCTGCGCAACACCATCCCCAACCGCATCCGCATTGTGGTGCAGCTTGTGGTGGTGGCCGCGCTGGTAACCATCGTCAGCCAGGTGCTGAAAGCCTTCGTCTACGACGTCAGCGTGCAGCTCTCGGTCTACGTGGGACTCATCATCACCAACTGTATCCTCATGGGACGGCTCGAGGCCTTCGCCATGCAGAACAAGCCCTGGCCATCGTTCCTCGACGGCGTGGGCAATGGCTTAGGCTACGCCATGATTCTCGTCATCGTTGGCGGTGTGCGTGAGCTGCTCGGACGTGGATCGCTCTTAGGCTTCCAGATCATACCCGACGGAGCCTATGAGGCCGGCTACATCAACAACGGCATGATGACGATGCCGGCTATGGCCCTCATCCTCGTGGGAATCGTTATCTGGGTACATCGTGCATACTTTTATAAGGAGAAATAAGTTATGGAACACGCAATAAGTCTATTCTTCAGGTCGATTTTCGTCGACAACATGATATTTGCCTTCTTCCTCGGCATGTGCTCCTATCTGGCCGTGTCGAAGACCGTGAAGACATCTTTGGGCCTGGGCCTGGCCGTCACCTTCGTGCTGTTGGTCACCGTGCCTGTCAACTACCTGTTGCAGACTAAGGTGCTCAGCGCTGACGGCATCTTCGGCATGGACCTGAGCTACCTCAGCTTCATCCTCTTCATCGCTGTCATCGCAGGCATCGTGCAGTTGGTAGAGATGGTGGTGGAGAAATACAGCCCCTCGCTCTATGCTGCCCTGGGCATCTTCCTCCCGCTCATCGCCGTGAACTGCGCTATCATGGGCGCATCGCTCTTCATGCAGCAGCGCATCCTCATGGAGCCCACCAATACGCAAGCCATCACCAATATTTTCGACGCCATGGTCTATGCCGTCGGCTCGGGCATCGGTTGGACGCTGGCCATCGTCTCACTGGGCGCTATCCGCGAGAAGATGCAGTATTGCGACGTGCCCAAACCGCTGCAGGGACTGGGCATTACATTCATCACCGTGGGACTCATGGCTATGGCTATGATGTGCTTCAGCGGACTTAACATCTAATGGATTATGGCACAGTTTATATTATACAGCATATTGGTTTTCTTGGTGACGATCATCGCTATCGTCATCATTCTGCTCGTGGCAAAGAACTACCTCTCGCCGTCGGGCAATGTGAACATCGAGATCAACGGCGACCGTACCATCAATGTGCCGCAGGGCAACAACCTCATGGCTACGCTCAACCAGAACGGCATCTTCCTGCCGTCAGCTTGTGGTGGCAAGGCCAGCTGCGGACAGTGCAAAGTGCAGGTGCTTGAGGGTGGGGGAGAGATTCTCGACAGTGAGAAGCCGCACTTCACCCGTAAGGAGATTAAGAACCACTGGCGCCTCGGCTGTCAGTGCAAGGTAAAGGGTGACCTCAAGATTCATGTCGACGAGAGCATCCTTGGCGTGAAGGAGTACGAGTGCACGGTCATCTCGAACAAGAATGTGGCTACGTTTATCAAGGAGTTTAAAGTGCAGCTGCCCAAGGGCGCTCACATGGACTTCCTGCCCGGCTCCTACGCACAGATTAAGATTCCTGCTTTCGACTGCATCGATTATGACAAAGACTTCGACAAGTCGCTCATCGGTGCCGAGTACCTGCCGTCGTGGGAGAAGTTCGGACTCTTCCCGCTGAAGTGTAAGAACCCTGAGCCCACCATCCGTGCCTACTCCATGGCCAACTATCCTGCTGAGGGCGATGTCTTCATGCTCACCGTGCGTATTGCCACACCTCCGTTCAAGGCCGACAAGAGCGGTTTCATGGAGGTGAACCCAGGCATTGCGTCCAGCTATATCTTCTCGTTGAAGCCTGGCGACAAGGTTGTGATGAGCGGTCCCTTCGGCGACTTCCACCCGCATTTCGACTCGAAGAAGGAGATGATTTGGGTAGGCGGTGGCGCCGGCATGGCTCCGCTGCGTGCACAGATTATGCACATGACAAAGACACTGCACACCACTGACCGTGAGATGCACTACTTCTACGGAGCACGCGCCCTGAACGAGGTGTTCTATCTCGACGACTTCCTCGGACTGGAGAAGGAATATCCCAACTTCCACTTCCATCTGGCCCTCGACCGTCCTGACCCTGCCGCCGATGCCGCAGGTGTGAAGTACACACCGGGATTCGTCCATCAGGTGATGTTCAACACTTACCTGAAGGATCACGAAGCTCCCGAGGACATTGAATACTACATGTGCGGCCCCGGCCCCATGTCGAAGGCTGTTGTCGGTATGCTCGATTCACTCGGCGTAGAGCCAGAGAGCATTATGTACGATAATTTCGGAGGATAAGGCTTAGGCTTATAGGGCTTATAGGTCCTATGAGTCCTATAAGTCCTATAGGTCCTATGAGTCCTATAGGTCCTATGAGTCCTATGAGACCTATGAGTTCTGCCCGATGAGCGCCTTGGCGTCTCATCGGGCAGAACTGGTTTTTGTCCTGCTGATGCAGTTGATGCTATGAATTGTGAAGCTGCTCCAGCAGACACTGACACCCTTCAAGGACATCGCGCCACGTAGCCTCGAAGTCTCCAGTGTACCACGGGTCGGCCACGTCGCCGGGACGGTGGGTGAAGTCAAGCAGCATGTGGATATTCCCCTCGGGGTCGCCGCCACAGATGCGTGTCATGTTGCGGATGTTCCATGCATCCATTCCGATGAGCAGGTCGAAACGGCCGTAATCGCGGCGTGTCATCTGACGCGCAGTCTTTCCCTTGCAGCCAATGCCGTGCTCGGCCAGCTTCCTTCGGGCAGGAGGGTACACTTCGTTGCCAATCTCTTCTGTTGATGTAGCAGCCGATTCCACCTCAAACTCTTCTTCGCGCCCAGCTTTGCTGATGAGATCTTTCATCACAAATTCTGCCATAGGGCTGCGGCAGATGTTGCCGTGGCACACGAAGAGTATCTTGAACTTTCTCATCATTTTACTCTATCAGACCGGCATCCTGCCACTGCGTGATGAGTGTTTCAGCGTCTCGTTGGGCTGTTTCCTTTTCCACCTCATACTCATCAGTGAGAAGGGCGGTAAGCTTGTCGGCATCGAAATCGATGCCTTGGATGTTCTTCCACAGATAGGCTGCGCTCTCGTTGAGGCTGATGATACGACTGAAGTCAATATTGCTGAGGCCTTCCGCCACGATGATGTTCTCGCCGCAGACGGTTCTCAGGTTGAATCCTTTCTTTACTTTCATGTTCTTATCCTTGTTTTTCGTTCATATTAGCTTGATAGTTATCGCTTCCACGATTGCGGAACATGTGGATGCATGGCGAAGAGCAGGTAGCGGCGCAGTGGCTTGAGGCGTGTCCACAGCCATGAGTAGGTGCGCCATTTGCGGCCTGTGGTCATGTCGGCTTTCTCGCGGCCTTTGCGAATAAAGCCTATGGCCTTGGCTCGGATGTCTTCTTTGAGGCAATGCTCGTAGCCCAGATTGCCGTCGCCCATGAGCGTGACGCTGCCGTCGGCGGCGATGCTGTCGATGCGATGCAATACATAATGTCCTGGATGTATCTCCGCCAGCACGGCATCTCCCTTGCGATATTCGCTGCTCTTGACAAGCTGCAAGATGGCCTTGTCGCGTCCGTCTTCGAGGAAAGGCCTCATGCTGCGTCCGCGCAGGTTGATGGTAGCTGTCTTGTCGGGATATTGTTGCAACTCGCCGAGCACCAGCGGCAGAAACACGTCGTTGGGCAAATACATCACGCTCTCTTCCATGGCTCTGTCAGTGTTGAGTAAGACAAGCGTGCTGCCTCCTCGTCGGGCAGACAGTGCAGGGTGTAGATGGGCGTCGTCTCGATGATGCGCGTTATGGCGTCGCAGAGCAGCCGGTAAGTGCCTTCGTCCCATTTCATGCTGGAGCAAGCGGGCAGGAGGGAGGCGAAGGCCTCGATGGGCGACAGTCGCTCGATGTTGTTTTGCGGAGCGCGCTCTATGCGAGTGACAGCTCCGAGGAGTGTCTTGCGGTTGCGGTAGCAGGGAGTCTTGCCGCTCCAGGGCGAGCCGTAAAGGTAGGGCTGCCCGTCAATGATGCGTATGATGGGATTGTCGTCGTTCAGCAGCTGTATTCCTTCGATATGCTTCAGCCAGAGCGAGGTGTGTGTGCTCTTGCCCGTGCCGCTGGCCGCGATGAAGGGGAAACCGAGAGGCAAGGGGTTAGAGGCAAGAGGTGAGAGGTGAGGGTCGGGAATCATGGTGGCTGAAGCGTGTATCAGCATCGTCTGATGATAGGCGCCGGCGAAGGCAAACATCATCATCAGCGCGTTGTTGAGGCCGAAGGAGCGCATGGTCCAGTCGCCGTTCAGGGCGCATTGGCAGCGGGTGAACCTGTCGTTGGCAATGAGCAGGCAGCAGTCGTTGCCCATGATGTCGCGCACAATGTACTGATAGCCGCCGTTGGGCAGCTGGTGTACGATGGTGTCGCCGTTGCCGGTGTCAAATTTCCTCACCAGCTTTTTCTCTTTGGCAGGACGAAAACTGTCATCCACATCGAGCGTGAAGAGATAGGAGGCCTCCTCCAAACCTTCGCCTGCAGGGGAAGCATCTATGGGGAGGCTGAAAGGCTGAAACGACGGCAGCAGCCCCATGTTGTTCTGGCTGTCGTCGTCGTTGAAGTTGATGCGGATGAGATGCTCCGCAATGCAGAAATAGTGACTGCTAATCATTCACTTTTTCCTCCTCGTACTTGACTGTTTGAAACTTAAACTCGTCGTCTGTGATGTATCTGACGTCGAAATGCTCTTCGCCCTGTTTGTCCTTGCCATATAGCCGCTGCATCTTCTGGTATTTCTTCTCCAGTTTGTCACGTTTGGTGGAGTAGAAGACGATGCAGGTGCGGTTGGGCGATTGCTTCTTGTCGCGCAGATATTCGCGCAGCTGGTATGAGTAGGAATCACGACCTTGCAGGAAATTGTTTTTCGATTCTATCCATGCGCTGTCCACGGTCTGAATGTTGGTGAAGTGCACGATGGTGTCGGTAAACGCGGCAGCCATGCCAAACATATACATTTTCTCCACTTGTTGCTTGCGTGCGCTGGCTGTACCCACACCCACCATCAGCATCAAAATAACTGTCAGTATATAATTTCTCATTTTCTCATTCTCTCAATTTCTCATTTTCTCATTCTCTCATTTTCTCAATTTCTCATTTTCCCAAATATCCCTTCAGAATGATATATTTATTGTTATTGCGCAGGTTGCGCAGTGCTTTCTCTTTGATTTGTCTGACGCGTTCGCGTGTCAGTCCGAACTTCATGCCTATCTCGTCGAGTGTCAGCTCAGGCTGCCCGATGCCGAAGAACGCCTTGACGATATTCCGCTCTCGCTCGCTGAGCGTCTTCAATGCGTGTTCCACCTCTGTCTTCAGCGACTCGTCCACCAGCGTGCTGTCAGTATCAGGAATGTTGTCGTTGGGCAGCAGGTCGAGCAGTGAACCGTCGTCGCTTTCGCTGAATGGCGCATCCATCGATACGTGGCGCGTATTGGCCGCCATGGCCTCGTCGATTTTCTCTATGGGCAAGTCGGTGTCTGCCGACAGCTCCTCGGTCGAGGGCTTGCGCTCGTTTTCCTGCTCAAACTTGTTGGCTGCACGACTGATCTTGTTGACGGCTCCCACCTGATTCAGTGGCAGGCGTACGATGCGGCTTTGCTCAGCCAGCGCCTGCAGGATGCTTTGGCGAATCCACCACACTGCGTAGCTGATGAACTTGAATCCGCGTGTCTCGTCAAATTTCTCTGCCGCACGCAGCAGTCCCAGGTTGCCCTCGTTGATGAGGTCGGGCAGCGACAGCCCCTGGTTTTGGTATTGCTTGGCCACCGATACCACAAAACGCAGATTCGCCTTGGCCAGCCGCTCCAGTGCCTTGCGGTCGCCTTGGCGGATGCGCTGTGCCAATTCTATTTCTTCTTCTACGCCGATAAGCTCTTCCTTGCTGATTTCCTGCAGATACTTCTCCAGGGCCTCGCTTTCACGGTTTGTGATAGATTTTGTGATTTTGAGCTGTCTCATTTTGTGCGGTATCGAGGTTTGATAAGTTTTCAACCTGCAAAAGTAAATAAAAGAAGTGACAAACGATGAGTGATAAGTGAAAAAGTTGCTCAAAAATACATTTATTAACAACTCATCACTTATCACTCACCGTTTCTTACTGCTCCTTTACTCGCTGAGGTCTACCACGAAGGTCTTCTTCTTTCCTGTGGGATAGATGCCCTTGATGATGAGTACAGGATCCTTCGAGGTGCTCACCTCCTTGACGATGGCGTCCAGTTCCTCAGCGGTGCTGATGGGCTGGTCGTTGACCTGGCGGATGACGAATCCTTTCTCTATGCCGGCATCCTTCAGCTTGCCGCCCTTCACCTTGAGCACTTCCAGACCATACTGTATGTCGAGCTGCTCCTTCTGCTGCTGCGTCAGTTCGCGGAAGTCGGCACCAAGGATGTCCAGATCGGCGTTCTTCACCACATTGGTGTTGCCCTGTTCGTTCTTCAGCGTCACCGTCTTCGAGTACTTCTTCTTGTCGCGCATATAGACCAGGCTCATCTTCTCGCCGGGGCGCTTCTGGGCGATGATGCCCGTCAGGTCGCCGAACTTCGTCACCTTCTGACCGTCAACCTCTATGATGACGTCGCCCTTTTGCAGGCCGGCTTCCTCAGCAGCGCTCTCTTCCACCACCTTATCTACATAGATGCCTTCCATGGTGCCAAGATCAACCTCCTCGCCTTTTTCCTTTTGCTGGTCCACATAGTTTTTCACGTCAGTGCCCATGATGCCGAGTATGGCGCGCTGCACGGTGCCGTATTCCTTCAGGTCGTCCACCACCTTGTTCATCATCGTCGTGGGGATGGCGAAGCCGTAGCCGCTGTAGCTGCCCGTCTGTGAGTAGAGCATGGCGTTGATGCCTACCAGCTGTCCGTTGGTGTTCACCAGAGCGCCGCCCGAGTTGCCGGCATTGATGGCGGCATCGGTCTGAATGAAGCTCTCCACGCCGTTGGCGCCCAGTGTGCGTGCCTTGGCCGAGATGATGCCTGCGGTGACGGTGTTGTTCAGACCGAGCGGGTTGCCGATGGCCAGCACCCATTCGCCCACCTTCACTTGGTCGCTGTTGGCTATCTCGATGGCAGGCAGGTTGCGACCGTCAATCTTGATGAGGGCCAGGTCAGTGGTCTTGTCGGTGCCGATGATGCGAGCCGAGTACTCCTTATTGTCTGACAATGTGACAGTCAGCTCGTCAGCGCCCTCCACCACGTGGTTGTTGGTGACGATGTATCCGTCGCTGCGTATGATGACACCGCTGCCGGCAGCTGTGCGCTTCGGTGTCTGCACCTGGCGCTTGCGTGTGCCGCCGTTGCCGCCCTGTCCGCGTCCGAAGAATCCGCCGAAGGGGTCGCTGAAGAAGTCCTCAAACGGGTCGTTGTATTCCACCGTCTGAATCTTCGAGTTTTGGGTGTTCTTGATGTGCACTACCGACGGCAGCGCCTTCTCAGCGGCGTGTGTCAGGTCTACGGGTTGTGCCACGGGTACGGCCTGCACGTCGGTAAGGGTGATGGGGGCCGGCTCTGTCACAGGCAGCGGGTGTGTGGCGGCGTTAGAGCTGCTGAATGCAGCGATGGCGAAAACGATGGCAGCGAAACTGGTGCCGGGAACTAAATAATCAAGAATTTTTTTCATATTCGTAATGGTTTTGTTAATATCTGTTTCCTGTGCTATAAACACCAATGCAAATATAAGGTAAAACGACGGAAAAGAGACAAAATGTCAGTCACTTTTCCGTCATTTTAACATTTTCAATTCTTCCTTTAAACTCTGTTTGCTTGCGGATGCCTTTATTTTACATTCGTTCAATCACTTAAAATAAACAAAAATTGACTTCTCGCAGGTTTAGATGTTTGGCTCGTCCCAGATTTTCGTGGCAGTGCAGCGGACAGGCAACTGCAGACCACCGGCACGGAGGATGAAGTCGCCCTCTTCCAGCGTCCAGCGTCCGTCGGCGCCAACGAAGGCCATGCTCTTGGCCGGCAACTTGAAGGTGACGCTCTTCGTCTCTCCGGGCTGCAGCTCGATTTTCTGGAAGTCACGCAGGCGCTTGTTGTCGGGCGTCAGCGACGCCACAACGTCGGAGCTGTAGAGCAGCACGGCCTCCTTGCCGGCGCGTGACCCCGTGTTCTTCACGTCGACGGTGACCGTCAGCACATCGTTGGCAGTGAAGCTGGTTTTGTCGGCGCGCAGGTTGCCGTATTCAAAGGTGGTGTACGACAGTCCGTAGCCAAAGGGCCAGAGCAGCGACACCTTCGCGTCGTAGTTGTAGGCGCCGGCCATCGTGCCCACCTCTTCGCTGACCTTGTAGTCGTAGTTGGCCAGCGAGTTGATTTCACGCGGATAGGTGTAAGGCATCTTTGCCGAGAAGTTGGCGTCGCCAGCCAGCAGGTTGGCCAGTGCGTCGGCGCCGTAGTTGCTTGGCAGGAAAATGTGCACGACGGCCTTGGCCAGCGGCTCGATGTCGGTGATGAGGCGCGGGCGGCCCTCGTTGAGCACCAGGATGATGGGCTTGCCCGTCTTGGCCAGTGCCTTCACGAGGTTGCGCTGGTTCTCGCTCAGCCACAGGTCGTTGAGGTTGCCGGGCGTCTCGCAGTAGCTGTTCTCGCCGATGCAGGCAATGATGACGTCGGCCTTCTCGGCGGCGGCTACGGCCTTCTCTATCTCGGGCTTGTTCTCCTCCCAATACTGGCCGTGCTCATTGTAGGTCACGCCTTGCTCCAGGATGACCTGCTCCTTGCCGTACTTGTTGCAGAGGGCTTCGTAGATGGTGTTGTACTGCTCGGCCAGGTCTTCGGCTTTCGAGCCTTGCCAGGTGTAGCTCCATCCGCCGTTGAGACAGCGCATCTGGTTGGCATTGGGGCCGGTGAGCAGGATGCGGCCCCCCTCGTTACCCCCTTGGGGGGATGACTGGTGCAGCTTGTTCAGTTTCTCTGTGGTTAGTGGCAGCAGTGCCTCCTCGGGGGAGGTTGGGAGGACGCTGTTCTTCAGCAGCACTTCGCCCTCTTCAGCCGAGCGGAGCGCCATCTCGGCGTGTTCCTTTGAGCCGAACTTCTCGTAGCCCTTGCCGCCCGTGTTGGGCTTGTCAAATAGTCCGAGGCGATACTTCACACGGAGGATGCGGCGCACAGCGTCGTCGATGCGGTCCTGGCTGACCTTGCCCTCCTGCACCAGCTCCTTCAGCAGGACGCAGAAATCGACGCTGTAGGGATCCATCGACATGTCAATGCCGGCGTTGATAGCTATGCGGATGGCATCCTTCTTGTCCTTGGCTACGCGCTCGCGCGTGTATAAATTATTAATGTCGGCCCAGTCGGTGACAATCATGCCGTCCCACTGCAAGTCTTCTTTCACCCATTTCGTCAGATACTCATAGCTGGCGTGCACGGGCATGCCGTTGATGCTGCCCGAGTTGACCATCAGCGTGAGCGCTCCGGCCTGGAAGGCGGCCTTGAAAGGCTCGAAGTATTTCTCGCGCAGCATCTGCGGCGAGACGTAGGCCGGTGTGCGGTCTTTGCCGCTGAACGGTGCACCGTAGGCGAAGTAGTGCTTGATGCATGCTGCCACGTTATACTGGCCCAGATGGTTGGGGTCGTCGCCCTGATAGCCTTTGATTTCTGCCTCAGCCATGCGTGCGTTGACGATGGGATCCTCGCCGAAGCTCTCCCAGATGCGGCTCCAGCGCGGGTCGCGGCCCAGGTCGGTGACAGGGTTGTACACCCAGGGGCAGTTGCCGGCGCGGCTCTCGTATGCCGTGATGGCGGCACCTGTGCGGGCCAGCTCGGTGTTGAACGATGCAGCCAAGTTGATGGGCTGGGGGAAGAGCGTGCCCGCCTGTGTGTAGGTCACGCCGTGGTTGTGGTCCAGCCCATAGATGTCGGGAATGCCCAGATACTTCATCGACTTCTCCTGAATGAGACTGATCCACTGCTGCCACTGCTCCACGGTGGCGGCGCGCGTGCCGGGAGCGTTGAGGATGCTGCCCACCTTCCACTTTTGCAGGCAGGTGTCGAGCATCATCTCGTTCAGTTTCCAGCCTCCGCCCGGCTCGTAGCCGCCCATGATGTCGAAGTTCAGCTCCAGCATCTGGCCTATTTTCTCGTCGAGGCTCATCTTGGCCAGTTGTTTCTCAATCTTTTTCTCAAGGGCAGCGTCGCGCGGAATGGCGGGGCGCTGCGCCGACATCGTCATGGTGAAGCAGGCGGTGACGGCCATCATCAGTAGTTTTCTCATGTTGTTATGTATGGTTTTGATTGTTATTTGTGTCGTCCATGTCTTCGACAGATTTCAGATGCGTCTTTTAAGAATGATGCAGCAAAGGTAATAACATTTTTCTAATTAAGCAAGAATTATGCTGATTATTTGAAATGCTGAGGCACTCTGCCCCAAAAACAGCGGCTCATAGGCATCTGCCAGAGTACCCCAAAAAAGTCCGAAGGCTTCGGACTGTTTGTCCGGAGGCTTCGGACTCATTGTCCGAAGGCTTCGGACTCTTCGTCCGAAGCCTTCGGACGACAAGTCCGTAATGTAAAGAAAAATTACGGACAGTCAGTCCGAAAAGAAAAAACGCTACGGACTGTGCGGATGTGATGAGCTACGTCGCTAATAAGGCCAGCTTGTTCCGCTAAGCGGACTTAGAAAAAACAAATAAAGACCCCAAAAACAAATAAAAGCAATTTAGGAAAAAAGGCTATCGCCTTGCCCGTCGCGTAGCTCAATGCGCAGTCCACCCCTCTTGAACCCTCCCCGTAAGGGCAGGGTTCAAGAGGGGAGGGCCTCGCTAAACCCGAAGATGTGGCTATTCTTGCATGGGGGCATAAAGTCCGGAGGGACGACAGAAGACGATGGTGAGTACCAATCGTCCGATGGTGAGTACCAATCGTCCGATGGTGAGTACCAATCGTTCAGGCAGGGGCATGGCCCCTGCTAATCGTCGATACAGCAATGAGTCCCGAAGGGATGACAGAACTCGGGTAACAAACAGACCGGGTTAGCTACGTAACTATGTCTTACTCCATCCGCACTGTACGTAAATAATTCAAGTTAGTGGACAATAATCTACCCAAATCAGTATTCGTAGCTATTTATTTCCTCCTTGTATGCAGGCTTGTTGGGATTTTCGCGCAGAATCTGAGCAGCGAGCAGGCGGGCCTTCTGTCTGCCCATCTCGCACGACTGGCTCAGCAGGTGTAGGGCTTTGGCTACCTGGGCGTAGCGGTCGCGAGTGTTGGCATAGCGGGAGAATTTGCGGATGGACTCGGTAAAGGCGTTCACCATGTCCGTGCGCTGCGCGTCGGTGAGGAAATGGGCGTAGCGGCTGAAGAACACCAGACGCTCGCCGCCGACGTTCTGATAGGGGTCGTAGGAATAATAGGGAACAGCATCGGACAACTTCTTCAGATAGAGGAACATGCGGTCGAAGAGCTGCTCCTCTTGGTAAAGCTCAAAGACGGTGTCGATGCTGACATTCCCTGCCTTGCCCTCCTGGAACATCTTGTCGCGGTAGGCCGGCCACTGGTCTTCGCCGATGCTCTCGTGACAGAGGTGGAAGTAGTCCTTCTTGTCCTTTTGGCTGACGTTGCCATGGGCGAAAAACCAGCGTGCCGACTCAAGAACGGTCTCCTTGTCGTCAGTTCGTCGGCCAAGGCTGAAGAGCCGCTCGTGCCAGGACTGGACATCGCTCCTGTTGTCACTGTTCTTGCTAAGCTTTGACTTACAGAGTGCCTTTGCCTCGTCGTAGCGGCCATCGGCTACCATCTGGTCGTAACGCATGGCACTGATGTCTTCAAGGTCGAGATACTGCGTGATGACCTTCTCGGCTTCGTCATTGCGGTCCAGTTCATAGAGCACGTTAACTTTCCACTTCACGTAGTGAGCCTTGTCGGAGCTGTACTTCGCCATCTGGATTTTCTTGTCTATCTCCTTCAGCAGGTCTTCTGGCGAGAGCAGGTGCTGCTGGGCCTTGTTGATGACTCCATCGATGCCGCAGGACAGGTAACTCCTGTAGACGGTATGCTTGGCCAGTTGCTGTAGCCGCTGCACCATGCCGAGCTTCTTGTCGCGGTCCACGTGGTTATCGTTCAGCAGCACATCGCAAACGATGTCCAGTGCCTCCTCGTTGCCATAGTTGCTGTTCTGGTAGTTGTAGTCTTCATAGACGCAGTCGCTCTCAAACTCGTCGGCCAGTGTCTCAAGCAGCAGCAGCGCACCCTCGGCAGCCGTGGTGCCGTCCTGCTGATGGTTGAGATAGTTCAGCTGCTTCAGCACACGCTTGATGTCTTTGCGGATGACCGTCCAGTCGAGTGATGAGCCATAGCGCCGTGCGCCGCCCTTCTTGCGGTGCAGGAAGCAGTCCTTCACCATCTTCTCATAGTCCACCGCGTTCTCCACGGGCAGGAATTTCTCGATGATAGCCTCCGCGAAGGCCTGGTCCTTGGCAGCATAGCTCTTGGCAAACTTCAGCAGCAGTTTGTCGTCGGTCATCGTCAGTGTGCGTTTCAGCAGTTCTTTTGTTTCTTTGTCCATCGTCAATTAGTTGATTGTGGTGCAAAGGTACTAAAAAAAAATATGTGAATGAATCATTAGTTTGCAGTTTTTTTTCGTACCTTTGCACGAAAATCACTGAAAAATGCGGTGACTATGGCAAAGAAGAAACAGAAGAAAGGTGGGCAGCAGGGTCAGCAGTTCCTCTCGCCCGACGAATATTTGAAGCAGCGGGCACGTACACTCGTCATCGGAAAGTGCTACGTGAGTGAGGACATTGAGAAGGCTGGCGAGGGGCATGTCATCGTCAGCCGCAGGCATACGGGCGGCAAGGTGAGCGTGGCGTTCTACCTGGTTGACATCTGGTGCGTGGGCGTAAAGGACTCCTACTACAGGCTCCGCATGGAGGACTATGAGTTTGAGGAGATGATAGAAGAATATAGGCTTGGTATCCGCGAGTGCAGCTACGAAGAGGCGCACAACCGCATCTACGGTGCCATCGCCTTTGCCGAGGAAGCCGGCATCGCTCCCGACAAGAGCTTCAACGTGACGAAGTACATGCTGGAGGAGGACACTGATGACATTCCGCTCATCGAGTACGAATACGGTCGTGAGGGCAAGCATACCCTCATCACCCGCAACAACCTTGAGGCCAGCCGCTACCTGCCCCTGCTGAAGAAGAACCTGGGCGAGGGTAACTACGACTTTATCCTCAAGGTCGATCCAGGCTTCGACGACGAGGATGACTGGACGGATGAGAACAAAGTGGATGAAGACCCTTGGAAACCGAGAAAGATGGCGGACTTGGTGGCAAAGAAAGATAAGGACTTGCTTATCTACTATGCCAGCCTGTTAGGCTTTGACCTCGACAATAATCTGAGCGACGATGAGGTGCGACGCAAGTATGTCAGTACCATTCTCGATAATCCCCTCATGGTGCTGTACCACTTGCCATTGAGAGACCTCAGGGTTCTGAAGGAAGCAAGGGACGACTCAACGCAGCGCCCTGGCGTGTTCGTTATTTACGACTACCGCAGGTACTTGATGGAATGTTTTGGCATGGCTGAGGGCCATTTTGGGGCCTTCGGCTACTATCAGGTTTATATTGCCGAGGACTTTGCCAATGCCTTCCTGCCCCTCTTGGCAGAGAGTCTTGAGGATCGTCCGAACAAGCTAAGGCTCACGATGGAAACATTCGTTGAGGGTATGGCCAATCTTTATGGCGAGGTGAGCATTGACGATGTCAAGGCTCAGCTGAAAGTGCTATTTGAGGCTGAAGAGGAGAGCGATGTTGATGAGCTGTTCGACATTGCCTATGAAAACTCGTCAATGCTGCAGCTGTCTGTCTACAATGACAATGGCCGACGCTATGTCATGTCGCCCTACGCATGGGGTGACGAGGATGCGCAGCGCCAAGAAATTGCCCGCCAGAGTGAGGGCATCGCGTCGCGCCGGCAGTTCACCTATGAAGAGATTACTTTGGCAGGCGGCCAGCCCGTTCCCGTCATTCCCAATAAGCACAGTAAGGAGTTCGAGGCGTTCCTCACAGACCGTCTCTGCATGAGGGAGTCGCAGGTGATGGATGCATGCTTCAATATCTGGTATGACTTGATGCACGAGAAAGAGGTTCTTCCTGATGTAGAGATAGAGACCGCAGAGCAATTTTTTGAAGATTATGTACTGGGACAAGCAGAAGTCACTCTAACCCCGCAGATATGCGCCGAGGGCCGACAGCTACTGAAAGCCTACATCGACAGTATGCCCCGCTGGACGCTGAAAGGACATGCTATCGAAGACGTGGAGTGATACAGGGCCGTTGAATGAGGTAGATTTTACCCGAATCAACATAGGTTTTCGATTTCTTTGTTTGGCAATCCTGTAATCGCTGCAATCTGCTCAGTAGTCATGATATTCATTGACTTCAAATTGCGGGCTGTCTGTAGCAATTTTAGCCTAGCTTCTTCAGCTTTGGCTTCTGATTCTTCAGCTTTGGCTTCCGATTCTTTGACTTTGGCTTCCGATTCTTTGACTTTGGCTTCCGATTCTTTGACTTTGGCTTCCGATTCTTTGACTTTGGCTTCCGATTCTTTGACTTTGGCTTCCGATTCTTTGGCTTTTTCTTCCGCTTCTTTGGCTCTTTCTTCCGCTTCTTTGGCTCTTTCTGCTATTTCTTCTTCCCAAGTCCTTTGCGTAGAAACCCTGTCCCAGAACTTGTCGTAGGCACGCATCTCCTCGTCGTTGAACGCTGCCCGCTCCACGATTTCGAGGGCTTCATTCACTTCCTCGTTCTCCAACAGCTCAGCGGGGGCCTCCTGCGTCTTCTCATTGATCTCGGTGAGGAAGCGAAGCCAGAGCACCTGCATCTTCTGCTCGCTGAAGTTTTGGGGCTTGAATTTTGGCAGTTCAACGAAGATGAGGTGGAGACCGTCAATCACCTTGTAGGTGTACTTGTCGTGAACAAGATGATAGTAATGGTAATAATCCTCCACGTCTTTCTGAAATACGGCATTGACGAAGTTCAAGGCATAAACGGGTTGCAGGCTCTTATACGACATTCCCTTTGTCGACTGCTCGACGTATGCTTTTGAAGCGTTGAGCAGAACTCGCTTCTTGAACGATTCCGTCCACGACATCTGCATCTCCACGATGAACTCGCGCTGGTGGTTGTCCTTGCAGCAAACGTCCACAATACTGTATTTTTCAACCTCCGTCCTCTCTGGGATTTTTTCGGGTGGCCAGTATTCCACGCTCTCCACGCGTTCATCGGCCTTCAGCGGAAGCAAGGCATTGAGCAAACTGATGACAAGGCGTTTGTGCATGCCGAATATTTTCTTGAAAGTCAGGTCGGCTTTCGGGTCTAAATACTTTCCCATAATGATGTTGTTTGGAGTTATGGTACAAAAGTACTAATAAATTTTCAATTATGTTGCTAATCGGCCGTTTTTTTTTTCTACGTTACTTATCAGCCAAACAACTTGCCTACGATGTCGAGCAGGTTGCGGACGGTCTGCTTGTCGGGGACGGGGATGCGGAGGGAGGTTTGGCCTGTCTCGGCATCGGTCTCGACCAGGGTGTCAACGAGCTGGGCAGTGGCCTCCGGCGACTTCAGGGTATTGGCAAGACCAGAGAGGAAGGAGATGCCCTGCGCAACAAGCTCCTTGGGCTGACGGGGTGTCTTTGTACCAGAGGAGGCGGCAGTGGTCTGCGGGGATTCGGCGGGAGACGGAGCTGTCGGTCCATCTTCCCTGGAAGCCGAATCGTAACGCTCTGGCACATCACCAACTAACTCCTCTTCAATCTGCTCTTGTATTGGCTCTTCTTTGGCGGACTCAGGCTCTTCCTTGACAGGTTCCGGATCGTCGGCGGGATCGCTGTCGGGGGAACCAACGGGCTCAGTAAGAGCGGCGGGCTGCTGTTTCTCCTCTTCAAAGACTTCGCCAAGCGTGTCCATCATGGCGGTGAACTTCGACTCGTTGCCGAGGAAGATGGCATCTTCTCCGTTGTCGAGGACACCCTCGAACATGGCGGTCTTGAAGCGGAGCTTGCCAAGCATTCCTTCTTCTATGGTGCCCCGGCTGACGAGGTTGATGACCTGCACATTGCGCTCCTGTCCGAGGCGGTAGATGCGGGCGATGCGCTGCTCTAAGACGGCAGGGTTCCACGGCAGGTCGAGGTTGATCATGATGGAGCCGGCCTGCAGGTTCAGGCCTGTGCTTCCCGCATCGGTGGAGAGGAACACGCGGCTGTCGGGATTGTCTGTAAAGTTGCTGATAAGGTCGCGGCGGTTCTTCGAGGGCACACCGCCGTGAAGGTACTCGTAGCGGACACCCAGTTTGTCAAGCTCGTAGGCGATGAGGCGCGTCATGCGCTCCCACTGGCTGAAGATGACCACCTTCTCATCGCCGTTGTCGAAGACCGACTGCAGGATGCTCATCGTCTCGGTGACTTTCGTGTCGTAGCGCGACTTCTGGTCGAGGATGTAGGTGCTGTCGCACACCATGCGCATCATCGAGAGGAACTGCAGCAGGCGCTGGCGGTCTTTCTCCGTGAGGAAGTGCATCTTGCGCCACTTTTGCACAATGTTCGCCACGCTTACCTTGTACTCTTCGTGGATGTCCATCTGCTCCTTTGTCATCGGCACGAAAAGGTTCTGGTCTGTGCGCTTAGGCATCTGCAGGGCCACCTGCTTCTTCGTGCGGCGGATGAGGCGCTCGCGGGCCACTTCGCCCACCTTGTTCAGATTCTGGTAGCCGATGACCTTGCCGCTGTCGTCGGTCACGATGCAGTCGGCACGGAACTGCCAGTAGGGACCAAGACAGTAATTGTCGGCAAACTCCATGACGGAGTACAGCTCTTCCAACTTGTTCTCCAGCGGTGTGCCGGAGAGGATGACGGCGTAGTCGGAGCGTATCTTCCGTGCGCCCATTGAAATCTGTGTCTTCCAGTTCTTCAGGCGCTGTACCTCGTCCATGATGAGCACCTCGGTCTGCAGCGAGCCCCACATCTTCACGTCATTAGTCATGCAGTTGTAAGAAACAATCTTGTACGGCACGTCGCTGGCATATTGCTCCTTACGTTTCATCGGGTTGCCCTCAATGACGAGCGTCAGGGGTTTGGCAGGCGATGCCTCCGGGCGTTGCAGTCCCACGAACCGCTCTATCTCCCTTTGCCACTGGTACTTCAGCGACGTGGGACAGACGACAAGCACCTGCTCTGCCATTCCCTCGCGCCTCAGAAGCTCCGCCGTGCCGATAGCTTGGATGGTCTTGCCTAAGCCCATCTCGTCGGCGATAATCGTGCGGCCTCGCTCGAAGGCAAACCTGATGCCCTCACGCTGGTAGGGATAGAGCGAGACGGTAAGCAGCTGGTCGAGACGCTCGTCGGTATATATCTTGATAAGCTGACTGCGGAACCTGCGTTCGCGCTGCTCAAGGATGAAGTCGATGGCATCCTGATAAAAACGGAAAGATGAATCGATGTTGGCCGCAGCTACGAGCAACTTGTCATAGTTGTCGAAGGCGTAGGGAAACATCACGCCCTCGGCATCGAAATATTGCGCAGCCAACTGCATGAACTCCTCGTGGTGGTCACTGCCCACGCGAATCTTCACCTGCCGTCCTTCGGTGTAAGACAGGTAGACCGACGTGTAGGTAGGCGGTTCCTGATGTACTTTTCTCCACCTCCTGTTCTCGGTTATCCACAGCTTCACCCTTTCGATATGCTTGCAGGTGCCAAGCCGCGAAGTCTTGAAGTCCAGACACGAGCAATAGTTCCAAGGACTTTCCTCGCCCCTGTACACCACCTTGTACGTCTGTTTCGTCTGCGGGTTCCTCACCTCGTATTCTCCCGGATGGTTCTTCTCGTCCACGTCTGTCACCGCCATCGGTTCCTCTGCCGCAATCTGCTTCCTTAAAGCTCGCTGCCACTCCGTCAGCGTCATCCCCTGCGGCTTTACCACCCACGAAATCTTTGGAATCCTCACCGCCTGGCTTCCAGTGCCAGCCTTCCGTTTCGTCGTTCTCTTCTTTGTTGTTGCGCTCTTTTTAGTAGGCATATTTCTTGTGTTACAGTTCTTTTCCTTTCCAAGTCGGCTGCAAATTTACAAAAAATTTGTGACATTTCTGCAAAAAGAGACAAAAAAAAGAATCCTTTTTGTTGTGGCACGATATTTGCAATATAATAGTCAGCGTAATTAACAAATTCAATATAAAAAGACTATGCAAAAAGGTAACATCGGAGTGACAACCGAGAACATCTTCCCGGTTATCAAGAAATTCCTCTACAGTGATCATGAGATTTTCCTGCGTGAGATGGTGAGCAACGCCGTCGATGCAACGCAGAAACTGAAGACCCTGGCAGCACAGGGCGAGTTCAAGGGCGACATGGGCGACCTGGCCGTGCACATCAGCCTCGACACCGACAAGGGCACCATCACCATCAGCGACCACGGCATCGGCATGACCGAGGAGGAGATTGACAAGTATATCAATCAGATAGCTTTCTCGGGCGTGAACGACTTCCTGGAGAAGTATAAGGATCAGGCCAACAACATCATCGGCCACTTCGGACTGGGTTTCTACAGCTCGTTCATGGTGTCGAAGAAGGTGGAGATCGTGACGAAGAGCTACAAGGAAGGGGCTACGGCCGTGAAGTGGAGCTGCGACGGCTCACCGGCCTTCGAGATTGACGATGCTGAGCGTGAGGAGCGCGGATCGGACATCATCCTCTACATCGACGACGACTGCAAGGAGTTCCTGGACAAGAGCAAGATAGAGGGACTGCTGCAGAAATACTGCAAGTTCCTGCCCGTGCCCATCGCTTTCGGCAAGAAGCAGGAGTGGTCGAGCGAGGAGAAGAAGATGGTGGACACCGCCGAGGACAATATTATTAATAATGTTGAGCCGCTGTGGACGAAAGCTCCGTCGACGCTGAAGGATGAAGACTACAAGTCGTTCTACCGCACCCTCTATCCCATGCAGGACGAGCCGCTGTTCTGGATTCACTTGAACGTGGACTATCCCTTCAACCTCACCGGTATCCTCTACTTTCCCCGCATCAAGAACTCCATCGAGCTGCAGAAGAACAAGATTCAGCTCTACTGCAACCAGGTGTTCGTCACCGACCAAGTGGAAGGCATCGTGCCTGAGTTCCTCACCCTGCTGCACGGCGTCATCGACTCGCCCGACATCCCGCTGAACGTGAGCCGCAGCTATCTGCAGAGCGACCGCGAGGTGAAGAAAATCTCTACCTACATCACCAAGAAGGTGAGCGACCGCCTGAAGGCCATCTTCAACGAGGACCGCAAGGTCTATGAGGAGAAGTGGGACGACCTGAAGCTCTTCATCAATTACGGCATCCTGACCGAGGAGAACTTCTACGACCGCGCCAAGGAATTCTCGCTGATGAAGGACACCGAGGGCAAATACTTCACCTTCGACGAATATAAGACGCTCATCGAGGCATCGCAGAAGGATAAGGACGGCAATCTCGTCTACCTCTATGCCACCGACAAGGACGAGCAGTACAGCTACATCAAGGCTGCACAGGACAAGGGCTACTCCGTGCTGCTGCTCGACGGCCAGCTTGACGTGCCCTGCATCCAGACGCTGGAGCAGAAGTTTGAAAAGAGCCGCTTCACCCGTGTCGATGCTGACACCATCGACCACCTCATCCAGAAGGACGACACGCCGAAGAGCAACCTGAGTGACAGCGAGCGTGACAATTTGTCAGCCGTGTTCCAGTCGCAACTGCCAAAACTTGACAAGACCGAGTTCATCGTCGAGGTGAACGCACTTGGCGAGGATCAACGCCCCGTGGTCATCACCCAGAACGAGTGGATGCGCCGCATGAAGGAGATGAGCCGCTACCAGAGCGGCATGGCCTTCTACGCACAGATGCCCGACTCGCTGAACCTTGTACTGAACAGCGACCACCGGCTGGTGAAGCAGGTGCTCAGCGACGCAGAAGCCCAGCTGGCTGAACAGCTGAAGCCCATTGAAGCCGAGCTGAAAGGCCTGGAGGCCCGTCTGGCCGTCATCAACCAGAAGACGGAGAAGAAGAAAGCCGATGAGATCACGCAGGAAGAAAAGGACGAGAAAGCCAATACGCAGAAGGCCATCGACGAACAGAAGGAGAAGCGCCAGAGTGCGCTGAGCGGTTTTGCTGCTCAGAACAATGTGGTGCACCAGCTCATCGACCTCGCCCTGCTGCAGAACGGTATGCTGAAGGGCGCTGCCCTCGATGCCTTCCTCCGCCGCTCGGTCGATATGATTCAGTAAGTAGTAAAGGAGTAAGTAGTGAAGGAGTAAGTAGTAAAGGAGGAAGAGTAAAGGAGGGAGAAGTAAAGGAGTAAGGAGTTAAAAAAAATTAAGTGGCTGAAAAAAACTCCTTACTCCTCACTCTTAACTCCCAACTCTTTTGTATCTTTGCAAAAAATAAGAATCACATTCTGTAACTGACATGATAAAACTCTTTGTTCCTGGACGACTTTGTCTCTTTGGTGAACACACGGACTGGGCCGGCCACTATCGCACGATGAATGCACAGATAGCTCCTGGTGCAGCCATCGTCACAGGCATTGAGCAAGGCATTACGGCCGAAGTGGAACGCTCCAGTATCTTTGAGATGCAGAGCACTGCTCCCCAGATTTCCTCTGAGTGGCACGACTTCGCCTGCCGTATGGACGAACAGGAGTTGAAGCGTGTGGCCCGCTCAGGCTCGTTCTTCTGCTATTGCGCCGGCGTAGCTTCCTATATGCTTGAGTGGTATAAGGTGGGCGGTGTGCGCATCAGAATCACCGACATGACGCTGCCCATGAAGAGCGGCCTGTCGTCGAGCGCTGCTATTTGCGTTCTCGTGGCACGTGCCTTCAACCAGATATACAATCTCAACCTCAATACGATGGGCGAGATGAATATCGCCTATGTCGGCGAACTGCGCACCAGCAGCCGCTGCGGCCGCTTGGACCAGGCCTGTGCCTTCGGCGTAAAGCCCAACCTGATGACCTTCGACGGCGATGAGATAGAGGTGAAAACCCTGAACGTGAAGCGCCCGCTGCACTGGGTCTTTGCAGACCTTGTCGGCGAGAAGAACACCATCAAGATTCTGGCCGACCTGAACAAAGCCTATCCGTTCCCCTCCAACGCACAGGAAGAAGCCGAGCATGAGGCATTGGGTGTGAAGAACCAAGACATCGTCAACCGTGCCATAGCGTATATGGCCAACGGCGATGCGGAAGCCCTCGGTAAGCTGATGACTGAGGCCGAAGAACTCTTCGACAAAGCCGTGATGCCCATGTGTCCCGAGGAGCTGTCGGCACCGAAGCTGCATGCTGTGCTGGCCGACGAGTACATCAAGACCCTGTCTTACGGAGGTAAGGGCGTGGGCAGCCATGGTGACGGCTCTGTGCAGTTCCTTGCCCGCGATGAGGAATGCCAGGAGAAGATAGTCAACTATCTCATATCGAAAGGGATGCCCGCCTATAAGTTCACGCTCCATCCCGTGCATACCGTCCGCAAGGCCATCATTCCCGTTGCAGGATTCGGAACAAGACTTTATCCTGCTACACGCTGCATGAAGAAAGACTTCTTCCCCATACCGTGCAGCGACGGCATGGTCAGGCCTGTCATCCTCATCCTGTTGGAGGAGCTGGTGAAGAGCGGCATCGAGGAGATATGTCTCGTCCTGGGCAGTGAGGAAGAGCGCAAGCTGTATAGCGACTACTTCGAGCGTCCGCTGGCCGATGAACATCTGCAGAAACTGAATGCCGAGTGTCAGGAATTTGAAAATCGCATCCTCGACATTGGCAAGCGCTTGCACTATGTCTATCAGAAGGAGAAACGCGGTTTCGGTCATGCTGTCTATCAGGCGGCCGACTTTGCACATGGCGAGCCCGTGCTGCTCATGCTGGGCGATACACTCTACCGCTCCACCACCAACAAGCCCTGTGCCCTGCAGCTCATCGAGGCCTACGAGCACACCAACACCCTCACCCTCGGGCTCTATCCCGTTGATGTCAAGGAGGTGAGCCACTTCGGCATCATGAGCGGCGTGTGGGAAGACAAGAAGTGTCAGAAGCTGCATGTGAATACACTCTACGAGAAACCCAAGGCGAGCTATGCCGAGGTGTACCTCGGAGTGCGCAATGCAGAAGGACAGAAGGAATACTGTTCCGTCTTCGGACAGTATATCCTCACGCCTGAGGTCTTCGAGCAGTTGGAAGCCGACATCAGGGAGGCCAATAGCCATCCTGACAGGAAGGGCGAGATTGAGCTGACAGCAGCTCTCGACAAGGTGCGCCAACGCACAGACATGTATGGCATCCGACTGCGTGGCGAGCGTTTCGACATGGGCAATCCAACGGCTCTCGTCAACACCGTGGCCACCTTTGCCACCATGGATTACGAAGAATAAAGAAGTTACAGACCCAGTCCTAACCACTCCCTTGAAAGGAGCGGAGACGCGGCAGGAAATGTCACTCAACTATAAACATTAAACACTAAACAAAAAACTTATGAAGAAAAAGTTTATCTGCGCCGTTTGTGGATATATCTACGAAGGCGACGCCGCTCCTGAGAAGTGCCCCATCTGTAAGGCTCCTGCCTCAAAGTTCTCTGAACTGAAGGAAGATGCTGACATGACCTACGCCACCGTTCACAAGATTGGCGACGGCAAGCCCGAGGGTGTGAGCGAGGAAATGATCAACGACCTGCGCAATCACTTTAACGGTGAATGCGGCGAGGTAGGTATGTATCTGGCTATGGCACGCCAGGCCGACCGCGAGGGCTATCCCGAGATAGCCGAGGCCTTCAAGCGCTATGCCTTTGAGGAGGCCGACCACGCCAGCCGTTTTGCCGAGCTGCTGGGCGAGTGCGTGTGGGACACCAAGACCAATCTGGAGAAGCGCGCCGCCGCTGAGGCCGGTGCCTGCGAGGACAAGTTCCGCATCGCCAAGAACGCCAAGGCTGCAGGCTTCGACGCCATTCACGACACCGTCCATGAGATGGCTAAGGATGAGGCCCGCCACGGAGCAGGATTCGCAGGGCTGCTGAAGCGTTACTTCGGTAAGTAATGAATCGTTAGGACAGAGTAGCTCGCTTTTGTTAAAGGCATGTTCGCACTTTTTCAAAAGCGAGCTATTCTTCTTTTTGCCTATTTCGTGCTTTCTTTTCTACTTGCTCCACTTTTTGTTCGTTTGATTTGGCAGAAAAGAAAATAATATGTACCTTTGCACCTCAAATTTGACAAAGATATAAATAGAATACACATGGCAAAAAGATTCGCCGAACACAACGGCTTAAACCTGACACAGGTGAACAACGAGATGTTGGAGAAGTGGATGAAAGAGGACATCTTCCATCGCTCTATTGACGAGCGGGAAGGCTGTCCTCAGTTTGTTTTCTTCGAGGGACCTCCCTCGGCAAACGGCCATCCCGGCATTCACCATGTCTTAGGCCGCGCGCTCAAAGACACCTTCAACCGTTACCGCACCATGCAGGGCTTCCAGGTGAAGCGCAAGGCAGGGTGGGATACTCATGGCCTGCCCGTGGAACTGAGTGTGGAGAAAGCACTGGGCATCACCAAGGCCGACATCGACAACCCTGAGTCGCCACGCTACATCTCGACCGAGGACTACAACCAGAAGTGCCGAGAGAACGTGATGACCTACACCAAGGAGTGGCGCGAACTGACTGAGCGCATGGGCTATTTCGTCGACCTCGACCATCCCTACATCACTTATGACAATAAGTATATTGAGACGCTGTGGTGGCTGCTGAAGCAGTTCTACCAGAAAGGGCTGCTCTATAAGGGCTATACCATCCAGCCCTATAGCCCTGCCGCCGGTACGGGGCTGTCAAGCCATGAGCTGAACCAGCCTGGCTGTTACCGCGACGTAAAGGACACCACGTGCACGGCGCTCTTCAAGATGAAGAACCCGAAGCCCGAGATGACAGGGTGGGGGACTGCTTACTTCCTCGCTTGGACGACAACCCCTTGGACGCTGGCAGCCAATAGCGCACTCTGCGTAGGTCCGAAGATTGACTACGTAGCCGTGGAGACCTATAACCCCTATACCGCGAAACCCATCACCATTGTGATGGCTGAGGCTCGGCTGAACGCCTATCTCGCTCCAGAGGGAAACATCACCGACGGTGGCGAGATGCCTGAATACAAGAAAGGCGAGAAGTTTATGCCTTATCGCATCGTGGGACGCTACAAGGGCACTGACCTCGTGGGCATGGAGTACGAGCAGCTGATGCCCGCCATCAAGCCGATGGGCGAGGCTTTCCGCGTCATCCCCGGCGACTATGTCACTACTGAGGACGGTGCAGGCATCGTGCATATTGCCCCGAACTTCGGCGCCGACGATGCCTTCGTGGCCAAGCAGGCCGGCATCTGCCCCATCGTGCTTATCGACAAGAAAGGCAATGAGCGTCCTGTCGTCGACCTGCAGGGAAAGTATTATATCATCGACGACCTCGATCCCGACTTCGTGAAGAACTATGTCAACGTGGAGGAATGGAACAAGTTTGCCGGACGCTACGTGAAGAATGCCTACGACGAGAACCTTACCGACAAGGACGAGACACTCGACATCAGCATCTGCATGGATTTGAAGGCAAATGACAAGGTTTATAAGATTGAGAAGCATGTGCACAACTATCCGCACTGCTGGCGTACCGACAAGCCCGTGCTCTATTATCCCCTTGATTCTTGGTTTATTAAGAGTTCTGCGTGCAAGGAACGCATGAGCGAGTTGAACAAGACCATCGGCTGGCATCCGGAGTCAACTGGCTCAGGCCGTTTTGGCAATTGGCTCGATAATCTGAACGATTGGAACCTCTCACGCAGCCGCTTCTGGGGCACGCCGCTTCCCATCTGGCGTAGTGAGGACGGCGAGGAGATTTGTATCGGTTCTTTAGAGGAACTCTACTACGAGATTGAGAAGGCTGTCAAGGCCGGTGTCATGGAGAGCAACCCGCTGAAGGAGAAAGGCTTCGTGCCTGGCGACATGAGTCAGGAAAACTATGACCGCATCGACGTGCACCGTCCCTACGTTGACTACATCAAGCTGGTGTCGCCCACCGGCAAGCCCATGAAGCGCGAGAGCGACCTCATCGACGTGTGGTTCGACTCAGGCTCAATGCCTTACGCACAGCTCCACTATCCGTTTGAGAACAAAGAACTTGTCGATGAGCGCAAGTTCTATCCCGCCGACTATATCAACGAAGGTGTAGACCAGACACGCGGCTGGTTCTTCACGCTACATGCCATTGCCACGATGATTTTCGACTCGGTGGCCTTCAAGAACGTCGTGTCCACTGGTCTGGTGCTCGATGCCAAGGGCAACAAGATGTCGAAACACGTGGGCAACGTGGTGAACCCCTTCGAGATGATTGAAAAATATGGCTCTGATGCCGTGCGCTTCTACATGATGACCAACTCGGAGCCTTGGGACAACTTGAAGTTCGACCCAGAGGGCGTGGCAGAGGTGAGCCGCAAGTTCTTCGGCACCCTCTACAATACCTACAGCTTCTTCGCCCTCTACGCCAATGTCGATGACTATGTCCCCTATGCTGCGACAATGTCGCAGCCTGCTGAGAAACCCGAGATTGACCGCTGGATCCTCTCCTGTCTGAACACCCTCGTCAAGAGAGTGAAGGCTGAGATGGATAACTTCGACCCCACCCGTGCAGGGCGCTTCATTGACGCTTTTGTCAACGACGACCTCTCGAACTGGTACGTGCGCCTTAACCGCAAGCGTTTCTGGGGCAAGGAAATGGATGCCGATAAGCGCTCGGCCTTCGACACCCTCTATACTTGCCTGATGACTGTGGCCAAGCTGCTGGCACCCTTCGCTCCTTTCTATGCTGACCAGCTCTACCGCGACCTTGGCGGAGCAAAGGATAGCGTTCACTTGGACGACTTCCCCGTGGTCGATGATTCGGCTATCGATACCGACCTGGAGGCCCGCATGGAGATGGCACAGAAGATTACGTCGATGGTGCTGGCCCTGCGCCGCAAGGTGAACATCAAGGTGCGCCAGCCGCTGCAGAGCATTATGATTCCCGCCACCGATGAGCAGAAGAAATACATAGAAGCCGTGAAGCAGCTCATCATGAACGAGGTAAACGTGAAGGAACTGAAATTCGTTGAAGGTCAGGGTGTTCTCGTGAAGAAGGTAAAGTGTAACTTCCGTACAATGGGCAAGAAGTTTGGCAAGCTGATGAAGGGCGTGGCCGCCGCTATGGATGCCTTGTCACAGGAGCAGATTGCCGAGTTGGAGACTCAGGGTACTATCGGCATCCTTGTTGAGGGACAGAGCCTGACCGTCGAGGCTGCCGACGTCGACATCATCAGCGAGGACATTCCCGGATGGTTGGTGGCCAATGAAGGCGCGCTCACCGTTGCCTTGGAAGTGGAGCTGACCGACGAACTGAGAAACGAGGGCATGGCCCGCGAACTCATCAATCGCATACAGAACATCCGTAAGGAGAGCGGGCTGGAAATCACTGACCGCATCATCGTGACCATTTCGCCCAACGACGAGGTGGAGAAAGCTGTCAATGCCTTCGGCGACTACGTGAAGACACAGGTGCTGGCCAACAGCATCGTCATCGCTGCAAATGACGGACAGGAAGTGGACTTCGACGACTTTAAACTGAACATCAACATAACTAAATCCTAATTATTATGGCTGAAAAAACACGCTACACTGACGAGGAACTCGAGGAGTTCCGTCAGATTATTCTTGAGAAACTTGCACTGGCCAAGCGTGACTATGACCAGATGATGGATACGCTGACCAACCGTGACTCGAATGACGTGGATGACACGTCGCCCACTTACAAGGCTTTGGAAGAGGGCAGCGAGGCGCAGTCGAAAGAAGACTTGATGAAGTTCGCTTCACGACAGCAGAAGTTCATACAGGGACTGAAGGCCGCCTTGGTGCGCATTGACAACAAGACCTACGGCATCGACCGCATCACTGGAAAGCTCATTCCTGCCGAGCGTCTCCGTGCTGTGCCCCATGCTACGCTGAGTGTGGAGTCGAAGGAACTGGAGAAGCAAAGAAGGTAAAAAAAACACCTGATTCAACTGTTGCGAGCGCCGTAGTAGGCCTCTGTTTGCTCCCAACGGGCTGAATGAATGTGAATCATTAATTGAAGATTAAAGATTGAAGATAAAGAGCTTTATGACTCGTGGCAGGGTGGCGGTGCTGTTGGTCATCGCCATCCTGCTCATCGACCAGATCATCAAGGTCTGGGTGAAGACTGGTATGGAGCTGCATGAGAGCATCCGCATCACCGACTGGTTCTACATCTCCTTCATCGAGAACAACGGCATGGCTTGGGGAATGCAGATAGGACCGAAGCTGATGCTGTCGCTGTTTCGTATCGTGGCCATCGTGCTCCTCAGCTATTATATATGGCTGCAGGCACGCAAGAAGGCCCGCTGGGGATATATTGTCTGTTTGGTGATGGTGCTGGCCGGTGCGGCAGGCAACCTCATCGACTGCATGTTCTACGGGTTGGGATTCGAGGCTTCCACGCCCTACAGCGTCAGCCACTGGGTGGGCTTAGGCAACGGCTATGCCTCGTTCCTCATGGGTAAGGTCGTAGATATGTTCTACTTTCCCATCATTCACACCACATGGCCCGAATGGATGCCGTTCTGGGGTGGCGAGGAGTTTATCTTCTTCAGTCCCGTCTTCAACTTTGCTGATGCCAGCATCTCCGTCGGCGTCATCATCCTGCTATTTTTCTACCGAAAAGAGTTAGCCAGCATCTCACTGAAGCGTGAATAGGATATGCACCATTGTCCTTACCGGCATGGTCATGCTTTTCGTGGCCTGCAAGCCGGGAACGCCGAGCCAGTACCTTCAGCCCGGCGAGATGGAGGACATACTGGTGGAATACTATATGGCACAGGCCATGGCCCAGCAGGTGAGCCCCTTAGAGGGAGGGCGAGACTATAACACAGCGATGTTTATCGAGGCAGTGTTGAAGAAGCACGGCGTGACGAAAGCAGACTTCGACTCTTCACTGGTCTATTACTACACCCGTTCCGACCGTTTCGAGCCTATCTGCAAGCGTGTATCTGAGCGACTCGACGAGCTGGCTCTGACACAAGGAGCCTCCGAGGGCGAGATAGGCAAGTATGCACAGTACAATGCTACGGGCGATACGGCCAACGTGTGGGCCGACCGCAACATAGCGCTCCTCATGCCCATGCCGCCCTACAACAGATGGGACTTCGTCATCGAGGCCGACTCCACCTACCGTCGCGGCGATGCGCTGATGATGCAGTTCATGAGCGACTTCATGTATCAGACAGGTTCAAAGAACGGCATCGTCTACATGGCGGTGGAATATGACGATACCATTGTGAGCCGTAACCTCCGCTTCTCCGTGTCAGGCCTTGCACAGTTGCGTGTTCCCGAGGACACCACACGGAGGATGAAGGCAGTGAAGGGATTCTTCTATCTTGATGGCGGCAACGAAAGCTCAACGTCCACACGCCTGCTCTTCCTGAACAATGTGCAACTCATCAGATTCCATACCATCGATGCCGACCAAGAACTTCCGACGGATAGCATCCCACAAGGTGGTGATGCCGGACAAATCGCTCCTGACTCTGTCAGTCGTGGAGATTCAATCAGGGGTGGTGACGAAGTGCTTCCCCTTGACTCAGGAACTGCCGTTCACAGAATGGCTTCCAGGGCAGATAGTGCTCATACGCGATGAGCAAGGCCTTCTGCGCGCATATTATAATAATGAGATAATCAACTAAAAACTTTAGCGATATGAACTTGAAAGTGCGTTTGTCAATTATGAACTTCCTGGAGTTCGCAGTCTGGGGAGCGTATCTTACCTGCATGGGCAACTACCTTGGAAAGGCGGGGCTGGGCGAGCAGATAGCTTGGTTCTATGCCATTCAGGGCATCGTCTCCATCTTCATGCCAACACTGATGGGCATTGTGGCCGACAAGTGGATTCAGCCGCAGCGACTGCTGGGCCTCTGCCATCTGGTGGCCGGTGCCGCCATGCTGGGATGCTGGTGGATGGGCATGGATGCCGGCTTTGGCAACGAGCTGCCCAACAAGGGGGCCTTCATCGCCATGTACACGCTGAGTGTGGCGTTCTTCATGCCTACCATCGCCTTGGGCAACACGACAGCCTTCGCCATCTTGAAGGACAACAACTATGACACGGTGAAAGACTTCCCGCCCATCCGTGTCTTAGGAACCGTGGGCTTCATTGCCACCATGTGGTTTGTCAACTGTGCAGTGTGGGAGGACGGCAGTTTCACGTTCACTTTCGCCGAGAACAGCCACAAGTTCCAATACACCTACATGCAGTTCTTCGTTTCCGGCCTGCTCAGTCTTGTGCTCTTCGCCTACTGCTTCACGCTGCCTGAGTGCAGGCTGACGAAAAAAGAGAAGGCTGCCTCGCTGGCTGAGACGCTGGGCCTGAGTGCTTTCAAGTTGTTCAAGACGAAGAAGATGGCGCTGTTTTTCATCTTCTCCGCACTCTTAGGCATGTGTCTGCAGGTGACCAATGGCTATGCCGGGCCATTCATCACCAGTTTCAAGGGCGACCCAGCCTTTGCCGACACCTTCGCCGCCAACAATGCCACGCTGCTGACGTCTATTTCACAGATTAGCGAGGCTCTCTGCATCCTCATGATTCCCTTCTTCCTCAAGCGCTTCGGCATCAAGGTGGTCATGCTCATGTCTATGTTCGCATGGGTGTTCCGCTTCGGATTTTTCGGCCTTGGCAATCCCGCTATGCCTGGCGTGCTGCTTTTCATCCTGTCATGTGTCGTCTATGGTGTGGCCTTCGACTTCTTCAATGTCTCTGGCGGCATCTTTGTCGACCAGGAGTGTGCCCCCAGTGTCAAGGCTTCGGCGCAGGGCCTGTTCATGATGATGACCAATGGCATCGGTGCTACCGTCGGTACGCTGGTGGCTGGCGAGATAGTCAACAAATACTGCTCGTGGCAGGGCGACTATCTGTTGGGCGAATGGCAGACTTGCTGGTTCATCTTCGCTGCCTTCGCATTGGTCGTTGGCGTCAGCTTCGCCTTGGTCTTTAAGCCTGAGAAGAAGTAGGGTAGGGGTTCAGTCAATTAAACCAATCACCAAGATGCGTCGCACACTATTGAGATTCGAGAGCCTGCAGCAAATATCGTCCAGCGAGGAGATGTCCGTCGTCATGCTGACCGACGAGGCGCGCCGCCGTGCCCTCTCAGTGGTGTGCGATGCTGACATCACCCGCCAGCTGCTGCTGCGTCTTCAGGGCAACCGGCAGGCAACGCGCATCATGTTGCCCGAGGCCTTGCTGCAGCTGTTGCCTTCTACTTACGAGATGCTCATCGTGGGGGTCTTCGACGGTCAGTATCAGGTCATGCTGATGGACACAAAGAGCGGCGACAGCGTGCGCATACGTATCAGTGACGCCGTGCTGCTCAGCATCATTTCCCATGTGCCACTCTACATTGAGGAACGGCTCATGGAGCGTCAGAGCACACCCTTCGACGAGAAGGCGCAAGGTGTGCAGATACCCATCAACTCTCTTGACATGACACATCTGAAAGCAGCTTTGGACAACGCTGTGGAGGAAGAGAATTATGAGCTGGCTTCAAAGCTGCGTGACGAAATCAATAGTCGCAAATGAAGGAAGAACGCTATTTCTATGTTCCTCAGGCAGCTGCCATGAATGAACTCCCTGAGGAGGAGACGACACATGCCTTGCGCGTCCTCCGCCTGAAGGAGGGCGACGAGATGATGCTGATGGACGGGCAAGGCACATTCTTTCGTGCGGCCGTCACCATGACCAGCGGAAAGCATTGCTTTTACCAGATACTTCAGACGTTGCCCCAACAGCCTACTTGGCAGGGACACTTGCACTTAGCCATCGCTCCCACAAAGATGATGGAGCGCATCGAGTGGCTGGCAGAGAAAGCCACCGAGGTGGGCTTCGACGAGCTGTCGCTGCTCGACTGCCGTTTCTCCGAACGCCATGTGGTGAAGATGCCGCGCTTAGACAAGATTGTCATCTCGGCCATGAAGCAGAGCCGCAAAGCCTGGAAGCCTGTCGTCAACGAGATGCAGGACTTCAAGACCTTCATCTCCCAGCACACCACAGGCCGCCGCTACATAGCCCACTGCTACGACGAGGTACCGAGAGTGAATCTGTTTGAGGAGCTGAAGACCCACCCCCAGCCCCTCCCTGCAGGGAGGGGAGACATTACCTTGGAGGCAGATTCTTCGGGTTTGACCACCTTGGAGGCAGATTCTTCTCGCTTGATTGTCTCAGAGGCAGATTCTCCGGGCTTGCCAGGTATTTGCCCCCCTCCCTGCATGGAGGGAACGGGGGAGGGTCTTCTCGTCCTCATCGGCCCCGAGGGCGACTTCTCCATCGACGAGGTGCGCATGGCGGTTGATGCGGGCTTCGTCTCCGTTGACTTGGGCAAGAGCCGACTGCGCACCGAGACGGCCGGCCTCGCAACAGTGATGATGATGCAACTGTCACAACAATGAACAACATACAATTCCTTAACGTCCTGCCGCATGTCTTTCAAGCTCCTCCTACTATCCCCGAGGGGGCTTCATCTGACTTAAAGCCGGGCTTGCCAGCAAGAGTGTCCCCCTCGGGGGACGAAAGGGGGGCTACTTCTGACATCTGGCTCCACGACATCTCCTTCGAGCGAGGCCGTCACTACCTGATAGAGGCCGACAGCGGCAGGGGCAAGAGCACCTTCTGCAGTTATATCCTCGGCTATCGGCACGACTACACAGGGCAGGTGCTCTTCGACGGCCGCGATGCCCGTCAATATTCCGTGGCCGACTGGAGCAAGCTGCGACAGCGTCATGTCAGCTGCCTCTTCCAGGAGCTGCGTCTCTTTCCCGAGCTTACCGCTTTCGAGAACGTGGACATCAAGAACAAGCTGACACACCACAAGAGCCGACAGCAGATAGAGCAGTGGTTCGAGCGTTTAGGCATTGCCGACAAGCTGACGGCCAAGGTGGGGCGAATGTCTTTCGGACAGCAGCAGCGTGTGGCTTTGATGCGCGCACTCGTGCAGCCTTTCGACTTCCTATTGGCCGACGAACCCATCAGCCACCTCGACGACCGCAACGCCGGCATCATGGCAGCACTACTCAAGGAGGAAGCCGACAGCCAGGGCGCATCAGTCATAGCAACAAGCATCGGCAAGCGCCTGCCATTAGCTTACGATATTATATTACGACTATGAAGAAAATACTCTTTCTGTTACTATGGGCCATCGCCCTCACCTCAAGGGGAGATGGGATGGCCGACCTCTTCAAGGCCATGCCCGACTCGCTCATGCCTTATCTCACCACCAACAACCGCCTGGACATGATCGACTTCATGGAAGCCAACATGAAGGCCGAGGTCACCAACCTGTTGGACAGCAAGAGCGAGATGACCGCCCTGACGCCCGACAGCCTCTCCATCCGTATGAGCCATGTGCTGCGCGTTGACATGAAGACTGTCAGCGTCACCGAGCCCGTGGACAGCAGCTTGCAGGTCATACGCGTAGTGCGCACTTATCAACTGAACGACAAGCAGGCGGAGCGGGTCGTCGATGTCTACAGCGCTGCATGGCGTCACCTCTCAACGGTCGTAGAGCAATCCTCGCTCCTCAAGCGTGACGAAGACCTGATGAAGAACGAATAGTGGTGGCGCAACATTGTTGACAGCGTAATAACTATTGTCCTTTTTAACTTCCATTTTAACTTCCAATTTTACTTCCAATTTTACTTCCATTTTTACTTCCATTTTTACTTCCATTTTTACTTCCATTTTGAATATTTGCTTATGCCAAAGATTGTGATACTTGATGGCTATACGGCCAACCCCGGCGACCTGTCGTGGAACGAGCTGGAGGCCTTGGGCCAGGTGACGGTGTACGACCGCACAAAGCCCGGTGAGACGGTGGCAAGGGCTGCCGATGCAGACATAGTGCTGACCAACAAAGTCGTTCTCAGCAGCGAAGTCATCGCACAGCTGCCTCGCCTCAAGTATATTGGCGTGCTGGCAACAGGCTATAACGTAGTGGATATGGCGGCGGCTCGCGAAAGAAACATTACCGTGACCAATGTGCCTGCTTACAGCACAGAGAGCGTTACGCAGATGGTGTTCGCACATCTGCTGAACGTGACGAACCGCATCGACCACTATGCAGCAGAAAACCGCAACGGACGGTGGGCGGACAATCCCGACTTCTGCTATTGGGACTATCCACACATGGAGCTGGCGGGCAAGACTTTTGGCATTGTGGGACTGGGGCACATAGGGCTGCGCGTCGCCCAGGTGGCCCTCGCTCTCGGCATGAGCGTGAGAGCGGTGACCAGCAAAGCCGCAGATGCCCTGCCGCCCAACATCATCAAGGCATCGATGGAAGAACTGCTGGAGCAGTCCGACGTACTCTCGCTGCATTGTCCACTCACCGAGAGCACACGCCATCTCATCAATGCCGACACCCTCAGAAGGATGAAGCCGACAGCCATTCTTATCAACACTGGCCGTGGCCCGCTGGTCGACGATGAGGCAGTGGCCGAGGCATTGGCCGGGAACCGTCTGGCGGCATTTTGTGCAGACGTGCTGACCGAGGAACCGCCCAAGGCTGACCATCCGCTGCTGAAACAGCCGAAAGCATTTTTCACACCGCATATAGCATGGGCCACCACAGAGGCCCGCTGCCGTCTGATTCAGGTCGCCATCCATAATGTGAAGGCATTCCTCGATGGAAAGCCCGTCAATGTGGTAAGGGGCTGAATCGCCTTGCCCCGCCAAAGGGTTGCGTGGTGCACGTATTCGTGCACACCTCCCTACTGACAAAGCAAAGAATCATTTCCCTTTACACTCCTTACATTTCGTCCGAAGCCTTCGGACGAATTGTCCGAAGCCTTCGGACTGACTGTCCGAAGCCTTCGGACGAACAGTCCGAAGCCTTCGGACAATTTCCGGCCTGCCCCCGCTGTGTTCTCCGCGTTGAGATAGGCTGATGAAAGGCAATGCCTTACTGGCTTTCGTCTCTCTCCACAAACTGTGCGGGCGTCATGCCGGTATTTTCCTTGAAGACCGTTTGGAAGTAGGAGCGGCTGCCGAAGCCGCAGGCGTTGGCGATGCTGTCGTTCGTCCAATTGGGATGTTCCTTGAGCAGACGCTTCGCCTCCTCTATGCGCAGGCTGTTGATCCAATGGTTGAAGACCCTGTCAGTGTTCTTCAGCCATGCCGTCAACTGGTTGCGCGTCACGTCCATCTCGTTGGCAACACGCTGCAGCGTCGCCTTCTTGTGCAGGTATCCCTTACGCTTAGTCCACAGAGCCACCGCCTCCTCTACGTGATGAGGCATGGCGTTGCTCGTCTCCGCTTGTTCCGTCGCTTGACTGTCGGCTTCTTCCGTGAGTAGTGTCTCGGAAGCTATCGGCAGTTCCGACATGTCCGCCTCGTCGACCAGCTGCGGCGTGGCACTCACCGAGTAGCGGTAGAAGTGTAAGATGCAATAGTAGATGGCTCCGAACAGGATTACACTGAACAGCACCAGCGTATAGCCCGACGTGAAGATGGCAAGAGGCACAAACACGGTGGCCGCAGCCAGAAACACCACGCTGTTGTGCATCCACCCCAGGGCTGTTCAACTCAATCCCTGTATTCCGTCGCCTCTTCAGGGCTGCCCCCCCAAGATGTGTATAAAGAGTAGTTTGGAAAAGGAGGGGAAGGGGCTGCGCACTGTTTTTTGTATAAAGATGATGTTTTAGATGCTGTTTTTACTTTTTTCCCTGTTTTTTTTATTTGTTTTTCCTTGGCTCTTTCTTCTTCTTTTTGTAATTTTGCAGCATGATACTATTCCCACAGGCGAAGATCAACTTGGGTTTGAATGTGGTGGCTAAGCGCAGTGACGGCTATCACGACCTTGAAACGGTGTTCTATCCGGTGCCGTTATGCGACGCATTGGAAGTGCAGCCCATGGATGTGCGTTTTCCTTCTGCTATTGATTGCGACGTGAAAGTCAGCAGCGGATTGGCGCGGACGGACACCGTCCATGCTGCCCTGCGCTTTGACACGGGCGACGAGCAGAAAAACCTCGTGGTGAGAGCCTACAACATGCTGAAGCAGGAGTGGCCCGACATGGCGCGCGTACATATTCATCTATATAAGGCCATCCCCACGCAGGCAGGCATGGGCGGTGGCAGCAGCGACGGCGCGTCCATGCTGCTGATGATGAACGAGCTGGCGCAGCTGGGCCTCACGCAGGAGCAGCTCATAGACCGTGCCGCACGCTTAGGTGCCGACTGTCCCTTCTTCATCGTTCACCGCCCGGCATACGCCGAAGGGATAGGCGAGCGCTTGCAGCTGGTGGACCTCGACCTCAGCGGATGGTTCCTCGCTGTGGTGCGGCCCGACATCGCTGTCTCCACCAAAGAGGCTTTCTCGCTTGTCCAGCCCCGGCGCCCTGTGCGCAATTGCCGTGACATCGTCATGGGGCTGCCCGTGGAAGAGTGGCGCCATGAGCTGGTGAACGACTTCGAGCAGAGTGTCTTTGCCATACATCCCGAGATAGGGCAGGTGAAAGAACGCCTCTACGAGCTGGGAGCTGCCTACAGTGCCATGAGTGGCAGTGGCAGTGCCGTCTTTGGCCTCTTCCGTCAGCCCGTAGAGCTGGAGGCGCATTTCCCGGGCATCTTTACACGATTACTGCAACTTTAGAGAGAGTTCACATGTTTAACCATTAAAATATTTTTCAAGAAATGAAGAAAATCATGATGGGAGCTGTCTTGGCCATGTCGCTGATGATGGCTCAGGGTGTACAGGCCCGCACTGACGTTGAAGAGAAGACCCCTGTGACGGGTGTCGATCAGGACTTGCAGCAGGCTGCTGACGCCAAGAAGAAGGAAGCAAAGATTCTGGCCAAAGCCGACAAGGCCAAGAAAGACGTGGTGAAGGCTGAGAAGGCACTGGAGAAGGCTCGCAACAGGGCTGAGAAGGCTCGCAAGGATGCCGAGAAGGCTGAGAAAGACCTGGAGAAAGCCCGCAAGAAGGCAGAAGAGCTGCAGGCTGAGGCCAACAAAATTCTGCTGGGCCAGTAACATCTCGCTCACAACAACGTATTCCGTGCTAAGACGGGGCGACAGAACATGAAATCATTGCGACCTGTACGGATGGAATGATGACATAGTGACGTTGCTAATTAAGTCTGTTTGTTCCCCGAGTTCTGTCGTCCCTTCAGGACTGTTCAACCCAATCCCTGCTAATAGGTCGGC
>JAEEPZ010000174.1 GCA_016285055.1 Prevotella sp.
CTTGGCACCATCCTGAGCCTTGATGCCTGCATAGATATCAATATCTTTAAACTGTTTACGCATAATTCAAGTCTCCTATTCTTTAGATACCAAGTTTCTGATTATATTCTTTCAAAGTCTCAAGCACGTTGCAACGGACGTGAATGTAGTTTTCGATGCCGGCGGCCTTGAGGTCTTCCATGCAGGCGGGAGCACCGGCCACCACGAACATGGCACGGCCATTGAGGTACTGGAAAGCGGGGATGGCATACTCGGCATACTCATCATCGCTGGAGCAGATGACCACGATGTCGGCACCGGCCTCGAGGGCAGCGTCGACGCCTTCCTCCACGGTCTTGAAGCCGAGGTTGTCGATGACCTTGTAACCGGCACAGGCCAGGAAGTTGCACGAGAACTGTGCACGAGCCTGACGCATGGCCAAGTTGCCAATGGTGAGCATGAAGGCGACGGGCACCTTCTCTGCCTTCTCCGTAGCCAGACGCAGGGCCTCGAAGTCGGAAGCCATGCGGCTGGTCTTCAGGGCGGGCACGTCGGCGTCGTCAGCGTGAGTGGCCTTGCAGTCGCATACCAGCGGCTCCTTGCCCTCGCTCTTCTCGGTGAAGTTGGGGAACTGGTTGGTGCCCAGCAGGAACTCCTTGCGCTTGGCAGCGTCGCCGTGACGCTTGGCGTTGGTGGCGTTGATGTCTTCCTGCACCGTTCCGGCCTTGACGGCAGCGAGGAATCCACCCTCGTCTTCCACCTTCAGGAACAGCTTCCAGGCCTCCTGGGCCAGAGCGTCGGTGAGGTGCTCGATGTAATAGGAGCCTGCACCCGGGTCGACGATGCGGTCGAAATGGCTCTCTTCCTTGATGATGAGCTGCTGGTTGCGGGCTATGCGCTCGCTGAAGTCGGTCGGCTTCTCGTAGGGAGCATCAAACGGAGTGACCACCATTGAGTGCACACCAGCCAGAGCGGCGCTCATGGCTTCCGTCTGCGAGCGCAGCAGGTTGACGTAGCTGTCGAACAGCGTCTGGTTGTAGGTCGAGGTCGAGGCGTTGATAATCATCTTGCAGCTGTCGTCGTTCTTTGGCTCATACTGCTTCACAATCTGTGCCCACAGCATACGGACAGCGCGGAACTTGGCTATCTCCATGAAATAGTTCTCCGAGATGCCCATGTAGAACTTGATCTTGCTGGCAGCCAGGTCGGCGTCGATGCCGGCGTCCACCAGCTGCTGCAGGTACTCGTTGCCCCAAGCCAGGGCGTAGCCCATCTCCTGCACAATGTAGGCGCCGCTGTTGTTCAGCAGGTCGCTGTGCACCATGACGCAGCGCAGCTGGGGCAGGTCTTTCAGCTTCTCCACCAGCTTCGGCATGTCGGGCAACAGCATCGTGCTGTCCTTGCCCTTCATCAGCATACGCTCGATGGGGTCGAAGCCCAGGCCGCCCACAATCTTCTCCTTGTCGTAGCCCATCTTCTCGATGTAGGCCACGAGCAGGTCGGCCAGCTGCATGGCGTGGCGCAGGCAAGCGCGGTAGCTCACCTCCACGCAGTCCAGGCGAATGTCCTTGAGCAGCGTCTCGATGAACTCGGCGCTGAGCTCAGCGTGGCCCAGCTTGAAGCCGATGCTGTCGACGCCCTTCATCAGAATGTCGAGGGCTTTCTTGTTGGCCTCGGCAGGGTCGGTCACCACAATGTTCTGACGGACATACCACTCGTTGTTGTCTTTCTTGTTGCCACGCACGAAGGGGAACTCGCCGGGCAAGGCGTCGGGAGTCTTCAGGTCCTTCAAGTCCTCGCGACGGTAGAAAGGCTGTACGTTAAAACCTTCATTCGTTCTCCACACGAGCCTTTTCTGGAAGTCGGCCCCTTTCAGGTCAACCTCAATCTTGTCCAGCCACTCTTGTTTGGTAGGCGCCTGGAACTCGGTGAAGAGTTTTTCTTTGTTGTTTGACATAGTGTGTATTAAAATATAAGAGATAAAAATGTGTTTTTTATTCGATTAGTCCGCAAAGGTACAAAATGATTTAAGATTTGCGGGGCGAGAATCAATTTTTCTGTTCTGTCGTTATACTTATTTAACATACAGCCGCTCCCCCCGTCCCTAACTTGGATGATTCCTGTCTTTTTCTTCTGTTCCTGTATGGACGGCATCACTACGTTGTTCACGCGGAAAGCCGGCAAGAAGTGTACAGGGGGAGCGGCGGAGACCCTGCGCATCATGGTCGGCGCCAGCCGCGGATAAAGGGAAATAATCCTTTTCTGAGAAAAAAACGAGTAAAAAAGAAGCAGAAATGAATTATTCTGCGTAATTTTGCAATCGTAATGCAACCGACGAGTCAACGAAACATTCAATAATCATCCACATGAACACAAGAAGACTTGCACTCTGCCTGTTCGCTGCCTGTTCGATGCAGCTGAACGCCCAGTATCTGGAACATCTTTATGAGTACATTGAGAACACCTCCGTCTTCGAGGAAGGCCAGGAGGAGGGCCATGCCTACTACCTGGCTCCCGACCACCTGTCGCTCAACGGACAGTGGAAGTTCTGTTTTGCCAACACGCCCGAGGAAGTGCCGCAGCAGTTCTTTGCCACGAATTACAAAGACAGCAAGTGGCGCACCATCCGTGTGCCCATCAACTGGGAGATGGAGGGCTACGGCGATGCGCAGTTCCGCAATGTGCCGGCACCTTTCAGGGCCAACCCGCCCTTCGTGCCCAGAGACTACAACCCCACGGGAGCCTACCGCAAGACCTTCACCCTGCCCGCACAGTGGAAGGGACAGCAGGTGTTCTTGCGCTTGGAGAAGGCGCAGAGTGCTTCGTTCATCTGGATGAACGGCCAGCAGGTGGGCTACAACGAAGGCGGACAGGAGCCCGCGGAGTATGACGTCACCCCCTACCTGCGGCCTGGCAAGAACACGCTGGCTGTCTGTGTGTTGAAATACAGCGACGGCTACTATCTCGAAGGGCAGGACTACTGGCGACTGGCAGGCATCTTCGACGATGTGACACTCTATGCCACGCCGAAGACCCGACTGTTCGACTGGTATGTCACCACCGACCTCGACGACCAGTACCGCGACGCCACGCTCCGACTGGCTGTCGACGTGAAGAAATACGAGGAAGGCAGCGCCGCCTACGCCGTGCGAGCCACGCTGACCGACAAGGAAGGACGGCAGGTGAAGCAGCTCACCACCGACCGCTTCACTATCGACGGCAAGGGTAAGAAGACGGTGGAGCTCTCAGCCCTCATCGCCAACCCCGACAAGTGGACCTGCGAGACGCCAGTGCTCTACGGGCTGAAGCTGGAGCTGCTCAACGAGGCTGGCACGGTGATGCAGACCATCGAAAGCAAGATGGGATTCAAGGAGACGGAGATTCGGCATCAGACGTTCTACCTCAACGGACAGCCCATCAAAGTGAACGCCATCAACACCCACATGCAGCACCCCGAGCTGGGACATGCCATGGACGAAGCCACCATACGCAAGGACATGGAAATACTGAAGCAGCACAACTTCAACGCTGTACGCACCTCGCACTATCCTCCCGTGAACAAGTATCTCGAGCTGGCCGACGAGTATGGACTCTACATCATCGACGAGGCCGGCACCGAGGCTCACGCCACGGAGTTTATTTCCAGCAACCAGCGATTCCGTGAGATGTACCTGGAGCGTGTGCAAAAGCTGGTGCTCCGCGACCGCAACCATCCCTGCGTGCTCTTCTGGAGCGCAGGCAACGAGAGCGGCGAAGGCCCGCTGATCACCGAGGTGGTGAAAGAAGGCAAGCGCCTCGACCCCACCCGCTATTTCATGTATGGCGGCAATGCCTACGCCCATCCCGGCGAGGACATCATCGGACCACGCTACCCCACCCCCTACGAGCTGGAGATGAACACGGCGATGGTGCCCGAGGAGCAAGACCCGCGACCCTCGTTCATGGACGAATACCTGTCGGTGGCGGGCAATGCCGGCGGCGGCCTCGATGAATACTGGGCCGTCATCCGCCGTCATCCGCGACTGATGGGCGGTGCCATCTGGGACTTCGTCAACCCGGGACTGACGGAGCACATCCGTCCGCTGACCGACAGCTCGCCCTACCACACGCCCGCCCACCTCATGGGCAATGCCAAGGTGGAGAAGGGCGTGCTGCACCTCAGCGGCCATGACGAGTGGGTGGAGGTGTATCGCAGCCAGAACGTAGAGCTGTCGAGCAAAGAGCTCACCATCAGCTTCGACGTCAAGCCCGGCAAGCTGAGCGGCACCTACGAGGGTGCACCCTACGTCACAAAGGGCAACACGCAGTTCGGCGTCGTGCAGCGGGGCAACGAGAAGCTGCAGTTCTATCTGCACTCCGGACAGAAGCACACACTCGACGTAGACCTGCCTGCCGACTGGGTGGGCAACTGGCACCACGTGACGGCCTCGTGGGACAGCAAGGAGATGAAGCTCTACATCGACGGACAGCTGAAGGGCACCGAGAAGACCGCTGCCCCCGACCAAGGCAACCAGCGGCGAGGGCCACGCAACGGTGGCGGCGAGCGCGGCATGCTGAGCAACTTCCCCTACCCCGTTAACATAGGGCGCATAGCCGGCAACCACGCCATAGACCCCATGACCACTTATACCGCCGATGCCCAGATGGACAATGTGGCCATCTACAGCCGCTGTCTGGCCGATGGCGAGGGCCGCGCCGAGGATGCCGTGCTCTACCTCACCTTCGACGGCAATGGCGACGAGGGCACCTTCTACACCATTGGCGGCAACATGCGCACCTACGGCTGCATCTGGCCCGACCGCACCGTGCAGCCCGAGATGAAGCAGATGAAGTGGACCACGCAGCCACTGAGCATACGTCTGCTCAATGCCGAGACGGGCGAGGCAGAGGTCACCAACCGTCTGTTCTTCACCGACCTCTCGCAGTATGCCTCCCACTGGGCCTTGATGGCCGACGGCGACATTGTAGAAGAGGGCGACATACAGTTTGACACCGCACCGCAGCAGTCACAGGTGGTGCGCATTCCTTATCACAAGCCCGCCATCGTTCCTGGCAAGGAATACCGCGTGACGATTACCTCCACGCTGAAGAGAGACCAACTGTGGGCCAAACGCGGACATGAGGTGGCCTGGGACCAGCTGGAGCTTACATCATGGAATATCCCTGCCCCTGCATCTCTCAACGCTCAACCCTCAACACTCAACTCTCAACACTCGACCCTCAACGCTCAACACTCATCTCTCAACGCTCAACTCTCATCTCTCAACTCTCAACACTCAACACTCAACACTAAGGAAAGCGACACTCACATCACCATCAGCGGCAACGGTTTCCGCTACGTCATCAGCAAGCAGACAGGTTGCCTGGAGCAGATAGAGGTGGCAGGCAAGCCCATGCTGAAGTCGCCCATAGAGTTCAACCTCTGGCGTGCACCTCTGGCCAACGAGTTCGACTCGTGGGATGCCTACCGCGTCAATGGCGGCTATGCCGAGGGCTACGGCAACCAGGTGGCCACGCTATGGTACTCCAAGGGCGTGCAGCAGCTGCGCATCGTACCCACCGAAGTGCGCATGAAAACACCCCTCACTCCCTCCGATGGGGGAATGAGCGGAGAGGGCAGTGCCACCGTACGTGTCAGCCAGCTGGTGCAGGTGGGCACCTCCTCCTACGGAGCCCTCGACCTCTACATCTCAGGCGTCCAGCTGGCAGGATTCTCGATAGACTACACCTATCATTTCTTCGACGACGGCACCGTGAAGATCTACAATCATCTGAGTCCCCAGGGTCGACTGCCGGAGATGCTACCACGCATCGGCTTCACTACCCAGGTGGCCAATGACTTCGACCATATCACCTGGTACGGACGTGGCCCCGAGGAGAACTACCCCGACCGCAAGACAGGATACCAGGTGGGCGTATGGAGCAGCACGGTGGAACAGATGTACGAGCCTTACCTCATGCCCCAGGACTATGGGCTGCGCACCGACAACCGCTATGTACAGCTATCAGACGGCGACGGCCACGGCGTGCAGATAGCCATGAACGAGCATTTCAACTTCAACGCCTATCCCTTCACCACCGACAACCTCACCAAGAGCCAGTTCACCTATCAGCTGCAGCCACAGCCCGACCGCTACACCCTCAATATCGACTACGCCACCACAGGCGTGGGCTGCACCTGTGTCTACGTCCTCGACGAATACAGAGTGAAGCCCGCCGCCTACGACCGCGTGGTGACCATCAAGCCGATGAAATAAAACCTTCAAGGTTTTGGAGTTAGAGGAGTTAAGGGAGTTA
>JAEEPZ010000175.1 GCA_016285055.1 Prevotella sp.
ATAGAAGCGCAGAGCCTCAATGTTCGAGATGTTGAGCTGCGTGGAAAGATGCACCTCCACCCCTACACGGTTGCAATAGGTCATCACCGCCACATCGCTGGCAATGATGGCCGTGATGTTGGCCTCGCGGGCAGCGTCCACAATCTGGTGCATCGTCTCGATGTCCTCGCCGTAGATGATGGTGTTCACGGTGAGGTAGGTCTTGATGCCGTGCTCCTGACAAGTCTGTGCGATTTCGCGGAGATCGTCGATGGTGAACGGATTGGCTGAGTGCGACCGCATATTGAGCTGGCCGATGCCGAAGTAGATGGAATTGGCACCTGCCTGGATGGCGGCGGCCAGACTTTCGCGCGACCCCACAGGGGCCATGATTTCAAAATCGTTGATATTGTAGTTCATATTTTTATCCTTTAATGGTATTAACCTAAGAGTTTCGCTATTTGTTTGTCGGTAGCCTCAGGCACGATGGAGTGGAAGTGTGCGTGCAGGCGTTGGTAGGATTCCTCTGGCGTATGCGGACACTTGCAATGGTTGCGGCCTAGTAACTGTTCAGGCGTGGTGAGCAAAGCCCATCCCCATCCGTACTCGTTGTTGTGCTTGTCGAGGGGATAGACAAAATCCTCAGTGACGATGCGGCAGGCCATCTGCAGACGGGTGACGAAGGCATCGAACCTGCTGCGCATCTTCGAGCCAGTGAAGCCACAGGCTGCCCGTAGTTCGCGTGTTATCAGACTGCCGTGCTCCTGAAGCGTCAGCAGGATGGCTTCCTCGATGCTGCCCTCTGTTGGTCGCGGATGCTTCGAGCGTCGGTAGTTGCAGAAGTCGGGCCACCACTCGCGGCTGATGAATCCTGCCTTGGAAGCGAAGAACTTCCCATACACGCAGATGCCCTCCTGAATGATGGGTCCTTTCCATTTCCATAGTGGCCAGTCCCATCCGCCATCTGCAAACACCACATAGCGGCAGTCGTCGTCGACCACAGCTTCTGCCGAATAGCCTGCGATGCCGCTGTCCAACAGGGGAAGGAATCCCACCTGCTGGATATATTCCATCAGTTCCTGACAGCTGTGTATCTCCTCTTGATATTTCATACTTTATTCTATGATCGTTTCGCTCACCAACCAGCGGGCAGCACGACATTGTCGTCAGTCATTGATCATCCATATTTGGTATTTTGGTGCAAAATTAAAAAAAAACTTCGTATCTGCTTCATTTTTCCTCAAATTATTCTTTAAAGAGATGAAAAGATATTGACCCCACCCCTTAAAAGGGTCGGGGTGGCTGTCGCCGAAGGTACTTGCATTCGACAATAAAAATAAAAAAAGGCAATTATATACTATTTGACCCCAAGATTACCAAATACCATAAAAACAATACTGACCCCACCCCTGCCCCCCTCCCCGGGCCTCACCCCCAGCCCCTCTCCAAAGGGAGAGGGTGGCTTTGGGAGGGGATTGCTGCGCCCACATGTACTTTCATTGGATGTTAGGGGTGGGATAAATGCCTGATAGGTGCGACTCCGTAGGCACTCCCCTCCCTTTCACAAAGGGGAGGGGCAGGGGGTGGGGTCAAATCATATATAATGGCCTAGTATTAAATATTGAGGATGCAAGCCTTATTCCCAGCCTGAAGAAAATATTAGGTGCAATTAAAGGCGTGACCATAGACAAAATGATTGCATCTCCTCATGAGGTTGAGGCAGAAAAGGCATTTATCACAGAAACGATCACAAAGGGTTTCAGTGAAGTTCAGGAAGGACGATTTGCAGGTAAAAACCTGAAAACACTTGATGCGCTGGTTGAGGAGCTTCGAGCCGAATCATAACTATCTATGGTTACCATTCCCTTGCTGATGATATCCACAATCTTCAACATGAGCCTCTAATAATACATTTGGATTTTGTCAGCGGCCTTTCGGGTGACATGCGAGAGATAGAAGCATCATGCCAGGAGGCATCCCACCTGATAGACAAGGGCGGAAACCACCCATGCCACGATGGTGGTGTAGACGGCGGCGAAGGTGGCCCAACGCCAGGAGCCCGTCTCGTTCTTGATGGCCACAATGGTGGCTATGCAGGGGAAATAGAGCAGGATGAAGAGCAGATAGCAATAGGCCGAGAGGGGCGTGATGCCATCAGCGAGCATCAATTGGCGCAGACGGGTGTATTTCGCATTGTCGTCGCTGAACGAGTCGTCGTCGGCAAATGAGTCGTCGCCGCTATAGAGCACACCTATCGTGGAAGCCACAATCTCCTTTGCACCCACTCCGGCAATGAGGCTCACGTCGAGCTTCCAATTGAAGCCCTGCGGACGGAACACGGGCTCGACGGCCTTTCCCATGCGCCCGATGTAGCTCTGCTCCTGTTGTGCGGAGTCGTCGAGGGCCTCGTTGTGGGGGAAATAGCCCAATGCCCACACGATGATGCTGGCCACAAGGATGACGCCGCCCATCTTCTTCAGGTATTCCTTGCCCTTCTCCCACGTGTGACGGGCGCAGGCTTTCGCCGTAGGCCAGCGGTAAGGCGGCAGCTCCATAACAAAGGGTGTGTCTTCGCCTTTGAAGACAAACTTGCTCAAAATCTTGCTCACCACGACGGCCATCATAATGCCTATGACGTAGAGTGAGATCATCACCCACGATCGCCATTGCGGTGCAAAGAAGATGCCGGTAATCATGATGTAGATGGGCAGGCGCGCCGAGCACGACATGAACGGCAGCACCAGCATAGTGATAAGCCTGGAGCGGCGGCTCTCCACAGTTCGCGTGGCCATGACGGCGGGCACGTTGCAGCCGAAGCCCATGATGAGCGGGATGAACGACTTGCCGTGCAGGCCCATCTTGTGCATCAGACGGTCCATGATGAACGCAGCACGGGCCATGTAGCCCGAGTCCTCCATAAAGGATATGAACAGGTACAATATTAATATCTGGGGCAGGAAGACGATGACAGCACCCACACCGCCGATGATGCCGTCGACCAGCATGGAGCGCAAGGGCCCGTCGGTCAGCGTGCTCTCCACCCATTCGCCCAGCTTGCCCACGCCAGCATCTATCCAGTCCATAGGATATTGCCCCAGAGCGAAGGTGGTCTGGAACATGACGAAGAGAATGGCGAAGAAGATGGGGAATCCCACGTATTTGTTCGACAGCACGCCGTCTATGAGGTGTGTCATGCGGTAGGTGTCCTCTTTCGTTCCTGTGAGATAGCCGGCCTCTGTCAGGGCACCGTTGATGAAGCCGTACTTCGCATCCATGATGGCTGTCTCGGCATCGTCGCCCGTCTCCTCCTGCACACGCAGGGAGGCACGCAGGCGGGCCTTCTCAATCTGTTGGAAGTCGGCATCCTCTACATGTTTCTTTACCAGCTGCTCAATGTCGTTGTCGCCCTCCAAGAGCTTGATGGCTAAGTGGCGCGTGCTGAGCGAGGGAGGCAGAGGCGATGCTTTCAGCCATTTCTGTATGTACTTGATGCCATCCTCTATCTCGTGTCCGTAGTTGATGTGCAGGTGGCGGGCCTCATGGCTGCGACCCTCATAGACCTGAATGACGGCACGGAAGAGCTCCTTCACGCCCTCGCCGCTCTTGAACGACGTGGGCACCATCGGCATACCGAAGAGGGTGCCCAGCGTCTTCAGGTCGACATGGTCGCCGCGACGCTCAAACTCATCATACATGTTCAAGGCACCCACCACACGCAAGTCCATGTCAACGAGCTGCGTGGTGAGATAGAGGTTGCGCTCCAGGTTGCTGGAGTCAATGACGTTGATGACCACGTCGGGCATCTGCTCCTGCAGGTAATTGCGCACATAAAGCTCCTCGGGCGAATAGCAGGAAAGGGAATAGGTGCCTGGCAGGTCGATGAGGTTGAATTCGTAGCCGAACATCGAGGCGTGGGCTTCGGAGGCATCGACGGTGACACCGCTGTAGTTGCCCACACGTCCGTGGGCACCGCTGGCAAAGTTGAAGAGCGACGTCTTGCCGCAGTTAGGATTGCCGATGAGAGCCACATTGACGGTACGGCGCTGGCGAAGGGCATGATGAAGAGCAGACCCATCCCCAGCCCCTTCTTGAGAGGGAGGGGAGAAATGACTTTGAAGGCCAAGTTCATCTGTAGCAGGGGTATCTTCTTCCCTCCCTGCAGGGAGAGGCTGGGGGTGGGTCAGCTCCACTAATTCTATCAGCTCTGCCTCATGGCGGCGCAGGCTCACCTCGTAGCCCATCACCTTATATTTGACAGGATCTTGCAGCGGCGCATTCAGCAACACTTCCACGGTCTTCCCCTTGATGAAGCCCATCTCGACGATGCGCTTGCGGAATCCGCCGTGTCCATACACCTTCACGATGACGCCCTGTTGGCCTGTCTTCAGCTCGGATAGTCTCATAGTATTATTGTCTCCCTTTTCTACAAACGGCAAAGGTAGTCAATAAAAATGACACTACAAAATGTCACGCTCATGTTTTTTACTTAATACCTAAAAATGGGGATGATGTGCTATAGTCCCCTTGCCTTCCAGATGCGCTCCTTGGCAGCATTGATTTCCTGGAACTTCTTCTCGGCAGCACGTCGCACGTCTTCGCCCAGCTTTGCCACACGGTCAGGATGATGCTCCAAGGCCAGCTTGCGGTAGGCACGCTTCAACTCCTCGTCGGTGGCCTGCGGACTGACACCCAGCACCTTGTAGTCGTCGTCGGCACACGTGCCGTTGAGGTGCAGCATCGAGTCCACCTGCTGTGCCGGCACCTGCAGCCAGCCGGCGAGCTCCTTCAAGGCTGCTATCTCGGCTGACTCCACCTTGCCGTCGGCCTTCGCTATCATCACGAGGAAGTCCATCAGCTGCAGCCGCCCGCCGTAGTCCAGATGCCTCGTGGCCTCAGAGCATGACTGACGGATGGTTTGGCGGAAGCGTTCACGGCCCATCCGCTTCTCCTCGTCGAATATCTTCAGCAGGATGTCATTGCCCTGCTGCTTGGCCTGCTCACCGAAGTTGTCACGCAGGAAGGCACGCACCAACTCCATCTCTGAGTGCATGATGCGCCCATCGGCCTTGATGATATATGCCGCCAGCGCCAGCAACGTCAGCAGAAAACTGTTGCGGTCGCCCTGCGCAGAATTAGCGTTGGCCGAGTAATCCTGCTGACGGTCTGCCGGTGCATCATCGGAGGCTGAGTCGAGCATAGCGCCGATGAGGAAGCCCAAGATGCCGCCCAAAGGCCCCAGCGTGATCCAGCCCAACGAGCCGGCAATCCACTTTCCTAAACCCACTGCTTGATAAGTGTTGAGTGTTTAACGTAGGGTGACACTAACCAATGACGTTCATCAGGAAATCGACGGCACCGTTGACGCCGAACTTCCGCACGTTGATGGTCACATCATAGTTGCGGGCATCCTGCCAGTCGCTGCCTGTGTAGGTCTTCGTGTACAGCTCGCGCGAATAGTCGTTGTCCACTATCATGGCGGCAGCATCCTGCTCTGAGATGTCATATTTTTCAGCTATGCGGCGCTTGCGGCAGCTGTCGTCGGCATGGATGAAAATCTTCAGCGCATTGGGTTGGTCGCGGAAGATGTAAAAGCCGCAACGGCCTATCAGCACACACGACTCCTGCGCGGCGATGCTGCGGATGGCTTCGGCCTGCGCCTCAAAGAGCTGATGCGACGTCTGGTCGTGCTCCTGTCCGTTATACTCGGCGCCAGCCATGTACTGACGATAGAAGCTGGTGAAGTCGTCGCGCCACAACGGGTTGCGGGCCTCAATCTTCTCCATTGCCTCCTCCAGACCACCGAAACGGCGGGCCACCTCGTTAATGATCTGCTTGTCGAGCAGCTTCACACCTAAACGGCGGGCAAGCTCGGCACCAATCTCATGACCGCCCGTTCCAAACTGACGGCTGATGGTAATGATGAATTTATCCTCCTTATTCATATTATTGAGTGTTTAAAGTTTATTTGTAAGTGACTTCTGTAAGTGATGACGCAAAGATAGCATTTTTTTCTTTAGTCACCAAGTTTTTTGCAAAAAAAATGCGACAGAGTCATGCATTTATCATAAAAAAAGCGTATCTTTGCCCCTGATTTCAATAATCGGCAGAAATCACTTAACAATAAACACCCAATAACAAACACTCAACAAAAGAATGGAAAGAACATGGAGATGGTTTGGCAAGAAGGATAAGATTACCCTTGCCATGCTGAGACAGATTGGTGTGGAGGGCATAGTAACCGCC
>JAEEPZ010000045.1 GCA_016285055.1 Prevotella sp.
GAGTCCGAATCCTTCGGACGGACAGTCCGAAGTCTTCGGACAGACAGTCCGAAGCCTTCGGACTTTTTTGGGGGTGTGCCAGACAGAGATGTAAAAAGCCGGAACGAACAAAAAAACGCAGGACTGATTAAACCATTAACTGACGCGTGCGTCATTTTAATGATGTATTCATCTTTCACAAGTTTTGGAGTTAAGGAATCATTGAGAATATGGGAAGAATCCTCAGCTATATCATTTGCCTGCTGACAGGCATCACAACGAGTGTACACGCCAACGGACTAGACGACATCAAACAGACGCTTATGGCTTCGTCGATGCAGCAGACGCAAGAGAAAGTCTTTGTACACACCGACAACCAGTGCTATTTCGTGGGCGACACGCTGTGGTACAAGGCCTACGTGGTGCGCGCCGACAACCTCAAACCCACGGACATGAGCCGCCTGCTCTACGTCGAGCTGCTGTCGCCCGACGGGATGCTCGTCGAGCGACAGACTGTCATCGTCAGCCCCACCGGGTTCACCTGCGGACAGTTTGCCCTGACCGACTCGCTCTACAGCGGCTACTACGAGCTGCGTGCCTACACCCGCTGGAACCTGAATTTCAACGTGCGCGAGCATTATTATCGCAAGGAGGAGACGTGGTGGTTCTACAACAAGCAGATGGCCGCCGACTACTACCGCGTGTGGGACGGGCTCTACAGCCGTGTGCTGCCTATCTACAGCAAGCCTGAGAAAGACGGCGACTACGATGCCCGCTACATGTACCAGCGGCCGAAGACGCGTCTGCCACGCAAGAAGAAGGACGACCTGGTGGTGACCTTCTACCCCGAGGGCGGTCACCTCATCGACGGCATAGAGAACCGCGTGGCCTTCGACGTCACCGACCAACACGGCGAGGCCATCAACATCAAGGGAACCATAGACCTGGGCAACGGCAAGACACTCACGCTGAAAACAGAGCACATGGGCCGCGGTGTCTTTAACGTCACCCCCAACGGCAAGCGCCTGCACGCCTCGTTCCATTGGCACAGCAAGGACTGGACCATCGACCTGCCCAAGGCCGAGATGCGCGGCGCCACCTTTCGCCTTGACGGCAACAGCCTCGACATCAAGGCTATAGGGCTGCCAGAGGACAAGGACTATGCCGTGAGCATCCTCTGCCGCGGCGCACTGAAGCACTTTGAAAAGATTGCTTTGACTCCCAAAGCCCCCCTTTCGTCCCCCAAGGGGAATACCAATGCAGGCAAGCCCAGTAATGAAGCCCCCTCGGGGGCCGTATGGGGGGCTTCGGCTACCCTCACCCTGCCCTTCGACCAGCTGCCCACAGGCGTTGCCGACATCACCCTCTTCGACAGCGACGGACAGATTCTAGCCGACAGGCTCTGCTTCGTCAACAACCACGAACACGACTCGCTGCTCATCACCGCTCCCATCGAGCGCACACACACCTACTCACCCTATGAACGCGTCGACCTGCCCATACAGCTGCACGGCGTCAGCCAGCCCACCACATTCTCACTGTCCATACGCGACAGCTACACCAACGAGGCAACCTACGACGACGGCAACCTGATGACTGACCTGCTGCTCTCGAGCGAGCTGCGCGGATTCATCGCCCACCCCGCCTATTACTTCGAGGCCGACGACGAGGTGCACCGCCATCATCTCGACCTGCTGATGATGGTGCAGGGCTGGCGCAAGTACAAATGGCAGGAGCTGGCCGAGGCCGACCGTCCCATGCGCTACGAGCCGGAGAAGACGCTGACCGTAGAAGGCGCCGTCTACAAGATGCTGGGCATCACGCCTGTAGGTGACTACAAGGCTGGCTATGACGAGATCACCGAATGGCAGTTCGGACGATTCCCAAGCGACAACAGCGAGGACGAAATCATGGGCGACGCCATGGGATATAACACCGAAGGCGACACAGGTGGCGAAGGCATGGAGACAACAACCGGCGAGACAACGTCATCGGTCAGCTACAGCAGCCTGGCATCGGCCAACGACAACATCGGCATCAACCACGGCAACCTCAGACATGAAGTGCTGGTGGAGGCGGAAGTGTCACTCAACGACCACTTCGTAGGGGGCGTGCAGGAAACGAAGAATGGACGCTTCATCTTCGAGGTGCCGCCGTTCTACGGACTGGCCTATCTGAAGATGAAGGCATACAACGAGAATGACTCCGTAAAAAAGAACATGGCATCGCGCAAGGACGCCAAGGTGCTCGACGAAGACGCCTTCCCCGACTATTATGTCAAGCGCGACATCTTCTTCCCCGTCTTCACCCATGACTACAACTACTACGAGAAGCACCAGCCCAACGTGGACTACACAATGCTTGTCGACACCGTCTCGGAATACTCGATGGAGAACGACGTGCACGAGCTGGGCGAAGTAAACGTGAAGGGCAGGCGCCGCGGGCGTCGCGCCATCGACTGGAAGAAGCCGGCCTACGTCGTCGATGCCTACGACCTGTACAACGACCTCACCGACCGCGGCCTCAGCTTCGGCAAGCTCGACATGAGGCAGTTTCCCGTGCAGGTATGCAAGCTGTTGTTCGGCAACATGAACCGTCCGCTGAACTACAACGTGGACGGACGCATTGAGGGGCATGTCTATTACCGCAATTACTCGCCCTTCACCACCGGCGACGAGGCTGAGCAAGCCGGACTCTTCGTGGCCAACCGCACATCCACCTACCTCTACCGCCGGCTGAAGCTGAAGCGCCTGAAGAACATACGCGTGTTCACCGACTATGAGCCGCGCACAGAGGACTCGCTGATGACCTACGAGTCGCACACCGCCGATGCCACCGTGGACCTGGAGCTCATACCCAACGACGGCGTGCAGCCCACCTTCCGCGACCGTCACATCCTGCTGCGAGGCATCAACTTGGCCGAAGAATTCTATCAGCCCGACTACAGCACGCGCCAGCCGGAGGAGCCCACAGACCACCGCCGCACCCTCTACTGGAATCCCAACGCCGTCAGCGACAGCGAGGGCCGCTTCACTGCCACTTTCTACAACAACAGCAAAGAGACACGAATCACGATGTCGGCAGCTGGTGTCACCCTCGACGGCCAACTGCTACATTCTCCCTAACCCACCATAGAAAATAAAAAATGATTATCCGCAATTAACCGATAGTGTGCACGCCAATATAGAAGCAAACCGACTCCTCATAAGAATGTATCATGACAGATACAAGCAAAGACTTGCGGTAACTCCATTCTCCCCCTTGCAAAGGGGGAGTTAGAGGGGGATTCATCTGCGCAAAGTTTCATCCCCCCCTGCCCCCCCTTTGCAAGGGGGGGAATAAGTTACCTTTGCGGCAGCACGTGTTTGTCTGATAATGAATGAGACAGAACATGATAGCAAAGGCACCAATCGGCTACATGCGGAAAATCATTGAAAAAACAAGGAAAACCGATAAAAACCGCAAATGGTTTCTATCGGTTTTTCTTGTTTTTCCCTGCATTTCTAAAAACAGAAGGAAATGGAGGTCATTTTGACCCCTTTTGTTTATTCCACAGTTCCTAATTGCGATGCATGATGAGCGCCGACTGCGCGGGCACGCTGACCTTGGAACCGCTCACAGTGCCCATGCCCTGCTCGTCAATGCGGCCATCACGGCAGACGACGGTATAGTCGCCCTCGGGCACGCTGACCTGCATGGCCATCGTGTTGGCATTGAGGATGACGATGATGTCCTGCCAGTCGTCATTGTCCACATCCTTCAGGCGATAGGCCACCAGGCAGTCCTGCACAGGCAGGAACGACAGGTGCTTCCTCACCAGCTCGGCCGTCCCCAAGCGGAAGGCGGGATGATGGCGGCGCAGGGCAATCAGACGCTTGTAGTAGTCGAACACCTCGGCATAGCGCTCCTTGTTCGTCCAATCCAAGTGGTTGATGCTGTCGGGCGACTCAAAGCTGTTGTGTACGCCCAGCTTCGTGCGCAACAGTTCCTCGCCACTGAGCATGAAAGGCACACCCTGCGAGGTGAACACGGCTGTCTGTGCCAACAAATCGAGCTTGATGACTTGTGGATTCCTGATACTTGCCTTGAGTCTGTCTACCAGGCACATGTCGTCGTGACAGCTCACGTAGCTCATCATCTGTGTGGGTTCTGTGGCCCAGGGCTCATCGCTGTAGTTCACCTTCGCGTAGTCCACCTGCGGATGCTCCACCATGCCGGCGATGCCCGCCTTCAGGCTCTCCTCCTCGCCAGGTATGCCGGCCAGGAAGGCACCCTTCGTGTCGTCGCTGAAGGGGCCGCGCAGCGCGTCGCGTATCTCGTCGCTGAAAGCAGCCACGCGCGGCACTTGTGACATGTTGGCTTTCATGGCCAGCTGCTCGTTGGGCAGGGCACAGGCGCCGGCGCTCCATCCCTCACCATATATAAAGATGTGGGGGTCGATGCTGTCCACAGCCTGGCGGATGGTGTTCATCGTCTCAATGTCGTGGCAGCCCATCAGGTCGAAGCGGAAGCCGTCGATGTGATACTCGTTGATCCAGTACTTCACACTCTCCACCATGAAGCGGCGCATCATCGGCTTCTCGCTGGCCGTCTCATTGCCACAGCCGGAGCCATTGGAGTAAGTCACCCCCACCCCTCCCTGTGAGGAAGAGGTGGAATTGCCGGAATCATCTGCAGTAGGAGTATCTTCTCCCCCCTCTGCAGAGAGGGGCTGGGGGTGGGTCTGCCTATAGTAGTAGTCCGGATAGGTGCGCTGGAAGTTTGAGTGGTCGATGTCGTAGGTATGATTGTACACCACATCGAGGACGACGCAGATGCCGGCCTGATGCAGCGCCTGCACCATCTGCTTGAACTCGCGGATGCGGCACAGCGGGTCGGAGGCATCGGTCGAATAGGAGCCCTCGGGCACGTTATAGTTCACCGGGTCGTAGCCCCAGTTATACTGCGGCACATCGGGCTTCGTCTCGTCCACAGAGCCGAAGTCATAGCTGGGCAGGATGTGCACAGCATTGACGCCCAGTTCCTTCAGATGATCAATGGCCCAGGGCTCTGTGAGCGCGATGAACTTGCCGGGGTGGGCAGCGTCACTGCGGGCAATGGAGAAGTCGCGGTGGTGCATCTCGTAGACTACCCAGTCGGCATAGCGCTCAGGGCGCGGCCCGCGGTCGCTGGCCCACCCCTCAGGGTCGGTGTCGCGTAGATCCACGACGATGCCCTTCTGCCCGTTCACCGTCACGGCCTTGGCAAAGACGCCAGGCGACGCCACACCGTTCACGCTGAACTCATAAGCCTTGCCCTTCAGGTCGCCCTTCACCACGGCCTTATAGACACGCCCCTCGGTCAACTGCCCGTCTTCTATGGTGGGCAGAATGTCCATTTTCACACTGTCGCCATCCACCACCACGAAGCACTGGGCGTTGTCGGGTGCAAACACCTTGAACACCGTCTCCGCAGGCGTGTAGGTCATCTCATCGAACCTGTAAGGCTCGTCTTTTTTCGGGTCGCAGGCCATCATTGTCAATGCCATTCCTGCCATCAAAAGTTTTTTCATAGGTTTATTGATTCATTAAGTCGTTAGAATGTTGGCAAAGTTACGAAAAGTCGAGAGCAAAACAAAGAAACTTGGTTCTTTTTTTGCCGAGACGTAGTAATTTCGCCATCCTGATGGCAAAGTTACGAAAAATCAAGAGAAATGCAAAAAGAAATGAAGAAAAAAATGTATCTTTGCACATTGGGGGAAGGCACATGGGTCCTGTAGCCTGAACAAAGCAAAAAAACAGCATAAATATTTGCTGTTTATTCTTTTTTGTGTATATTTGCAAACTGAAAATGCATTTATACACAATACTATGAGGAAACTATCACTATTCATTCTGGGAATGTTGCTGCCTTTACTGGCATCAGCAGGCCCCGTCACTGAGCAGCAGGCGCTGCTCAAAGCTCAAGAGTTTTTTGCCAGTCGCACAGCAGCAGCCCGTGGTCTGGGGCAAGGCAAGACCTTTGTTCCTGCCCACCCGCAAAACAAGGCCGGCATCACAGAGAGCAAAGCCGATGGGGCCAAGCCCTATTATGTCTTCAATGCCCTGGAGGGCGGCTATGCCGTCGTCTCCGGTGATGACCGCACGCCAGCCATCCTTGGCTACAGCGAGCACGGACACCTCAACATCGACGGCCTGCCCGATGACATCATGGCATGGCTTGACTCCTACGCAAGTCAAATAGAATGGATGGAAGCCCACAACTACAGGACACCCATCCGCAAGACAGTAAGCGGAACAGCCATCAGCCCATTGCTGGGACAAATAGAATGGGGACAAGACACACCCTATAACGACTTGTGTCCACAGATAAACGGCACTCGCTGCATTACGGGATGTGTGGCTACCGCCATGGCGCAAATCATGTTTTACCATCAGTGGCCAGCGCAAACCACAAAAACCATTCCAAGCTATACGGCCAGAACAGCAAATATCACCGTCAACGCCATTCCTGTCGGAAGTATTGACTGGTCCAACATGTTGCCAAGTTACAGCCCATGGGGGCAAGAAACAACAGCACAAAAGCAAGCAGTGGCAGCTTTGATGCAAAAGTGTGGCAGTGCTTTAAAGATGGACTATGGGCTAGAAGCCAGTGGTGCATACGTAAGCGACGTGGCCATAGCCCTGAAGGACTATTTCGACTACGACAGCTCCACACAATACATTCAACACTCCGACTTTGGCCTGGCCCGATGGAACCAGCGCATCTATGATGAGCTGGCCGAAGGTAGGCCTGTGCTCTATGGTGGGCAGTCGACCACCAAGGGCGGTCATGCCTTCGTCGTCGACGGCTATGACAAGGATGACTATTTCCATGTGAACTGGGGATGGCGGGGCGACTCGAATGGCTTTTTCTTATTGTCGTTACTCGATCCCTATAAAAACGGAAACGGCGAAGCAGATGGTTACAACAACAACCAGGAAGCAGTAATAGGCATTCAAAAGAATACCGGACAGGCACCCGAAGAGAGCCACGACGGCGAAACCTTTACAGCAAAGACCGTGGAGGGCGTGGAGATGACCTTCACCATCATCAGTACAAAAGACAAGACCTGCCAAGTAGGGACAGGAAAGTGGAACGAAGCCGCAGTCAGCCAAACAGTAGAGGGAAGCGTAACCATACCTTCGATGGCAGATGGCTATCATGTAATATCACTGAGCGATCATGCTTTCTATAAATGTGAGAGCATGGCTTCTATTACCATTCCTTCCTCCGTTGAAACGATTGGCTATTATACTTTTGCCTATTGCAACAGCTTGGAGAGCATTAGCATCCCTGCCTCAGTGACATCTATTGACGATTATGCCTTCGGCAATAGCGCAAAGATGAAACGATATGAAGTGGACAGCGACAATCCTGTTTTTGCTGCTCGCAATGGTATGCTCATCACGAAGAACGGACGCTACCTGCTGTCCTATCCCTCAGGGCTGACAGGCGAGTTCACCATTCCTTCCGACATCCCTAATGTTAACAACGGTGCTTTCAGCGGGTGTAGCCTCACCAAGCTCACGTTCCCCGAAACCGTGACATGGGTAGGCGGATGGGTGGCCACTGGCTGTTCAAACTTAACCACGCTGATATGGCATGCCAAGGCAGAGCTTCCCACATGCGCATTCCGATACAATCATCAGCTTAAGAATATTGAGCTTTGTGAAGGATTGAGAGCCATTCCTTCTGAGTGTTTCGAGGGTAGCAGGATTGTTTCCATCGACCTGCCTACAACAGTAGCAAGCATCGGGGAATCTGCATTTTATGGATGCGACCTACTGGAACGAATATCCTTTACAACAAAAGTTTCGCGATTCCCTGTCAACAACAATTCATTCTATCATTGCAACAGTCTGAAAGACATTATCATCACTTTCAACTCCCACGACATGTTCCATGAAACGCTGCCCGATGGCACTTTCCCCGAAAGTGTTTATCAGAATGCTACGCTTCATGTGCCTACAGGATCGGCCGAATTCTTCCACACCACAGACGGTTGGAAGCGGTTCCAAAATGTGGTGGAAGAAGGTGACCCCATACCCGAAGAGCCAAAGGCTGAGGGCGACGTATGGGGCTACTTTGCTGGTGAGAAGCCCATGCAGGCCATTGCATTTGGTGGTGTTCAAACAACTGATGTTGCCATTTTCATTCCTGGCGACGAGACCATGGTGGGTGCCCAGATCACAGCCATACGCATACCTGCAGGTTCCAACAACGATTTGTCAATCTATGAGCAGGGAACGGCATGGCTGGCAGAGTCGCTTGAAGGCGATGTGAAAGTGCGCGAAGTGCAGATGCAAGACATGAAGGAATGGGACTACACAGAATTTATTCTTTCCGAGCCTTACACCATCACGGAGAAAGGTGTTTATGTAGGTTTCTCCTGCCCCGGCAACGTTTTCATCTGTTATGTCAATGAGGAATCACAGCCAGGTGGCGGCTGGTGGAAGTCCTACGACGGAAGCTGGTATAACTATTCCAATGCCTATCGGTTTGTCATCCAGGCTCGCGTGAAGGGGCACCACCTGCCTGCCATTTCGGCCCACGCCACTGAGACCGAACGCAACATCACCTATCCTGGCGTGGCTGCAAACATTCCCTTCACGCTCTGCAACGACGGCCTGGCTTCTATCAACAGCATCGACTATACGCTCCTTGTCGACGGAAAGAAGGAGCAGCACCACCTTGACCTGTCTGTAGATGCTGGCATAGGCCAACGGAAGACAATAGACATAGAGATTACCGGTCCGGCACAGCCCAACAAGACCTACAACGTCACGCTGACCATTGACAAGGTAAACGGCCAGAACAACACCTCACCCCAAAAGGCGCTGACACAGCAATTCCAGAACCTGAGCCGTCAAGTGGTGCGCCGCACAGTCATGGAAGAAGGAACTGGCACGTGGTGTACCTATTGTCCTCGGGGCATGGCAGCCATGCAGGAGGCAAAGGACAAGTATGGCGACCGTTTCATTGGTATTGCCGTTCACAGCTCCTACAGCAATACCAGCGGCATCGATCCCATGGACATCGGATCTTACGGTATGTCTTTCTATTCCTTCCCCTCATGCGAGATAGACCGTAGCGGCATGCAATTTGACCCCTATCTCGACACTTTCAGCCCTAATGCCAAAATAAACATCCTTGATGCTGCCCTGCAAATGGCTACCGATGTAGACGTGACCGTGAAAGGCGTATGGAATGTCGACATGACCAAGGTTTACGCCACCAGTGAGGCAGAGTTCCTGGGCAACGGCCAGAACTACAGCGTGGTCTATGCGCTGGTGGCCGACGGAGTGAAAGGCTCTGGACAGAATTGGAACCAGAGTAATTACTACTCAGGTCTGCATAGCTATGACGTAGACCCATACATGAAGCCTTACACAGATGCTCCTGACCCCATCACCAACATGACATTCAACGATGTCTTGATTGGCAGTTCCTATGAAAACACATGGAGAAACATGGCTAGTCCTTATAGTGGAACATTCACGCCTGGCTGCAAGAAGACCAACAGTTACACGCTCAGCCTGCCTACTGAGGGCGAACTGGCACAAGCCATCGACAAGGAACAGGTCTACGTAGTGGCCATGGTGCTGAATGCTGACGGCACCATTGCCAACGCTGCTAAGGCAAAAGTGATTGTCGAAGACCACATCAGAGGCGACCTGAACGGCGACAACGAGGTGGACGGCATGGACCTGGTGGCTCTGGTGAACGTCATCATGGGCCAAAGCGCGCAGAGTAGTGCGGCCGACCTGAACGGCGACGGCGATGTGGACGGCATGGACTACGTGGCCCTGGTGAACATCATCATGGGAACGGCCAACAGCCGCAGCACTCATGCAGAGGAAGAGGCTCACATTATTAATATAGGTATGGAGCCGCTGAGCATCATGCCAGGCGAGAGCCAGAAGCTGAGCATCACACTGCAGAATGCTGACATGGCCGTAACGATGGCTCAGATGGACATGACGCTGCCTCAGGGCCTGACGCTGGCAGGAGGCTACAGCCTGACCAGCCGTACCACGGAACACAACCACCAGCTATACATGAGTCAACTCAGAGAAGGACAGCACCGCCTGATGCTGGCTTCGCCGAGGAACGCCACGCTTACCGGTACGGAAGGAGCTGTCATACAGCTGACGCTGACGGCAGATGACAGCTACGAGGGTGGCGACATCGTTCTCAACAACATCCTCTGTGCCAGCCCCGACCAGCAGGCTGCACGGCAACAGCAGGCTGTGCTGCATCTTAGCGGCACTAACGGCATTGCCGATTTGGAGAACATGAGAAATGGTAACCACGAGAAAATCTATACGCTTTCAGGCCAACAGCTCACCGCTCCCCGCAAGGGTGTGAACATCATCGGAGGAAAGAAACGCGTAGTCAAATAATGTAAAGACCAAGCATTCATCTTATTAAACGAATTTGTATAACCTATGAAAAAGATATCTTTGTTCATCCTTTCGGTGCTGCTCCCCATGCTGAGCAGCGCCGCCACATCAACGCTATCCATTGAGCCGTTCACCATCGGTGCTGGCGAGACAAAGGCCATGCTCATCGACCTGAACAACCCCGGCCAGCAGGTGACCATGGTGGAGTTCCACATGCAGCTGCCCCAGGGTCTCACCGTGGCCGCTGGCGACGATGCCCTCGACATTGCCGGGCGCACCTCCTGGCAGAAACACACGCTCTACATGAACGAGAAGGACGGCCTGACCCACATTATGCTGGCCTCGCCCACCAATGCACTGGTCAGCGGCACCAGTGGCGCCCTCATCAGCGTGAAGCTACAGGCCAGCAGTTCCTTCAGCGGCGGCACCATCACCCTAAAGAACCAAAAGATTGGTTCGCCCGACATGACAGTATCGAAGCCCGCCGACTATAGCTACACCGTGCAGATACCTGCCCCGCAACCCACCGAGGCATATGCCGTCTACAACAACGAAGCCCTGACTTTCTACTACGACAACCGAAAGAACAGTAGAGAAGGGATACCGTTTGAAGTTCAAAACATGAATCAATATCCTGGTTGGTATCCTATTTGGTTTTATCCCGGAGCTATTAAAAAGGTCGTTTTCGATCCCTCTTTTTCTACTTTTCACCCCACTTCTACTTATGGGTGGTTCTGTCAATTTACGGAACTCACAGAAATTGTAGGCATCAACTACCTCAACACAGACGAAGTAACAGACATGAGTTTCATGTTTATGCATTGTTTGAAACTATCCTCAATAGATTTGAGTCATTTCAACACATCAAAAGTTACAAGCATGAAACAGATGTTTGAGTCATGCGAGCTTCTTTCCAATATTGATGTGAGCAGTTTCAAAACGTCAAATGTAAACAACTTTGAGCGCTTGTTCGGCAACTGTCCTAATCTGAATAAAATCACTTTAGGAAGTTCGTTTTTAAGCCATGAAACTGCAAACTGCGACAATATTTTCAACAATTCTCCTAATCTTAAAACTATTGCATTTACCGGTGATATTCCCTCCAGCATCAACAGCAAGTTCTTCGTTGGCGTGGGCACTGCCGACAGCCCTGCCACGCTTGATGTGCCCGAGGAGTACCGCGACCACTATGCTGCCAAGATGGATGGCAACAAGTTCTTTGGCGGCTATTTCACGCTGAGCGGCGGAGTGAACCCTGTTGATGACATCATCAGCTTTGCCGACCCTGTGACAAAGCAGATTTGCGTGAGCAACTGGGACACCAACGGCGATGGTGAGCTGTCGAAGGCCGAGGCGGCGGCTGTGCAGGATCTCAACAAAGTTTTCCAAAAGTCAAGTATTACTTCTTTTGATGAACTACGTTATTTTACAGGACTTAGTACTATTCCACAGGGAAATTTCTGGCAATGTGAAAGAATGGAATCTATCATCATCCCAGTCAATGTGACGAAACTGGGCGATTGGCTGTTCCAAGAATGTCATAACCTGTCAAGACTTGAAGTTGATGAGAATAATAAAAACTACAGTTCCCCTGCTGGTAGCAACGCAATAGTAGATAATTGGAACAGGCTACTGTATGGCTGCAAAAATACTATTATACCAGAAACTGTCACTTCCATCTATTACTGCGCTTTCGCCTTTAATAATGGTATTACTTCTATTCACATCCCAGCTTCCGTCAACTCTATCACCAGTAGCTCGTTCAATGATTGTGCTAACCTCAACACAATAACGGTCGATGAGAATAATACTACCTATGACTCACGGGATAATTGTAATGCCATCATAAAAACTGATAACAACCAAATAATAGTCGGAGCGAACTCGACAACCATTCCTAAGACTATTACAAGCATTGGCAGTAGCGCATTCAGTGGAAGAAATTTAGCTTCCATCAGCATTCCTGGCAACATCAAGACCATTGGTTCCTTTGCTTTCACCTCCTGTCAAAACCTGAAAGAGCTATATCTTGAGGAAGGCATTGAAGTAATTGAAGAATATGCTTTTCAGGTCTGCAACGCTTTGCAGCAAATCAATATCCCTTCAACAGTCACTTCAATAGGCCGAAACAGCTTCAACGGTTATCAGCTTAGGACCATCAATTCGGCCGTCACTACTCCATTTGCTATTGAGAATAATGTTTTTCACTCTAATTGCTATCAGCTTGGCACCCTCTATGTCCCTGCCGGCACGAAGGCGCTTTACCAGCAGACTGACGGATGGAAGCAGTTCAAGAATATCGAAGAGACGGGCGACGTGCCCCATCCGCAGTTAGAGATGTCGGTGGAAGTGCAGAACGCCGTCAACGGCGTAATCTATGAAGACAAGGCCTACATCAAGATGACTTCAGAATACACGGGCGAAGGCCCGCTCGATGGATCAATTTTCATCAAAATCTACAAGCTTTTAGACAATGGTGAAAAGCAAGAACTTGGCGGCAGCAAAATGTCAGCATGGATTACTGGATATCAAAGTTATTTTTACCTCGATGGCGAAGGAAAGTACAAAGCGGACTGTGGCTATGAGTCGACCACTGGCACACAGACAGTGCTGGGCACCACCTTCTTCGAGTGCAGACCCGACGACCGCTACGTCACCATCATCATGGAGGATGACATGAGAACCTACTGCCATGAGGCTGACCTCGACTTCACCGATGTGCAGGGACTGAAGGCCTACACAGCCGGAGGGTTTAACACGGCCACCAACGAAGCACTGATGATGCGCGTGGTTGATGTGCCTGCCCAAACGGGACTGCTGCTCGTCGGAGCGCCGGGAGCCTATTTGGCAAAGAAGGGCACTTCGTCCACCGTCTACGTGAACATGCTGAAGGGTGTGACAAAGGACACGACGATTGACCGCACGGAGGGCAGTTACTTCAACTATGTGTTCCGCGATGGTGAAGAGGGGCTGGGCTTCTATCTGGCCAACAACAACACCTCGGTGTCAAGCCACGAGGCTTATCTGCAACTCAGGTATGGTGTGGCAGGCAGCCGACCGATAGTCAAGATGGTGTTCGACGACATGACCGCCATCAGCGACATTCCATCCGATGGTCAGCCCTTCGACGTCTACTCGCTCAGCGGCATACTGCTGAAGCGGGGCGCCACAAGCCTGAAGGCATTGCCAGCCGGCATCTATATCGTGAATGGCAGAAAAGTGGTAAACAAATAGTGACACATGGAAAACGAGGCTCGCAGCTTGCGGGTCTCGTTTTTCGTTGTCAAAAAAACTGTTGTCAAAAAAGATGGCGCTGTGCATACTTTTCCCTGTGAAACGAAGCGAGTTTGGAAAGATTTTTGTAATTTTGCGGCCAAATTGCGAGAACAAAACGTAAACACCCATAAAAAGACATACCCATGAAGATTCTACTCTTAGGCAGCGGCGGCCGTGAGCACGCCTTGGCATGGAAGATAGCACAGAGCGAGAAGTGTGACAAACTGTACATCGCCCCAGGCAACGGCGGCACAGGACAGGTTGGCGAAAACGTGAACATGAAGGCCGACGACTTTGAGGCCATCAAGCAGTTTGTGGCCGACAAAGGCATCGGCATGGTGGTGGTAGGCCCCGAGGACCCGCTGGTGAAGGGCATCTACGACGAGCTGAAGGCCGACCCGCGCACCAGCCATGTGCCCGTCATCGGCCCGTCGAAGGCCGGCGCCACGCTGGAAGGCTCCAAGGACTTTGCCAAGGGCTTCATGCAGCGCCACCGCATACCCACGGCACGCTACGCCACCTTCACCGCCGACACGGTGCAGGAAGGTTTTGCCTTTCTCGAGACCCTCGAGCCGCCCTACGTCCTGAAGGCCGACGGACTCTGCGCCGGCAAGGGAGTGCTCATCGCGCCCACCTTGGAGGAGGCCAAGAACACGCTCAAGGACATGCTGGGGATAGACTCCCCCACATCCTCTCAGGGAGGAGAGTCTTCCAAGCCCATGTTTGGCGACGCATCTGCGCGCGTAGTCATCGAAGAGTTTATGAGCGGCATAGAGTGCTCGGTGTTTGTGCTGACCGACGGCGAACACTACAAGATACTGCCCGAGGCGAAGGACTACAAGCGCATCGGCGAGGGTGACAAGGGCCTGAACACAGGCGGCATGGGCAGCGTCAGCCCCGTGCCCTTTGCCACGAAAGACTGGATGGAGAAGGTGGAGCGCCGCATAGTCCGGCCCACCATAGAGGGACTGAAGGCCGAGGGCATCGACTACAAGGGGTTCATCTTCTTCGGACTGATCAGCCGCTACAACATTCCCGCACTCCATACGCCTCCCATTGAAGTTCATCCCAGCTATCGCGACCCCTTCGTCATAGAGTACAACTGTCGCATGGGCGACCCAGAGACCGAGACGGTGATGCTGCGCCTGAAGAGTGACCTTGTGGACTTGATGGAGGGTGTGGCCGAGGGCAACCTCGACGAGCGCACCATCGAGTTTGACGAGCGCTCCGCCGTCTGCGTGATGCTCGTCTCAGGCGGCTATCCGCAGGCCTACAAGAAAGGCTATCCCATCAGCGGCATCGACCAAGTGGAGGACAGCATTGTCTTCCATGCCGGCACAGCGCTGAAGGATGGCGAGGTGGTGACCAACGGTGGACGTGTCATCGCCGTCAGCAGCTATGGCAAGGACAAGGAGGAAGCACTGCGCAAGTCGTTTACCGAGGCAGAGAAGATACAGTTCACCGACAGATACTTCCGTCGCGACATCGGCTTCGACCTTTGAGAGCTGAGAGTTAATGAAGAGACCGCAGAACATCATAGCGGAAAGCGGACTGACGCTGCCCTTTACTGCGCTGTTCGGCATATTGGTGTGGCTCTTGGCAGGCTTGGTGCAGCAGCAACTGTGGCCGCAGCTGGCCATCTTTGTCGCCACTGTCTATGTGCTGGTGGAGCTGACCAACCAGAACGCCTTGCTGCGTGTGAGGAGCCGCATGGTGTCGAGCACGTTCATTCTCCTGTCGTGCACCGGCTGCTTCCTCTTGCCGCAGATGACGGGCGGCATCGTGCAGCTATGCTTCACCCTGGCATTTCTTTTGCTCTTCCAGACCTATCAGACGAGCCACAGCGTAGGGCGCACCTTCTATGCGTTCACGGCGGTGGGACTGGCCAGCATCGCCTTTGTGCAGGTGCTGTGGTATGTGCCTGTGCTGTGGGTACTCATGGCCACACAGCTGCAGTCCATGAGCTGGCGCACATGGTGGGCGTCGCTGCTCGGCCTCGCACTGCCCTATTGGTTTGCACTGCTGTGGTTTTTGTTTCCTTTCAATCTCTCGGCCGACTGGACCACCAATCTGTCGCCCTTGGCCAGCCACTTCGCACAGCTTGCCGACATCACCCTGCACTCATCGCTCATCGGCCATCACCCGCAACTCATCACCTATCACATCATTGCCCGGTTTCTCATCCTGACGCTGACGGTCACGTTGGCAGCTGTCGGCATGGCGCACTTTTGGCAGCACAGCTTCGAGGACAAGATACGCATCCGCCTGCTCTATGGTTTCTTCACCGCCATGACGGCCGTCACCGTGCTCTTCATCGTGCTGCAGCCCCAGCATTTCGACGTGCTGATGCGCCTGCTCACACTCTGCGCCTGTCCGCTTATTGCCCATGTGATGACGTTCACCAGCTCACGACTCAGCAACATTCTCTTCTTCATCGCCCTAGCCCTCACCCTTGCTGTCACTGCTTATAATCTTTTTCCATGGACGGCTTCATAGAACTGCTTGAGAGCTACGGCTACTGGGGTATGCTGACAGCCGCCTTCCTGGCTGGCAGCGTCTTCCCCTTCAGCAGCGAGGCCGTCATGGTGGGTCTGATGGCTGCCGGCCTCGACCCCTGGCTGCTGATGACCTACGGCACTACGGGCAATGTCTTAGGGTCGGTGCTCAATTATTGCATCGGCCGCATGGGCAAGACGGAGTGGTTTGAGAAGTACCTGCACGTCAAGCCCGAGAGCATGGAGAAAGCACGCCGCTTCATGCGAGGCCACGGCGCGTGGATGGGTTTCTTCGCGTTTATTCCCATCTTAGGCAGTGCCATCACCATTCTCTTAGGCCTGATGCGGGCCAACCCTGTCATCACCTTCATCAGCATCACGCTGGGCAAGTTTTTCCGCTACATCATCCTTATCTACGGGTTCAGGTTGTTCACTTAGAGAGCCCACAATGCCCACTATGCCCACCAAGCCTCTGGGGTGGGCATGGTGGGCATAGTGGGCATGGTGGGCTTTTGTGGGCCTCCTTATTGATTGGTGATGGCGGCCATGATCTTGGCCTCTAACTCCTCGCACAGCTCGGGGTTGTCCTTCAGGAGCTGCTTGGTGGCATCACGGCCCTGAGCCAGCTTCGAATCCTCATAGCTGAACCACGAACCGCTCTTCTTGATGATGCCGTACTCCACGCCAAGGTCTACAATCTCGCCAATCTTCGAGATACCCTCGCCGAAGTTGATCTCAAACTCAGCCTTGCGGAAAGGAGGCGCCACCTTGTTCTTCACCACCTTCACACGCACCTGGTTGCCGATGGGCTGGTCGCCGTCCTTCAGCGTCGTCACCTTGCGTATGTCGAGACGCACGGAGGCGTAGAACTTCAGGGCGTTGCCGCCGGTGGTGGTCTCCGGGTTGCCGAACATCACGCCAATCTTCTCACGCAGCTGATTGATGAAGATGCAGGTGGTGTTGGTCTTCGAGATGGTGGCCGTCACCTTGCGCAGGGCCTGGCTCATCAGGCGGGCATGCAGACCCACGGCGCTGTCGCCCATGTCACCCTCAATCTCCTTCTTCGGTGTGAGGGCTGCCACCGAGTCGATGACGATGATGTCGATGGCAGCCGAGCGGATGAGCTGGTCGGCTATCTCCAGTGCCTGCTCGCCGTTGTCGGGCTGCGATATCAGCAGGTTGTCGATGTCCACGCCCAGCTTCTGCGCATAGAAGCGGTCGAAGGCATGCTCGGCGTCGATGAAGGCAGCTATGCCGCCAGCCTTCTGACACTCTGCGATGGCGTGGATGGCCAGCGTCGTCTTGCCGCTCGACTCCGGGCCGTAGATCTCGATGATGCGTCCCTTGGGATAGCCGCCCACGCCCAGTGCGGCGTTCAGGCCGATGGAACCCGTCGGGATGACTTCCACATGTTCTATCTGTTCATCGCCCATGCGCATGATACTGCCCTTGCCGAAGTCCTTCTCAATCTTCGACATAGCGGCCTGCAGGGCTTTCAGCTTCTCCTGCTGAGGATTCAGGGCCTCGCCCTCATTCTCTTTCTTTGCCATTATAAACTTTTTTGTTGGTTAAACCTTTTGCAAAGATACAAAAATTCTATATCCCCACAAATTTTTCCTTAATAATTTACGCATTTTTTGGAATGATTATCCGCAAAGGCGCCACCTGGCTTTTTGTCCGAAGCCTTCGGACGAAGAGTCCGAAGCCTTCGGACAGACAGTCCGAAGCCTTCGGACAAAGTGTCCGAAGCCTTCGGACTTTTTTGCGGATGGCGTATTAAGGACGCAAAACGCTTGTAAAAAATAGAAAGTGGCCAGCGCCTGCGGATATTTTGGCCTGTGGACACGTCAATAATTGGTGGTAAGATTGCGGATAATCACTTTTTTTGATGTTCACAGTCGATTATTATTTGTATCTTTGCCCCCAGTTTTGAAAACTGACAGAAAACGGAACAAAAGACAAGAAAGATGAACATACAGGATTTACTGAATCGTACTGACAGGTTTGCAGCCAATGCCGGCTGCCGGATTACTGAGGTTGACACGCAGCATGCTGTGGCCGAGATGGTGGTGACCGCCGAGCACCTCAATGGCGGCAATGTGTGCCAGGGCGGCGCCCTTTTCACACTGGCCGACCTGGCGATAGCGGCGTTGATGAACAGCCGCCTGCAACTGACATTCGGCATCAGCAACAGCATCATGTTTGTGTCGAGTGCCAAGGAAGGCGACCATCTGCGTGCTGAGGCTGTCAGCGTTGCCGACCATCCTAAGATTCCCTCCGTCGAGGTGCGTGTCACCAATCAAGAGGGACGCCTCATCTGCCACGTCACGGGGATGGGCTATCGCAAGGCGGCACCCCTGCCCATGTAAACCAAGCAAAGTGCTCGCTATCTCATGTTCAGCCTCAGACCTACCTGCAAGCCCAGGCTCAAGGGCTTGTCCTTGAAGTAGTTCTGAATAGCGCTGCCATTGTCGGGATACCAGTTCAGACTGGGCTCTGCGTATAAGCCTACTTGGGGCACGATGTCATACTGCAGGCCCAGGCTGCCGTTGAGCGACCACTGCATGCGGTCTTTGGGCAGCTGCTGGCTGGCGCCCTCGGTCTCCAGATGCGTCTTCACGTTCCAGTCGGCCCTGGCACCTGCGGAGAGGTAGGCACTGAAGCTTTTGTAGGTCCACAGCTTATAGCTCAGGCTGAGGGGGATGCCGACATAGTGGAGCGTCTGCTCCTGCTGTATCTGCTGGCTGCGCATGATTTGCGTAAATTCCGACTGCAGCTTTGTATAGACCACGCCGGTGGTGAGCGCGAGGCGGTCGGTGAGGGGATAGCTCAGCGTCAGGCCGTAGGTGACGGGGCGGTGATGGTGCTCGCGCTCCTCGTAGCCAGTCAAGTAGATAGGCTCGCTGCTACGTGCCGAGGCATCATAGCTGTTCATGTATGTTTCCATATACTGCTTGGCCAGAGCATCAGCCATTTGCACACCATTGCTGCTGTTCTGGTTGCCGAGGCCGTTCATGGCGTAGAGGGCGAAGGAGGGCTGGCTCGTATGGCTTGAGGCGGGGCTGTCACGATGTGCCAGCATAGAAGACCAAGCCGCTGGTTCTGAGGGAACAGATTTTGCGGGACTGAGCAATTCGGGTTCCTTATGGGTGGCCACTTCCCGCTCCTTATGAGCGGCTACTTCCCGTTCCTCAAGGGCAGCCACTTCTGGTTCCTCATGGATGGCCACTTCTCGTTTCTCAAGGGCAGCCACTTCTGGTTTCTCAGCCACTCCATGCCCCTCAAGGGGAGAGGTTGAGGGCGGGGTCTGAAGATTACTCAGCGAACTCGCCGGAACTGTTGCCGGAGGAGGAGCTACAGACCCCAACCCCAACTTTTCCCCTTGAGGGGCGGGGAGCGGCTGCGCCTGAGAAGTTTGCGTCTGAGGAGCCTGCACCTGAGAAACCTGCGCCTGAGAAACCTGCGCCTGAGAAGCCTGCGCCTGAGAAATCTGCGCCTGATGAGCCTGCGCCAGAAGCTCCTCCTCCCCTGGGTCTTCCTTCTCATTCCGCCACAGATAGCCGCCACCGATGAGGAGGGCTGCTATGGACGCCGCCACAGCCCACCGCCGCCAAGCCACGAAGCGGGAACGGGGACGCAATGGCGCGGCCTCCGACTGCCGGGCAAGAGCAGCCTCGATGTCGGACCACAAGCCCTCTGGCGCAGCCGTCTCATGCTCCGCCAGCTTGTCATGCAGTTGTTGTGTCCATCTGGACAATCGTTGCTCACCGTTGTCTGGTTTCATGTTGCTTGCTTGTTGAGGTATTCTTTGATCATTCTGGCCAGCATCTTTCTGGCTCTGAAGAACAGCGAGGAGGATGTGCTTTCCTTGACGCCTAACAGCTGGGCTATCTCGCGGTGGCTCTGCTGCTCGAAGACGAAGAGGTTGAGCACGGTGCGGTAGTTGGCGGGCAGCTGCCCTATCATCTCCATCAGCACGTCGGGCGGCACGCCTCCCACATCTGGTTCGTCGGGCACGTCGGGCTCGTCGGGGATGCCGTCGGTCAGCATGAAGCGCTGGTGCACGCGCAGGTAGTCGATGGCCCGGTTGCTGACTATCCTGGCCACCCACGACTTCAGCGAGCCTTCACCCTGATAGTTGAACTGACCGATGGAAGTGAGTATCTTGACAAAGCTGTCCTGCATGACGTCGTGCACCTCGTCGCGCTCGGGCACATACCTCAGCGCCACGGCCATGGCATAGCCCGAGTAGCGGTCGTAGAGACGGCGCAATGCCGCCCGCTCACCACTGCGAATCGCCTCGAGAAGTTGCCGCTCTGTCTCCACCGCCTGTTATCTGATGCGTTTCTTGGCGTTGTAATAGATAGTGACAGCCGAGGGCAACTGATGCTCGCTTTCTTCCTGTGTGTTCAAGTTGGTGACAAGGAAAGCGCTGACAGGAATGGCTATCGTCCACAGCCCCGTGTCGTTTCTGTAGACGGCAGTGCCCGGCTCTTTGGAGAGCATTTCCACACGATAGTCGACACCATTGAGGGCAATGGTGAAGCTGGCATGACTGAACACCACCACCCCGTTTAAGCTGCTTTCCGCCACCCCAATATTAGCAAACGACGTTGTGGTCGTATAGCCCTGGTCTGTAAAGTGTATCACTGCGGGCTGCCCCTTGAGCACTGTCATTGTTTCTGCCTTTCCGGACGTAAGAGGCAAACCGTCTTCGCTTATCCCACCAAAGCAGAGGCGGGTGAGATAGTCCTCCGGCAGACGCACCTTCAGCACGCCATTCACTTCCAAGCGCGCCGTGTCCACCACCTGCTTGTTCACCGTCCATTCACCATCGTAGAGCGCTTGTGGAACAACACTATCATTACCATACATATATTCAGCGTTGCTATCGGCATCCACAACACTGCACGCCGTCAACAGCGTCAGCAGGCTAAATAACAATCCTATACTTTTCATCATTCTTCTCATCTTTTTTATATTATAACGGAGAAATAGCCAAATCTTGCACTTCGACGCCATCTTTTTTTCTTTTAACACTTTTTTTGCTGTGCAGGTGCAGGATTTCGGTCCTGTCTCCGTTATAATGACAGACAAACAACAAACCAAAGAAGAATATGAACAGAAAAAACTCATGGGCTGCCATCGCCCTGACCACGATGGCAACAATGGCTCTGACAGGGTGCAGCAGTGACAGCGACAACCAAGAGCCGAAACCCGTCATCTGCCCTGTAGAACTGCAGCTGACCCGTGCCGAGCAGGACATGGTGGACAACAGCAACGATTTCGCCTTCAACCTCTTTCGCGAGATGCAAGACCCGCTGAAGGGCCAGGTCGTGTCGCCCATCAGCATCACCTACGCCCTCGGTATGCTCAACAACGGTGCCGACGGCGAGACGCTGGCGCAAATCAATCGGGTGTTGGGCTTCGGCAACACAGGAGCCGACGGCATCAACAGCTTCTGCTACAAGATGCTGCAGAGGTCATCGACGCTCGACCCACTGACAAAGGTGCTGATAGCCAACACCATCTATATGAACAAACACTTCGAGCTGCAGCCGGAGTTCGTGCAGAAGGCCAAGGCGTTCTATGCTGCCGAGCCGGAGACCCGCGACTTCCATGACGGGCAGACGATGGATGTCATCAACCGGTGGGCCAGCGACCACACGGAGAAGATGATAGAGAAAGTGCTCAACGAGAGTTCGTTCGATCCCGATGCCGTCAGCTACCTGCTCAATGCCATCTACTTCAAGGGCAGCTGGAAGAAGAAGTTCGACAAGCAGCTGACCACGAGGCAGCCGTTCATTCACGCCGGCGGTACCGAAGAGATGACGTATGCAGAGATGATGCACCAGACAAACACATTTGAATATGCCGAGACCAACGACTGTCAGGCCCTGCGCCTGCCCTACGGCAACGGCATGTTCCAAATGACGGTGCTGCTACCCAAGGAACAGACGAATACGGTGCCCCAAGTGCCCACAGCCGAGGAGTGGCGGCAGCTGAACCAAAAGATGGACTCCACGCTTGTCGACGTATGGCTGCCCCGCTTCGAGACCGACACCGACATCGACCTGAAGCCCATCATGACAAAGCTGGGCATGCCTGATGCCTTCGACAGCCAGAAGGCCAACTTCCGCCACTTCTGCAACGTGCCGGTCTTTATCGACCTGATGAAACAGGTGGCCAAGGTCAAGCTCGATGAGGAGGGCACCGAGGCTGCTGCCGTCACCGTCATCGGAATGTACACGACAGGTTTAGGGCCTGGGCCTCAGTATATCTCCTTCTATGCCAACCATCCGTTCCTCTATGTCATCAGCGAACAGCAGACGGGAGCCATCTTGTTCATAGGCCAATACACGGGATATTAACAGAACAATAACATAAACACAGAAAGAAGTATGAAAACAGCAAGATTGTTTCTATCATTATCAGCCATGAGCCTGCTGGCCGTGGGGTGTTCAACCACAGGCGACGACGTGAATGGCTACGTCGAGAACTATTCCTTTTGCATGACCAATGGATTAGACGGCGAGATGACTGGCGTACCGGAAGCCGGCGGCGACAAGTTCGAAGAATTCGCCGACAATCCCTTCGTCAAGACCTCGATGGAGCCAGTATCGACATTCTCGGTCGATGCCGACGGTGCCTCGTATGCCATCGTGCGCCGCTACAAGCTGAGCGACCACAGCATCGACCCGTCGAGTGTTCGCATCGAGGAGTTTCTGAATTACTTCACCTTCAACTACGCCGCGCCGAAGGGTGACGAGTCGGTGGCCATCAATGCCGAGGTGGGCGATTGCCCGTGGAACGCCAAGCACAAGCTGCTGCGACTGGGCATCAAAGGCAAGGAGCTGACGGACGGCGAGATGCCACGCGCCAACTTCGTGTTCCTCGTCGATGTGTCGGGCTCGATGAGCAGCAGCGACAAGCTGGACTTGCTGAAGAAAGGCCTGACGGAGCTGCTCTACCAGCTGAATCCCGACGACCGCATCTCGCTCATCACCTACTCAGGCACAGTCAAGAAGTTGTTGGAGTCGACACCCGTCCGTGAGGCCGACAAAATCAAGAATGCCATCAGCAAGCTCTCAGCCTCAGGGTCCACTGCTGGCGGCGAGGCCCTGAAGATGGCCTACGAAGAGGCGCTGGCCAACTACGACCCGAAATGCAACAACCGCGTCATCCTGGGCACCGACGGCGACTTCAACGTGGGTGTCACCAGCACCGATGCACTGGTGGAGATGGTGGAGAGCTATGCCCGCAAAGGCATCTACATGACCTGCCTCGGCTTCGGCTTTGGCAACCTCAACGACGCGATGATGGAGAAGGTCAGCAACTCGGGCAACGGCACCTACCACTACATTGACTGCGAGGACGAGATGATGAAGGTCTTCGTGCATGAGCGCAGCCAGTTTGTCAGTGTGGCCAACGATGCGAAGTGCCAGGTCAGCTTCAACCCCGACGTGGTCAGCGAGTATCGCCTCATAGGCTATGAGAACCGCGTGATGAACAAGGAGGATTTTGAGGACGACAAGAAGGATGCCGGCGAGATAGGTGCCGGACAGACCATCACCGCCCTTTACGAGGTGGTGCTCAACGAAGACACGCACGACTCCGGCCAGGCCTTCGCCACCTTCGACTTCCGCTACAAGAAGTCGCTCGACGGCGCCAGCATCCCCTTGCAGGTGAAGCTGACCACCGATCAAATCTTCAACAAAAACGGACGCTCCGACGAGTTCTATTTCGCTGCCGGCGTGGCTGCCTACGGCATGATTCTGCGCCAATCGCCCTACAAGGGTGACGCCACCATCGATCTGGCCAAGTCGCTCGTCAAGCAAGGCCTCAGCTTCGACCCGCACGGCTATCGCGCCGAACTGCTCCAGATGATCAACAAGAAAGAATAGCCAACTGCAGCGAGGCATTATTGTGATTCGTTTTCATGTTTTTCTTCATTTTATTTGTAGTTTCAATAATTATCCTTAACTTTGCAGGTGCAAATTTAAAACATAGAAAATATGACGGCAGTACAACTCAACGCTATGAACACCGAGCTGTGGCAGAGCATTGGTGCCATCGCAGACAACGAATCACTGATGAAGCGGCTGGCACGGTATGCCAAGAAGCTCGTGAAAGAGAAGAACGACCCCACCTTGATGACCAAGGAGGAATTCTTTGCCAAGATAGAACGAGCAGAGAAACAACCAGGCAAGAGTTTTGCAAGTGTTGAAGAACTTGACAAATTTATTCGTAGTTTATGATGCTGTATAAGGTTATCATCAAGGAAGAGGCACTGGAAGACTTGAAACGCCTGCTTCTTCATGAGCCAAAAGCTTATAAAAAAGCGATGAAATTCATTGGTGAACTTTATGAGCATCCTAAAACTGGATTGGGACATCCTGAACCGTTGAAAGGCAAGCCCGAAGGTCGATGGAGTCGCGAGATAACAAAGAAGCACAGGCTCATTTACCGCATTTTCGATACGGAGGTTCATGTTGATGTGCTTGCAGCCTACGGTCATTACGACGACAAATAGTTGCTGCTGCATCTCTTTCACGTACTCTCTGCCTCCCGGCTTCCACATCCAAACACATCAACGGCCTTGATGCACACTTGGCGATGTGGCTTTTGGGAAACAAAACCAAATAGAAAGAGAAACAATGCAGGTGGAAAGACCAAATGATCTTTCCACCTGCATTGTTATTGATGAGAACGTCAGCCTTTCATTTTCTATGCAAGGCACAGATTTGCCATCGTGAGGATAGAACGAGGTCTGTTTCCTCAGTCTATCCTTCGCCCACTCGTTACAGCTCCAGGTCGCCGTCGTGAATCTCGTGCCAAGGCAAGCCCTGCTTGTTGAGCTGCTCGAGGAACGGATCGGGATCGAACTCTTCTACGTTGTACACGCCGGGCTTCTTCCACAATCCTTTGCAGAACATCATGGCGCCAATCATGGCGGGCACGCCGGTGGTGTAGCTGACGCCCTGCATGCCTGTCTCCTCGTAGGCGGCGCGGTGCGAACAGTTGTTATATATATAATATGTGTGCTCCTGTCCGTCGTTGCCGATGCCGCGGATGCGACAGCCTATCGAGGTCTGGCCCTCGTAGTTCTCGCCGAGATCCTGCGGGTTGGGCAGCACGGCCTTGAGGAACTGCAGGGGAACTATCTTCACCTTTGCTGTGCCGGTGCCGTCGGCCAGCGGAGCCTCGTAGACGATTTCATCGATGCGGCTCATGCCGATGTTCTGTATCACTTCGAGGTGCTTCAGGTACTGCTGGCCGAAGGTCATCCAGAAGCGGGCACGCTTAATCGTCGGGTAGTTGATGACCAGACTCTCTATCTCCTCGTGGTGCAGCAGATAGCTGTCGCGCTGGCCTATCTCGGGGTAGGTCAGGTCTTTGTGAATCTCCAGCGGCTCGGTCTCCACCCACTGTCCGTTCTCCCAGTAGAGGCCCTTCTGCGTAATCTCGCGGATGTTGATTTCAGGGTTGAAGTTGGTGGCGAAGGCCTTGTGGTGGTCACCTGCGTTGCAATCCACGATGTCTAAGTATTGTATCTCCTTGAAGTGGTGCTTGGCGGCGTATGCCGTGAAGATGCTGGTGACGCCCGGGTCGAAGCCGCAGCCGAGGATGGCGGTCAGTCCGGCCTTCTCGAAGCGCTCACGGTAGGCCCACTGCCAGGAGTATTCAAAGTGTGCCTCGTCCTTCGGCTCGTAATTGGCCGTGTCGAGGTAGGAGCATCCGCAGGCCAGACAGGCATCCATGATGGTGAGGTCCTGATAGGGCAGGGCGAGGTTGACCACCAGTTCAGGCTTGTAGTCGTTGAACAGAGCCTTCAGCTGCTCCACGTCGTCGGCATCCACCTGTGCCGTCTGAATGGGCATGGTGTAGCCCTTGTCGTGGATGGCCTTCACCAGTGCGTCGCACTTAGCCTTACGACGGCTGGCAATCATAAACTCAGTAAACACGTCGGCGTTCTGCGCAATCTTGAACGCAGCCACCGTGGCGACGCCTCCGGCGCCAATCATTAGGATTCTTGACATATCTTTATAAGGTTATTGTTTATTGTCTATCGTTTCCCCATTGATAACAATATTGTTGAGTTTCAGCTCCTCGATGGGATTGTTGGTGAAAGCCTTCACCTTGGCGTTGTCCTTCACGTCGATGTCGTTGAAGGCGAAGCGGCAGAGGGCGTACTTCTCCGAGCCTGCCACGTCGAAGAACGTACGGCAGTCCATGCGTATGTTCTTGAACGTGATATCGTTGCACTGCGAGAGGGGCATGTCTTCGCGGTCCTGCTTCTCATAGAACTGCGTCCACGGCCTGACGAGGAGGAACGAGCCGCACTGGCCCGTGAAGTTCTCCACATGCACATATTCATAGTGCTGCGGGGTGTCGGGGCGCATCTTGAGCCAAAGCACGCGATGGGTGTCGTCGGCATGACAGTTGCGCATGATGACATTCCAGTCGTGCAGACTTTCGGAGCCAAGGGTCATGCAGCCGTGCACGGTGCCGTAGTGGCAGTTTTCCACGAGGATGTTATAGCAGGGGCCGTTCTCGGGAGCCTTGTCTGCGAAGGTGCCCTTGCCGCCTTTCAGCACCACGGCATCGTCGTTGACGTTCATGTAGCAGCCGCGCACCACCACGTCGTGGCACACATCGATGTCGATGGCATCGGTCGACGGGCCCTTGATGTCCTGCGTGGAGGAGTAGATGTAGAGGTCGAGATAACGCACGTGGTCACAGCGGTAGATGTGGTTGGTCCAGAAAGGCGAGTTAATGAGGCGCACGTCCTGGATGGTGACGTTCTTACTATTGGAGATGTAGGTGAGCCTGGGGCGCTGTGCATCCTTGTTTGTGCACTGCGGGTTCCACTTGCGGCGAATCCAGAACTCCTCCCAGTACGGCTCTCCGTTGCCGTCGATGGTGCCCTGCCCGGTGATGGTGAATCCATCGAGTCCGTCGGCATTGACGAGGGCGGTGAAATACTTGCAGGTCTGTCCCTCTATGCGCGTCTCGCGTATCTCGAAGTCGTGCACTCGCTCCGAGCCTTTCAGCACGGCACCCTCCATGAGGTGCAGATGTGTGCCCTGCTTGAAGAACAGGCTGCCGGTGTAGAAGGTGCCCTTCGGCACGACGACCACTCCCCCACCCTCTTCGGCGCAACGGTCGATGACGGCCTGTATGGCCTTGGTCTGGATGTCGGTGGTGCCCTGGCGCACGCCGTAATTGGTCAGCACATACTGTCGGCCCAGGTCCTGCAGCTTCACCTTCGTGGTGTCGGTAAACCATGCGTCCATCGCTTCGCCGTTGGGCCACAGCTCTTGCTTCACTGTTTTTTTCTTAGCCATGCCTGCTGTGCAAAGCATCAGCAGCACGAGTGCCATGCAAAGTCTTGACTTCATTGTTGAGTGTTGTGTGTTTAGGGTTGAGTTACTTTTGTTAGTAGATCATCTTGGGTGACTCCGTTTCTGATTCAATGTGCAAATGTACACATTATTTTTTAATCTGAAACATTTCTGCGCAAAAAAATCCACATGTCCTATGCAGGGGGCGGACTTTCACCTTTTTTCATTGGTTTGCCCGAAGAATAACTGAAACTTGCGGCCTGTCACGGGCGACCGCTTGCGCTCCTGCTTGGGTTATACATATCTTTTTCTTGAGTCTCTGCATTGACGGCGGATTTTTTCGAGCCGTGAGGTTGGAATAAGACATAGTTACGGCGCTATCTATGTGGGTTAATACCGCGAAGCGGACTTAGAAAAAACCAATAAAAACCAATAAAAACCAATAAAAACAAGAAAAACAATTTGGTACAATAGCTTTTCTATGGATTTCAACCCATGTGAGAATCCTGCAGTTTCAAGGCAGCATGGGTTTTAAAAGTTTCCTGGCGAGAAACCATCGGTTTCTCGGCAGGAAACCGATGGTTTCTCGGCAGGAAACTTTTGCATAAAAGCCCCAGATGGCAAAAAGACACATGCTGTACGGATGGAGTGACATAGTTATGGCGCGAAACAGGTCAGTTCGTTACCCGAGTTCGGTCGTCCCTTCAGGACTTTCAACCCGACCCCTGCACAATGGTTGGCGCAGTACTGCGCCTTGCCCGATGCAGGAACCCCGTGAGGCCCTCCCCTCCCTTCAAGGGGAGGGGTTAGGGGTGGGGTCTGTAATGTCTGTAATATTCTATCAGC
>JAEEPZ010000046.1 GCA_016285055.1 Prevotella sp.
TGTCGTCCCTTCGGGACTTTTGTGTGGTGGGGGTGCCATGATACAGGGGCGTTGCCCCTGCCTGGACGATTGGTGCTCACCATCGTCTTCCGTCGTCCCTTCGGGACTTTTTGTGTGGTGGGTTGCTAATGCAGCACAACCTTATGCCCCTGATGGATGTAGATGCCAGGTGCTGCGGTGGAGCGGCTGGTCTGACGGCCTTGCAAGTCATAGACTTGGTTCATGGTGCCCTGTGCGCTGTTCGTTGGGACGGTGCCTACGCCGGTTGTTTCCTTACGAGTCAGCGCCACATTGTCGAAACCGATGATTTTCTCCGTTCCGTTGTTGTTGTGCATGGCAGTGAGGGCAATGGTGGTTGAAGCCTTGCCGTTGCTCTCAAATTCGAGCGTCATCTGCTGCCATGCCTCCTTGTTTTCCACCGTAGGAGCCGAGACGGTGGCTCCGCCCTGTGTCGTGGCACTGACATAGGCATCGCCGCCGAGACCGCTCTTCCATACCTGCGCCGTCAGCGTGTATTCACCCTCGGGCAACAGCAATTCCTGCTTGAGGGCGATGGTGCTGGTGCCCCAGTTCTGGCGCACCCAGTAGGTCTGCTTGCTGTTGGCCGACGGCGAGGGGCGCGAGCCGAAGAAACGGTCGAAATAAAGGTCACCGCTCTTCAGCGCCGTGAGGTCGTTCTCATTGCGCGAGGTGTAGTCGACGGTCCATCCATCGGGCACATAGATGGCACGGTCGCTGGTCACACCACTGCCCGGCATGGGTGCGTAGGCCCCCTCGAAGTCGCCGTTCTGCAGGGCTCGGGGCAGGTTTTGGTTATGCTGTGCCTGAATCTCCTCTTCAGCCCCTGCTGCCAAAGCCTGAACGGTGAGAGGCGAGGCGCAGGCATAGTAGTCGCTGAGCACCAAGCACTTGTGAAGGAAGGGAACCAGATGTCCCTGTCCGTCGTCCTCGCCATAGGTGTCCACCGTGCCAAGAGGCAGGCTCTCGGTCTCGATGACTTGGTCCACCAGGCCATTGCGGTAGATGGTCAGCTCATGGCCGTCGTAGGTCAGGGTGATGATGACCGTCTTGAGCTTCGTGGGGTGGTTGTCACCGCTGGTGCCGGTGCTGTTGAGTGCCCAGTTGTCGCTGGTTAGCAGGCGGTTCTGACTCTTATAGACGGTGCCGTTGATGCTCAGCTGGGGGCGCTGGTCGGCGGCGTTGATGCTGTAGGCCAGTCCGCCGTCACCCTTGGCATAATGGCCGACGGTGAAGAGGGTGCCCTCGTATTTGTCGGCATTGAGTTCGAAGGCCATCGTTACAGTCTTGCCCGCTCCTAAGCAGATGCAGTCGGTGCGCGGGTTTTCATTGTCGTCAGCCTCGGGCGTCAGCGGCTCCTGCCAGTCGAAGTTGGAGAGAATGCTGGTGGGGAAGCCCTGCGGGTAGCTCTTGTTCACCATCCAGTAGTAATAGTCGCCCTGCATCCAGGCGAGACGGAGGACGGAGGGCTGAGTGCCGGGTATGACAAAGGGTCGCGCATTGTTCTTTGGCGAGTCCTTGGTCAGCTGCTCCGATCCACTGACCTTGCCCTCGTCGTCGATGGTGTAGCGCCACAGCTCGTAGACGCCGTCCTTGTTGTACTGTCCGTTCTTGGTGGGGATGCTGAGGTACACATTATTAATATGAGACGGGTCAATGCTCATGCCGCCGCTGTAGCACCGCTCTGTCTGATTCCAGTTCTGATGGAAGGCATGGCCGGCATACTGCACCCAAGTGTTCTTCCACGACGTGCCGTTCCATCGGGCATACCAATAGACGTGCGTGGTCTTGTCGTTGTCAATGTGAGGATAGGCAATGACGGGATGTTCCTGCTGGTCTAAGGCTATCTGCCACACCCAGTTGCGGATGTTGGCGGTGCGGTCGACGATGGTGGCGGGATGCTGGTTGGCATAGCTGTCGGTCTTGCTGACGTTGAACACGCCATTGCTGATGACGGAGAGCTGCTTGCCGTTGAGGTCGCGCAGAATGGGGCCATTGCCGTGGTTGATGTCAACGACGTTGAAGTAGAGCCAGTCCGGCTGTTCGTTGTCGGGATGGCCGGTGGTGTAGCTCACATAGATTTTGTCCTTGCCGTTGCTCTGATATTTGGCGTATGGGCGTGCACCTGTTGACTGCACTATCTGCTTCGGCCCGAAGTCGAAGTGGCAGTTGTCGCTCTGGTCGGGCATCGTCAGGCGTGCAATGGTGGGATGCCAGTTGATGCCGCGCCAGCACAGATAGATGTGCTGCGGATCGTCGCTGAGGATAAAGGGCGAAGGATAGGTGGTGTTGTTGGCCGTGGTGAGATATTTCTCGTCGCCCAGGTCGGTAATGTCGCCTGGCTTGCGCGATATGCGGTACCATATCTTCGGCTCGTCAGTGTGGCGGGTGTAGAAAATCATCACTCGCTCATCGGGCAGGACGAGGAATGTAGGGTTGTTGTGGTCGTCGGGCTGGAAGAAGCTGCGGATGAGGACATCGGTCTTGCGCTGCTTCAGCCAGTCATACTGCGTGGCCTTGACGTTGCCATGCACGTCTATGTAGCCTATGTAGGTGGCGTTGATGGTGCCGGCGGCGTTCTCATAGTGCAGGGCGCGGGGGTCGGCAAACCAACACCAGGCACCTTCGGTGGCCACAACATTGGTAGCCGACAAAGTGTTCATGGTCAGCACAGAGCTAAGCATGAAACAGAAAAGGAATAGTTTTTTCATTGTTTTTAAGTTGTTTGAAATATCCGGGACATTGTTCCGTTGCTCAGTACTGTACAGGCGGGATGCTGTCGGCGGGTGGAGGAGGCCCCTCGGTGAGCGGGTCGTAGACGGTGACTTCGACATTGGCGATGCCACGTCGCAGGATGCCCAACTGTCGGGCTGCGCTCCAGGAGAGGTCAATGATACGACCGCGGCCAAAAGGGCCGCGATCGTTTACTTTCACCACCACCTGCTGCCCGTTATGAGGATTGAACACCTTCAGCAACGTGCCGAAGGGATGGGTGCGGTGGGCACAGGTGAGGCTGTCGTGGTGCAGACGCTCGCCACTGCTGGTCAATCGGCCAGTGGCGCGCTTACCATAATAAGAGGCGATGCCTTTCTGAGATTGAGAAAATGAGAAAGCGAGAAAATGAGTAAAGAACAGCGCCAATATCATCAAGCGTTGAAACAAAGTATTATGTTTTATCTGAAAACAGCTCTTATGAAATACATTCATCTCCTCACTTTTCATTCTTTCATCATTTTTTCGCGCTATTTCTCATTCTCTCAATTTCTCATTCTCTCATTCTCTCAATTTCTCATTCTCTCATTTTCTCAATTTCTCATTCTCTCAAACGATTCCCTGTGCCAGCATGGCCTTGGCAACCTTCATGAAGCCTGCCACATTGGCACCCTTCACGTAGTTGATGTAGCCCGAAGGCTCCTTGCCATACTTCACGCACTGCTCATGGATGCCGTGCATGATCTGGTGCAGGCGCTGGTCTACTTCGGCAGCCACCCAGGACATACGCATGGAGTTCTGTGTCATCTCGAGGCCGGAGGTAGCCACGCCACCGGCATTGACGGCCTTGCCAGGAGCGAAGAGCTGACCGGCAGCAATGAACTTGTTGACAGCCTCAGCCGTGCAACCCATGTTCGACACCTCGGCTACGCACAGCGGCTTCTGAGCCAGGATGGCGTCGGCATCGTCGCCGTTGAGCTCGTTCTGCGTGGCGCAGGGCAGGTAGATGTCGGCCTTCTGCTCCCAAGGCTTCTTGTCTTTGAAGAAGGTGGCTCCGTCGAAGTCCTCAGCATAGGGGGCACAGACGTCGTTGCCCGAAGCACGCAGCTCCAGCAGGTAATCAATCTTCTCGGCATCGAGGCCTGCAGGATCGTAGATATAGCCGTCGGGTCCGCTGATGGTGATGACCTTGGCACCCAGCTCGGTGGCCTTTTTAGCAGCGCCCCAAGCCACGTTGCCGAAGCCTGAGAGGGCTACCGTCTTACCCTTGATGTCGAGTCCGTGGGTCTCCAGCATGTGATGGACGAAGTAGAGGGCACCGAAGCCCGTGGCCTCTGGACGCAGGATGCTGCCGCCCCACTCCAAGCCCTTGCCGGTAAGCGTAGCGCCGTGGAACTGCGAAGTAAGCTTCTTGTACATGCCGAAGAGGTAGCCTATCTCTCGTCCGCCCACGCCGATGTCGCCGGCCGGCACATCCATATCGGGACCGATGACCTTATAGAGCTCCATCATAAAGGCCTGGCAGAAACGCATGATCTCGGCCTCACTCTTGCCGCGCGGTGCGAAGTCGCTGCCGCCCTTGCCGCCACCCATAGGCAGCGTGGTGAGAGCGTTCTTAAACGTCTGCTCGAAGCCAAGGAACTTCAGGATAGAAAGATTGACAGAGGGATGGAAGCGCAGACCGCCCTTGTAGGGGCCGATGGCACTGTTGAACTGAACACGGTAGCCGATGTTCACCTGCACCTCGCCCTTGTCGTCGACCCAGGGCACACGGAACGTGGTGATGCGCTCGGGCTCTACGATGCGCTCCACAATCTTGGCTTTTTCAAACTCGGGATGCTGATTGTAGACGTCCTTGATGCTCTCCAGAACTTCACGCACTGCCTGCAGGAATTCCACTTCGCCGGGGTGCTTGCACTCCAGCTGCTGCATGATTTTCTCAACTTCCATAGTGTTTTAGTTTTAAAGGTATTAGGTTAATTAGATGAGTAATTAGAAACAGGGCAAAGATAAGTATTTTTTTCTTATCTGCCAAGAAAAAAGCGAAATAATATCAAAAAAAATGTGTTGCTGCACGAAAGAATAGCTGTATGGCCTTAATAAGCTGTGAAAACACCTCTTCCGGCAGGATTGGCAAATGCTTTCTACTGCCAAAAACTATCGGGCTGTACGCTGCAGGGGACCCTGTGAGGCACTCCCCTCCCTTCAAGGGGAGGGGTTCTTGCCTTGCGGAGTTCCTGCGACGGACAAGGCTTCTAATGCATCAGCAATAAACAAAAAAAGTTGGCTTTCAGATGAAAGCCAACGATAGATAAGTAATAAAAGAATAAAATATTATTTCACAGCCTTGCTCAGTGTCTCGACAACCTGCTTGATGCCTTCGTCGTCGGGCTTGATTTCCAGAATCTTCTGAGCGCACTCGAGAGCAGCCTTATTGTCCTTCATCACCTGATAGTTGTAGGACATCAGGTAGCGATAGCTGGTCTCCAGATAACGCTTGCCCTGTGCGTCGAGTTCTTCCTCCTGAGTGAGCAAGTTGATGACTTCCTCGAAGTAAGGCTTGGCAAGTCCCTGGGTCATGTCAGCATCAATGTTGGAGTTGACCATGCCACGCTGGTAGAGGCCGTATGCCTTGACGGTGGGGAACTTCTCGATGAGGTCGGCATAGATTTGGTCGGCCTGCTTGAAAGCCTCCAACTGTGCCTGCTTCTGTGCAGCCTTCTGCTCGTCGGTCAGATCGGGATTGTTCTCGTCGACAGCCAGTGAGCGGGCATAGCGCATGGCCAGTGAGCCGAGACCGGCGTGGTCGTTGGCAGAAGTTTCCTTGCTCACCTCCAGGAATTTCTTGTAGGCCTCCATAGCATTGGGATAGTCCTCCAAGCCCTTGTAGGCATCCGACATAGCCATATAGGTGTTGGCGTGGCCAGAGGCATCGTCGAGCTCAAACTTCAAGCCTTCCTGATACTGCTTGATGGCCTCCTCAAACTGCTTGTTGCCGCTGAGCGCATTGCCATAGTTGAGATAGTCGAGCTCAGAGAGGTTGACGCTGTCCTTGGGGAGCTTGTTGAAGAGTGCGTCAGCATAGCCAATGGCATCCTCATACTTGCCCGTCTCAGTGCCGCAGAACAGAGCCAGACGAGTCAGCGTAGCATCAGAGGGGAACTTCTGCAGGCCAGCCGTCACGATTTCCAAGCCCTTCTCATACTTCTTGGCCAGATAGCAGCAGAAGCCGTACTCGATGTAGTCGTTCTTTCTCAGCTGATTGGCAGGAATGCGTGAGAAAGCATCCATAGCGGTGGAGTAGCGCTGCGAGATATAGCTGATATGGCCGATGAGACCGTCGACAGGATAGTCAGGGCGCACCTGGCGCAGCTCCTCGAGCTTGGCAACGGCTCCCTCCGGGTCAATCTTACGATAGATAGTGGCATACTTACGATAAGCATCCACGAGATTGCGGTCGTTCAGGATGGCCATCTCATAGTTCTGGGCTGCCTTGCCGCCATTATCGCTCAGCACGGCAATGTCACCAAGAAGCATGTAGGCAGGAGCGCACTTGTTCTTTGTGGCATCAAGTGCCTTCTGTGCTGCGACAGCGGCATTGACGGTGTCCTTCACTTCAAGAAAAGCCTGGCCAAAAGCGACAAGATTCTCTGCGTTCTTCTTGTTCTTCTTGTAGAAGGCGTTCATCCGCTTGCTGAGGTCAGCAGGCTTACTCTTGATAAGACTCTTTACGGCATCGATGTCGGCAGCTGTGCCGTCCTGTGCCAGTGCAGCCGTGCTGAAACCCATCAGCAGGGCGCTAACGAATAAATATTTCATCTGTTTCATAGCTTTCTTGTTTTTTATGCGTTTAACAATGGGTTAATAATTCTTTTTTTTTTGTGTAAAATGTCCTGACGAGGTGCTCTAGTGTTTTGACTTCATATCAAGGGCAATCGTTTAATGGATGACAACATCTCTTACCGAATATTCTGCTCGTGCAGGGAACAGCCCGGCATGGAAGAACACCAGCTGGCCGTCGGGGAGGATGCAGAAATTGCCCAGCCCGCGCGCCTCACCCTGAGAACGTGGGTCGGTGACGATGGCATAGATAGTGCGGATGAAGGGATAGTTGTCGTAGGCAATGTTATACTGCGAGGGGTCGTAGCTGTTGGAGGGAGTTGCCACGTCGGCCTTGCTCACTGACATCACCTTGATGTTGCGTCCATAGACAGCGTTGGTGGTGTCGCGCTGGTCGTTGAGCCACATAGAGCCGATGACGCCCATGGCATTCTTGTGTCGCTCCACATAGCTGATGACCTCGCGGCTGGTTTGCACAGCACGGATGTTGCCGGTGGTCTTCATCTCCTTGCCACGCAGGATGGAGTCATTGCAGAATCGTACGGTGGCCGACTTAGGATTGTCGAAGGCTACACGTATCGTATCATTAGGAAGTGACGGGTCCAACTCGTTCCAGCAACTGATTTCGCCGCTGATGATGCGCGCGAAGTCTTTTGCTGAGATGATGCTGTCAGGATTATCTTTGTTCACGATGAGCGCCATGCCGTCGTATGCCAGAGGCATGGTCTTCGGCTTGAGGCGCCTCTCGCTAAGTATTTGCTGTTCGTTGGGCGTCAGCTGACGCGTGGTGAACACCAGCCATGTCTTGCGGTCAACCAGCATGTTCACGGCATCGTGCTCGTTAGTGTAGAGGGTGTCGATGACGCAGTCCTTGCGTCGCATCCTGTAGGCGTCTAACTCTTCGTTGATGACGGGACTGAGGCTCTCGTCGGCAGCGAAGAACTTAGCTATCTCCTGATAGTCAGAATTAGACTTGCCCCCACATGATGGGAGCAAGCCTAATACTAATAAGAGAATTAATCCAACAGTTACGTTGAATGTTGTTTTCATGTCTGTTCTTTACTGGAGTTGGAATTTCACGGGGATAGTGTACTTCACACGGACGTTGCGGCCGTTCTGCTTACCAGGAACCCACTTCGGCATCGACTTGATGACGCGTACAGCTTCCTTGTCAAGCGAGGGGTCAGCACCGCGTGCCACGGTAACATTACTGATGGAGCCATCAGTCTCAACCACGAACTGGCAAACCACAGTTCCCTGCACGCCGTTTTCCTCAGCCACAGGAGGATAGTGGATGTTGTTGCCAATCCATACACGTGGGTCACCGCCGGGGAATGTGGGCTGCTGCTCCACGACGTCGAAGATCTTCTGCTCTTCAACGACTTCGGGCTTCTTGTCCACCACCTTCTCGTCGAGCTGCAACACGTGTTCAGCCTCATCGCTACCTTGGTCGAAGTCGAGGGCACCCACAGCCGTTGTACTCTCGGCCATTTCGTCCTGCGTCTTCGTCTGCTCTTCGGGCTTCACTTCATCGTCGGCCTCGTAGGCTGTGAACTTCTCAGAGTTCATCACCTCCTGCTGCTCGACGAGCTGCTCAAGCTCTTCCTGCTGGTAGACGATTTCAATCTCTTCCTCCTCTTCCGGGACTTCTTCCTCTACGGCCTCAAGCTCGACCACGGTTTCGTGCTCTTTCGAGGCCGCAATGGCTTCTGACACCTTGGAGACGCCCATGGCGCCACCCCAGATGACAGCGATGCCAAGCAACATGAATATCAATCCCATCAAGTTTCGCCGACCGGTGTCGCGGCGAATCTGGTAGGCACCGTATGCCTCGTTCCTGCCTTCGAAGACGAGGTCAATCCATTTCTGGTCTAGTAGATCTATCTTTGACATAGTTCTTTTCAGTGTTTAATCGTTTAACATTGACAGTTACTTACTTGGACAGATCAACGCCAGCGCCTTCCAGAATCTGGGTGTCCTTTTCGTTGATGTTATCAATCACATACTTACCCACGCAGCAGATCTGCATCTCGTCGAGGATGGTGACGAGGTTGTCATAGGTCGACTGGTCAGCAGGCTTGATGTTGATGGACAGCACCTTCTCCATTCTATTGACATCTTCGTTCTTGTTCTTCATCTCAGCATCCACGCGGTTGTACTCAGCCTTGTTCAGCTCGTTGTTGCTTACAACGCTGGTATGACCTTTCTTGATCATGATGAGCGCGCGGTCGTAGATGGAGTCATTCAGTTCCTTCTGGCCCTTTGGCTGTTTGTCATACCATGCCTGGAGCTGCTTTTTGGCATCCATCAGCACTCCCGTAGGAGCTACCTTATGCTTTCTCAGAACTTCGCGTATACCGGCCTTTCCCCAGGTGGTCTCCTTCAGGAACTGTGGGTCACCAAACTGCTCTTTGCGGTCTACCATATAGTAGTAGATCTTGTCGTTGGCACCGAGATAGATGGTCACCATCTGGTCTGTCTTGGCCTTATCCTTATCCTCTGCCGTCAGGTTCTGGTCCTTGGCCGGCATGGTCAGGTGCATAGCTTGGGGCTTTGCCAATGAAGTACACAGCATGAAGAACGTAATCAGAAGCATCATCATATCCACCATCGGCGTGAAGTCGACGCGGACATTCATTTTTTTCTGCTTGCTTTCTTTTTTCTTAGCCATAGTTATTCGTCCGATTTTTTGTACTGTGTAACCAATTTGTAGCGGCTCTCATTGATATCCTGCAGTTCGTTGAGCACCTGCTTGAAGGTGACATAAGGAGCTGCCTGGTCGGCCTTGATGCAGATTTCGAGCCTGTCGGCAATAGAAGCCTTTGTGGCATCGTCCTGCTCGTTGTACCAATCCTTGTATCCTTTCTTGAGAGCTTTCACCCAGAGCTGGAATTCACTCATCTGGTCTTCTCTGCTATCCTTGAGACTGTCGGTAGGTATACCAGCGCCCTTCATCAGCTTCACCTGATTCTCGTGGTTCTGTGCCAGGAACTCGGGAAGATTCTTGACGGGGATACCTATCTGTGTCTCCTGCAGAAAAGCCTTCTTCTGCTCGTCGTTGAGCGTGACGCCTCTTTCGGTCAGCATCTGTGCCAAGGCCTTCTCCATCGTTACGGTCTTATCTGTGGCAAGGAAAACCCTTCCCTCAGGGTCGACGGTGATGTCGAGGGTAGCCGTTGACGGCACCTTGGCCATGGTCTCCGAACTCGGTGTCGTGACTTTCACCACCTCATTCTTCACGAAGTTTGCACTCAGCATGAAGAACGTCAGCAGCAGCACCATCACGTCCGACATAGGAGTCATGTCGATCCAGACGTCGTTTTTCTTAATTTTTAACTTAGCCATAGTCGTAAATTTAAATTTAAGGGACTAAGTTAATGATTAAGCTTCGTCGGTGTGAGTAGCAGCGTAGGTCTGTGCGATTGAATAACCGATTTCGTCCAGTGCAAAGGCAATCTTGTCAATGCGGTTGGTGAAGAAGTTGTAGGACACCACAGCGAGCCAAGAAGTACCGATACCGAAGGCCGTGTTGATCAGAGCCTCAGAGATACCTGCCGACAGCTCAACGGAGTCACCGCCACCGCCCTGTGCCAGAGCCTGGAACGACTTGATCATACCTACCACAGTACCGAGCAGACCAGTAAGCGTACCCAGTGTAACGATGGTGGCGATAATGGGAAGGTTCATCGTGAGGGTAGGCATCTCAACGGCTATAGCCTCCTCGTGAGCCTGCTGGATGCGGGCCAGCTTCACTTCCTTCTTAATGCCGGTAGCAGCGTCAGCCTCCTTATAGGCCATGACGGCAGCGCGGACGACGTTAGCCACAGAACCACCCTGATAGTCACAGTTCTTCAGCACTGCGTCGAAGTCCTTAGCCTTCAGGTTCTTCTTCACTTTGCCCACGAAGGTAGCGAGCTTCTCCTTACCGATGCACTTGCTCAGAGCGATGACACGCTCAACAGCCATGAACAGCACGGTGAGCAACAGGGTGTGGATGACTGGCACGATGATACCGCCCTTGAAGATGGTACCCCAGATGTTAGCGGGGCTACCCTCTGTGTCACCGTCGACGAAGTTGCTGGGACTGCCCAGATTGAAGAAGAAGTTACAGAAAGCGATGATGGCGCAGATGACAATCACCCAGATTGCATCTTTGATACCAATGCTGCTTGTACCTTTAGCCTTGGAGGCATTTTGCTGCTTAGGAGCAGCGACTTGTGTTGTTGCCATAAGTTTTTTGTTTTTGTTTTTAAGTTATTAAAATGAATTAAGATGTAAAGGTGCTAATAGTAGTTATTTGATTTGTTGTTTATGCCAGCAGACAACAGTCTCTTGGCTTTTTCGCGACAAAGATAACACAAAAAAGTGGACTTCGTAAGGATTTAACAACGTTTAACGCGTATTTTTTTCCTTACTTCAGTTTGGCGAGTGCTTCAGCGATGCGTCTGATGGCCTCACGGATGTTCTCATCGCTGGTAGCGTAGCTCATTCGGAAGCAGTCGGGATCGCCGAAAGCATCGCCGCCGACGGTGGCCACATGAGCCTCTTTCAGCAGATACATAGCCAGTTCGGTGCTGTTCCCGACAGGCGAGCCGTCGGGCGCAGTGGTGCCGTAGAAGGCGCTGCACTTGGGGAAGAGGTAGAAGGCGCCTTCCGGCACGTTCACCTCCAGTCCGGGAATCTGCCGGGCGAGGCTGACAATAAGGTCGCGTCTCCGCTCAAAGGCCTGCCGCATCTCCTCCACGCACTGCTGGCTCTCCACGTAGGCGGCCTCGGCTGCTTTCTGGCTCACCGAGCAGGGACCGCTGGTGTACTGCCCTTGCAGTTTGTTGCAGCCTTTCACTATCCATTCGGGCGCTGCAATATAGCCGATGCGCCACCCTGTCATGGCGTATGCCTTGCTGACGCCGTTCACCACGATGGTGCGCTCCTTCATGCCCGGGAACTGTGCTATTGACTCGTGGCGACCCACGTAGTTGATATGCTCGTAGATCTCGTCGGCCAGGACGTAGATGTCATCATACTTTAATATAATGTTCGCGAGCGCGCGCAATTCCTCTTTATTATAGACAGAGCCAGTGGGGTTGCTGGGCGAGCAGAGGATGAGCAGTCGTGTCTTCGGCGTGATGGCGGCCTCGAGCTGATCGGCTGTTATCTTGAAGTTCTGCTCGAAGGAAGCGTTCACGAAGACGGGTGTACCGCCTGCCAGCAGCGCCATCTGCGGATAGCTGACCCAATAGGGCGCAGGAATGATGACTTCCTCGCCCGGGTTGACCAGCGCCATCACGGTGTTGCACACACTCTGCTTGGCTCCGTTAGAGACGAGTATCTCGCCCGGCTGATACTCCAGTCCGTTCTCTCGCTTGAGTTTCTCCACGATGGCCTTTCTCAGCTCAGGGTAGCCCGGCACGGGTGAATAGCGTGAATAGTTCTCGTCTATAGCCTGCTTTGCTGCCTCCTTGATGTGGTCGGGCGTGTTGAAGTCGGGCTCACCGACGCTCATATTGATGACGTCGATGCCCTGCGCCTTCATCTCGGCGCTCTTCTGCGACATTGCCAGCGTGGCCGAAGGAGCCAGACGCTGCAGGCGATTGGATAGTTGTGCCATTTTAGAATTTACGTTTTGTATAGTTTCAACGTGCAAAGGTACGCATTTATTTCTTCTTTGAGAAGAAAAATGCAGATTTTTTTATAAAAAAACCGTAAACGCCTATCACACTGTCAAGTTGTCGTCAGTCAAACACCGACGGATCGGGCACATTGATAGGCACGGTCATGCTGCGGCCGGCTACGTTGACGCTGAAATCCGACGTTCTCAGCTTCTCTTTGTTCTTGGCTTTCAAGGCAAAGGTGTGCATGCCGGGTGTCAGCTCGCCACTCCAGGGGGCCCAGCCCACATCTACGCCATCGACGATGATCATGGCTCTTGCAATGTTAGACGTGACGGTCACCATGGTCACTGTGGGCTGTGGTGGCGTGACAGGTGTCACATTCGTGCGCGGTGTGGCCGGCGGTGTTTCCTGACGAACGGGCTGTGCAGGTGTCTCCTGACGAGGCGTGGGTGTCTCCTGGCGAGGAGTGGGAGTCTCTTGGCGAGGTGTCGGCGTCTCCTGGCGAGGTGTCGGCGTCTCCTGGCGAGGTGTCGGCGTCTCCTGACGCGGAGCAGGTGTTTCGGGCTGCTCTTCCACCACAGGTTCTTCGATGACGACCTCCTCGATAGCAGCCTCTTCGGTGTCGCTCACGTCTTCGTCCGTGAAGTCATCATCATAGGTGTCGAAGTCATCATCAACGTCGAAGTCCTCGTCGTCGTCGATGTCGCCTTCATCTTCTTCGTCGTCCTCATCATCCACAGCCTCTTTCTTGTTGTGGGTACCCAAGAGGTCGTCCAACATGCCTTGTGAGTAGAGGTAGTAGCCGCCTCCGCCCAAGGCTCCCAACACAAGCAGGACGACCAGCGTCCAAATCAGCGCCTTGTTTCCACCTTTCTTGGCAGACTTCGGTTTTGCTGAGTGTGCCATCTCGGTAGCGGGAGAATCGTTGTTCTCCACCGGGGCAGAAGAGGCCTTGCCGCCGACGATGGTAGGCGAGTCATCCTCTCCCTGAGATATTGTCTCCTGGCTCACCAATGGCGAACCGTCTTTCTCGCAATGCAGTGCGTCATCATCGTATGTGGCACCGCAGATAGGACATTTTTTCATGATTAGTAAGTGATTAAGTTGATTAGTTTAATTGGTAGGATTTGCGTTCTGCAATCACAGGTGCAGGGTGTGGCCCATGCGCTGCTGTTTCGTTTTGAGGTATTTGATGTTGTACTCGTTGGGTGTGACCTCTATGGGCACGTTTTCCACTATTTCCAGTCCGTAGGCCTCCAGCCCCACGCGCTTCACGGGGTTGTTGGTCATCAGGCGCATCTTGTGCACGCCGAGGTGACGCAGCATCTGTGCACCGCAGCCGTAGTCGCGCTCGTCGGCCTTGAAGCCGAGGCAGAGGTTGGCGTCCACCGTGTCGTAGCCCTCCTCCTGCAACTTGTAGGCGGCCAGCTTGTTCATCAAGCCTATTCCCCTACCCTCTTGCTGCATGTAGACAATGACGCCCTTACCCTCCTCCTCTATCTTCTGCATGGCGCGGTGCAGCTGCTCGCCGCAGTCGCAGCGCATGGAGCCGAGGATGTCGCCCGTCATACAAGAAGAATGTACGCGCACGAGGATGGGCTCATCTTCCCGCCACGTACCCTTGATGAGTGCAAAATGCTCCTGCCCGCCCACTTTCTGGCGGAAGGGTATGATGCGGAAGTGTCCGTACTGCGTGGGCATGTCGGCTTCCTCGCCCACCTCGATGAGCGACTCCTGCTGCAGGCGGTAGCTGATGAGGTCCTTGATGGTGATGATCTTCATGTCGTGCTCGCGTGCAAACTCCATGAGCTGTGGCATGCGTGCCATGGTGCCATCGTCGTTCATGATCTCCATCAGTGCTCCTGCCGGATAGAGTCCGGCCAGCTTGCAGAGGTCGATGGCGGCCTCGGTATGGCCTGAGCGGCGCAACACACCGTTGTCCTGTGCATAGAGGGGGTTGACATGCCCCGGGCGTCCGAAGGTCTGCGGCGTCGAGGTGGGGTCGGCCAGGGCGCGGATGGTGGCGGCACGGTCGTGGGCACTGACGCCCGTGGTGCAGCCCTCAATCTTGTCGACGGTAACGGTGAAAGGTGTGCCCAGCAGTGAGGTGTTGTCCTGCACCTGATGGGGCAGGTCCAGCTCCTGACTGCGGCTGATGGTGACGGGGGCGCACAGCAGGCCGCGGGCGTATTTCAGCATGAAGTTCACCATCTCGGGGGTGATTTTCTCGGCCGCGCAGATGAGGTCGCCCTCGTTCTCACGGTCTTCGTCGTCTACCACGATGACGAACTTGCCTTCGCGGAAGTCGTCAAGGGCCGATGCTATTGTTGAGAGTTCTCCAGTCATAGTTCGTTATTTTTCGTTATTTTGTTTTGTCATTATTACGTCATTACGTTATCACGTTATCACGATTCGTCGTTATTACGTCATTACGTTATCACGTTATCACGATTCGTCGTTATCACGTCATTACGTTATCACGTTATCACGATTTGTCGTTATTACGTTATCACGTTATAACGTTATCACGTCATTACACTATCACGTCATTTTCATGATTCTGTCATTAATGGCATTGCTGGTCTTCTCGATGGTCTTCAAGTCCTTGTAGAGTCGGAGTCGGAAGCGCAGCATGCGGATGTAGAAGAAGATGCCCAAGGGCAGGATGATGCCCATCAGGGCGTTGAGCCACCGCTGTCGGAAGGGCCGCGTATGGGCGTGGGTGGCCAGCACCGGGTACTGGTTGAGCAGGTGCAGCATCTGCTTGTCGCGGGTGTTCGAGAGGTCGTCAATGACATTCTCTAACCGCTCGCTGATGTCTATAATCTGGCGGTCATCGCCCGGACGGAAGAACACCTTGACGGGATTGGGCCAGTGCAGCAGGTGGTGCTCGCGGCTGTAGGTGTCGATCTCGCTGTTGATGTCTGACAGCAAGAGGCTGTCAGCACTGTAGTCGGGGTCGTCGATGATGACGTCCTTGCCCATGATGTTGCGTTTCTGCCTCAGTCCGAACATGCGGCGCACCAGGATGCGGTAGGCATCCATGTTGAATACCGTCGAGTCGTTGTTGGCCTTATAGGTGAAGAACACGGCCAGCGGTGTGAGCACCATCATGGCGATGCCCTTGCCAAACCACACCGTCCAGTTGTCGTCGCGCGCCATGCGGTAGCCGCTGTTGTCGAAGATGTAATAGACAATGAACACCAGCACCGAGATGATGACTGGCAGGCCCAGGCCGCCCTTGCGGATGATGGCGCCGAGGGGTGCACCGATGAAGAAGAAAATGATGCACGACAGGGCCAACGTGTACTTGCCTATCAGCTCCAACTCGTGCATACGCTCCTGCCGGAAGTTGTACTTAGCCATCTCCGACTTCATCACCACGTCGCCCAGGGTCATCTGCGCCTGTCGGGCAGCGGCCTTCGTCACTTCACGGTGCTGCTCACCGGTCAGCGCACTGAAGACAGAGTCCACGTTGGGCAGCTTGCCCTGATCCATCTCCACCGCCATGCGCAGCGAGTCGTCGTGAGTGAGGCGGGGCGGCGCCATGCAGTAAACCCGCGCCTCCTGATAGAAGCGGTGGCCCACCGAGTCGTTGGCTATCCGGATGGAGTCCAGGTCATGCAGTATCTGCTTCGAGCTCTTCGCCTTCGCGTTACCCGAGAGGGAGGAGGCGTCGGCCAGGTTGAACTCGCCGTCGAAGTCCAGCAGGATTTGCTTGTAGGCAAAGGTCTCGCGGCGATAGGGCACCTCGGCCGACCTCACCATGTCCTGTTGCTTCATGTTCTCAAACCACTCGCCGCTCCACAGGGTCAGCAGCAGGTGTTTCTTCTCGGCCGTAGACTGTATCATGCCTGAGTCGGCCAGGATGATGGCCTGATCCTCATACGAACCGCTCTGACGATAGATCATCATGCCATAGAGCTTGCCCGTAGTGAGGTCTTTCTTCTGCACGTAGAGATTAGTGTTGGGGATGCCATCGTAGAACACGCCCTCTGGAATCTCCAGCTCTGGGCTCTTCTGCTTCATCGAGACCAGCAGCTGCGTCAGATTCTTGTTGGCATCAGGGCCTATTTTCTCTTGGAAATAGATAGACACGCCCGTCACAAGGATGACAATGACGATGATGCTGCGCATACTTTGCAGCAGCGAGATGCCGGCCGCCTTGATGGCCGTCAGCTCCGACGACTCGCCCAGGTTGCCATAGGTGATGAGCGAGCTGAGCAGAATGGCCAGCGGGAAGGCTTGCGGCATCAGCATCAGCGCCATGTACCAGAAGAACTGGGCCAGCACGTCCATCGTCAGGCCCTTGCCAATGAGGTCGTCGATGTAACGCCACAGAAACTGCATCATCAGCACAAACTGGCAGATGAAAAACGTGGCCACAAACAGCAATCCGAACTGCTTGGCGATGAATATGTCGAGCCTCTTAATCCCTAACATCTTCTTATGGCCTGCAAAGGTAAGAAAAAAGACAGAAAAAGCTGTTCAAGTTATATTAAAAAAAGACAAAAAGCAGAATAATCTTTTTTGTTAGCTATTTTCTTTGTTTTACAAAAATTATTGTTACCTTTGCAGCCGCTTCTAACTATTGTGAATCATGACAAACATTAGCAATACCATCAGGTATATCGGTGTCGACGACCTTGACATCGACCTATTCGAGAGCCAGTATGTTGTGCCGGAAGGCATGAGTTATAACTCCTATCTCATTGAAGATGAGAAGATAGCTGTGTTGGACACTGCCGACCGCCGCAAGGGCGAACAGTGGAAAGAGAACCTGTCGACAGCACTGGCAGGACGCCAGCCAAACTATCTCGTGGCACACCACATGGAGCCCGACCACGCTGCACTCATAGCTGAGACACTGCAGGCATATCCCCAGCTGCAGCTGGTGTGCAGCGCACAGGCTGCGAAGATGCTTCCCAACTTTTTCGAGGGTTTCAACTTCGAGGGCCGTGTCATCATCGTCAAAGAGGGCGACACCCTTTCCTTGGGTAGCCACACGCTCCACTTCATCGCAGCGCCCATGGTGCACTGGCCCGAGGTGATGATGAGCTACGACAGCAAAGACAAGGTGCTTTTCTCAGCCGACGGCTTCGGAAAGTTCGGCGCACTGGTGCACGAGACCGACGACTGGGCTTGCGAGGCCCGCCGCTATTATTTCAACATCTGCGGCAAATATGGTGTACAGGTGCAGAGCGTGCTGAAGAAAATAGCACCCTTCGACATCGAAGCCATCTGCCCCCTTCACGGCCCGGTGCTCAAGGGCGAGCCTCTGGCTAACGCATTGAAGCTCTACGACATCTGGAGCCGCTACGAGCCGGAGAGCGAAGGCGTGCTCATAGCCTACGCCAGCATTCATGGCGGCACGGCTGAGGTGGCCGAGAAGCTGGGACAAATGCTCCGCGAGAAAGGAATGCCGAAGGTAGTGGTGAGCGACCTGAGCCGCGACGACATGGCCGAGGTCATCGAGGACGCCTTCCGCTATCCCAACATCGTGGTGGCAGCAGCAAGCTACGACGGCGGCGTCTTCCCCGTCATGCATGATTTCCTGCATCACCTGCAAATCAAGAACTACCAGAAGCGCCGCTTCGGCATCATCGAGAACGGCAGCTGGGCACCATCAGCAGGGCGCGTCATGCGCTCTATGATAGAGACCATGAAGGACTGTCAGATAGTGGAGCCCGTCGTCACCATCCGCTCCCGCATGAAGCAAGCCGACATGGAGCAACTGGAAAAACTATCCGACAGCTTAGCATCTTAGCCCAGCTTGGCACCTGTCGAGAAAAGCAAAGGACTGTTAAAAGTATACTGAGCCTATGTACACACTATACATAGGCTCTGTACACTTCTCACCAACCTGCCCACTGGTCTGGTTGTGCACGTATTCGTGCACACCTACCAACAAAAAAAGCGGAAGAGCCCCCTTATCCCCTTTATCCCCTTTAACTCCTTATAGTTTAACGAATGCGAATCAAGAAAAAGCGCCAATGCTAACGTTAAACTATGGTAAACACGGCGTTGTTCGGGATTTTTGATGTAATTTTGCAGGCGTGAAACGAAAAACGGGCACTCTCATCTTTGTGCTGGCCTTCATTCTGCTGTGGGCCTGTACACCTTCGTCGCTTCAAAAACAGATTCCCAATGCTGGAAGCGGTGTCCCCACTCATGCTGCTGCCAGTGAATCCACCGCCATCCCTGTCGGCACTACCGACATGCCCATCGTTCCCGTCGCCACTACCGGTGTTTCCGCTGACACAGTGTTACCGGCGGTTCCCCCACTGGATGCAGCCCTTACCCTTCCCGCCGTTTCAACCGACACAGTGCTTCCGACGGTTTCCGCACCTGACTCCCTCCTCCCCCACCCCGCTGTCCCCGCCGACACAGTGCGGCAGACGGTTGCTCCACAGGATTCCCTCCTCACCCACTCTGCCGACAGTCTGCCCCTTGACCCTACACGCCCGGCCCACGCCGCCCTGAAGCGCGACACCACGCTGATGGACTCATTGGAGCTGGCCATCTATAAATATAATAAGGTGATAGACGACTCGCTGCGCCTCGACTCGCTGAACAAGCAGAAGAAGAACGGCATCGACGCACCCGTGAAATTCTCGGCCAACGACTCCATCATCTACGAGGCCGCCACCGGCACGGCACAGCTCTTCGGCTCGTCGCATGTGGAGTATATCAACATGGACCTGCAGAGCGACCAGATATACATGGTGCTCGACTCGTCGCTGGTGCACGCCACTGGCTCGGCCGACTCATTGGGCAACAAATACGGCACGCCTGTGTTCAAGATGGGCAGCGACACCTACGAGAACGACACGATGGCCTTCAACTTCAAGACGAAGAAGGGTCTCATCCAGCAAGTGTACACACAGCAGGAAGACGGCTACCTCACGGCAGAGATAGCCAAGCGCGGCGCCAACGGCGAGCTCTTCCTGGGACACGGCAAATACACCACCTGCGACGAGCCACACCCTGACTTCTACATCGCCATGAGCCGCGCAAAGGTAAGGCCCGGCAAGGACGTGGTGTTCGGACCTTCCTACCTTGTGGTCTGCGACGTGCCCATCCCGCTGGCCATTCCATACGGATTCTTCCCCTTCACCAAGACTTATTCCTCGGGATTCATTATGCCCACCTACGGCGACGAGACGTCACGCGGCTTCTACCTGCGCGACGGCGGCTACTACTTTGCTGTCAGCGACAAGATGGACCTCAAGCTATTAGGCGAAATCTACACCAAAGGGTCGTGGGGCGCCAGCGTGGCCAGCAACTATCGCAAGCGCTACCGCTACAGCGGCTCTGTTTACGCCAGCTACCAAAACAGTGTCACAGGAGAGAAAAACATGCCCGACTATGCGAAGACGACAAGCTTCAAGATACAGTGGAGCCACCGCCAGGACGCGAAGGCCAACCCCTTCAGCAACCTGTCGGCATCGGTGAACTTCGCCACTTCGAGCTATGAGAAAAACAACCTCACGTCGATGTACAATCCGCAGACATTGACACAGTCGACACGAACGTCGTCGGTGAGCTATAGCACCAACTTCTCGAGCATCGGCATGTCGCTGAGCACGACGATGAACCTCAACCAGAACATGAAGGACTCCACCATCGCCTTGACCATGCCCGACTTGAACATCAGCATCTCACGTTTCTACCCCTTCAAGCGCAAGAAAATGGCAGGCAAGGAGCGATGGTACGAGAAAATATCGATGAGCTATACCGGCCACTTCTCCAACTCCATATCGACGAAGGAGGACAAGCTGATGCACTCGAACATCATCAAGGACTGGCGAAACGGCATGCAGCACAGCATCCCCATCAGCGGCAACTTCAGCATCCTGAACTACATCAACATCAACCCGTCGATCAACTTCACCGACCGCACCTACACCAATAAGGTGATGAAGTCGTGGGACGACGCGGCCAACAAGGAGGTGGCTGACACCGTCTACGGCTTCTACAACGTCTACAACTGGAATCTGTCGCTGTCGGCATCCACCAAGCTCTACGGATTCTACATCCCCTCGCGCAAGCTCTTCGGTGACAAGATAGACCGTGTACGCCACGTCTTCACGCCCTCCATCAGCTTCAGCTACGCACCCGACTTCAGCGCCTCACGCTACGGTTACTATAAGACCTATCAGAAGACCGACGACGAGGGCAACGTCACACTGGTGGAATACTCGCCCTACGCCGGCTCCCTCTACGGTGTGCCGGGCAAAGGCAAGACGGGCAGCATCTCATTCGACGTGTCAAACAACATCGAGATGCGCATCAAGAGCGACGAGGACACCATCTCAGGCTTCAAGAAAGTGAGCATCATCGACGAGCTGGGCGGCTCGATGTCGTACAACATGTCGGCGAAGATACGCCCATGGAGCGACCTCAACACCCGCATCCGACTGAAGATAACGAAGAGCTATACGTTCAACCTCAACGCCACCTTCGCCAGCTATGTCTACGAAGCCGACTCAGTGGGAGCCACGCCACGCCTCAGCGAGCACACCACCTACTGGGGACTGGGCAAGATTGGCCGGTTCCAAGGCATGTCGCAAAACCTGAGCTACACCATCAGCAACGACAAGGTGGCAAAAATCATCCGATGGCTGAAGGGCGAACGCGACCCGAAAGACAAGAAGAAAAGCAGGCAGCGCGACGACCTGAACGAGGAGGAAGAGGACGAGAACGAGGTGGAGACCAACGTGGACCGCGACTTGGAGAAAGGCAAGCACGGTGCCAAGCGCGAGAATGCCGGCAAGGCAGAGACCGACGAAGACGGATACATGGCGTTCTCGCTGCCCTGGAGCATCAGCTTCGGCTACGGCATCAGCATGCGCGAAGACAACAACGTGAAGCGCTTCAACTACCACACGATGCGCTATCCCTACAAGTTCACGCAGAACCTGAACATCAGTGGCAACATTCGCCTCAGCGACGGATGGAACATCAGCTTCTCCTCGGGCTACGACTTCGACTACAAGAAGATCTCGATGACCACGGCCTCACTCAGCCGCGACCTGCACTGCTTCAACATGTCGTGCTCCATCGTCCTGGCGCCCTACACCAGCTATAACTTCAGCTTCCGCTGCAACGCCTCCACCCTGACCGATGCCCTGAAATACGATAAGCGCTCCAGCTACTCCAACTCAGTGCAGTGGTACTAAGGCATAAGCCCCATAAGTCCCATAACTCCCATAAGTCCCATAAGACCCATAAGACCCATAAGTCCCATAAGACCCATAAGTCCCATAACTCCCATCCCCCATGTCCATCAAGAATCTTTTTGAGCTCTACCAGCAGCATCCCTGCATCACCACCGACAGCCGCGACTGCCCCGAAGGCAGCATCTTTATCGCTCTTAAAGGCGACAACTTCAACGGAAACCTATTCGCCATACAAGCCTTAGAGAAGGGCTGTGCCTACGCCATCGTCGACGAAGACATAAAAGACGCTCAAGCCACAGCCCTCACTTCTCGTCTCATCAAGGTCGACGACTGCCTGCAGACCCTGAAGGACATCGCCCGCGAACACCGCCGCCAGTTCGACATACCTGTCATTGCCATCACGGGCACCAACGGCAAGACCACGACGAAAGAACTCGTCAAGGCCGTGCTGTCAGAGAAATACAACGTGCTGGCCACCGAGGGCAACTTCAACAACGATGTGGGTGTGCCCAAGACGCTGTTGCGACTGAACAAGAAGCATGAGATAGCCATCATCGAGATGGGCGCCAGCCACCCCGGCGACATCAAAACGCTGGTGGAGACGGCTGAGCCCACCTGCGGCCTCATCACTAACGTGGGCCGCGCTCACTTGCAGGGCTTCGGCTCTTTCGAAGGTGTTATCAGGACAAAGGGCGAGCTCTACGACTATCTCAAGGCAAACACGGAGGGGCCCATCTTCATCAATGCCGACAATGACTATCTCGTAGACCTCATCGGTGACGACGACGAGATATTCCTCACGCCTTACAGCACAGACCCTGAGAAGCAGTATATGTGCATCTCGGGCGAAGTGGTGAGCTGCGACCCTGAACTGACCTTCCGCTGGCGCAAGCCGCTGATGGAACTGGAGGAGACGGGCGCCTCGCAGAAGTGGCACAAGGTGAAGACGCACCTCATCGGCGCCTACAACATCGACAACCTGCTGGCCGCCATCGCCGTGGGCATCAACTTCGGTGTAGACCGCAAAGCCATCTGTCACGCCCTTGAGAACTACATTCCCACCAACAGCCGCTCGCAATTAGTGAAGACGCAGCACAACCGCCTCATCGTCGACGCCTACAACGCCAATCCATCCAGCATGGCAGCAGCGCTCGACAACTTCCGTCTCATGTCCGTTTCTGAAGACGAGACGAAGATGGCTATCCTCGGCGAGATGCGCGAGCTGGGCGATGTCAGCCACGACGAGCACCAGCACATTGTAGACATGCTGCAGAACACTGGTGTAACAGAGGCTTGGCTCGTAGGGCACGAGTTCGAGCAATGCACAATGAATCAGGAACGATGCGCTTTCAGGCTGCTGAAGGACGTGGAAGAGGTGAAAGCAGAATTACAGAAAAACCGCCCCGAAGGACGGCTTATTCTCATTAAAGGTTCCAACAGCAACAGACTTTATCAACTGCCCGAGCTGCTCTGACCACGTCACCTTTTCCCAAGATCGTTGATAGAAACCTCTTCAGAAGAGTTTGTGCGCCAAACGAAGGCTTTGCTTCTGCAATTGGCGCATAATCTTGTCAGGCTGCCAATCGGGAAAGACGTTGCGCAGGGTGAAGCGTGCGGCACTGTCAGCCGACAAGATGGTCTGCACGGTGCGCGTGCCCTCCTTGCCGCGGAATGTGACCATGTTAGATGCAGGCGTGAGGCTGCGGCCTTGAGCGTCCACCGTGCCATATTCACCGAAATCACACATCTCTGAGCGGATGCTCTGCGCTTCAAAGCGTCCCTTCTCCAATTTCTCCGGGTTTTCTAATACGGTGTTAATCCAGCAGCATCGGGGATGGGTGTGCCATCCACGGGCAAAATGGAAAAGAGAGGCATCGTTGCGGATGGTGCAGTCGCGGAACACATAGCCCCATTCGGTGGTCGAGGTACGCGGAGCAGCAATGACATTGCAGCCACTGCCGTCGAGCTGGCGTTTCTCGGTGACAATAAGACAATGGTTGAAATACACATCGCCAGCACCACAAATGAAATCGATAGTGCCGTGTATCTCGCTGTCCTCAAAGTAGTGCTGGCACTCTTCGCTGTAGCTGTAATACGTGTCCTGATAAGACAGCATCCGCACGCGTTTAAATATAGTGCGATGCCCCTTGTCCTGCCAGCAGACAGCGCGTCCGGCAGCGCCAGAGTGATAATAGTCGAGGTCGTTCTTGAGAGTCAAGTCCTGCACGTAAGTGTTCCACCCACGATTGAGCAGCACGGCGGTAGTGCCGATTCCTTCTTTCTCCACAGGCGGACAGTTGCGGATGACGGTACCCTCCATGCTCTGTCCCACGAGTGCCACGTTATGTCCCAAAATGGGCGTAAGCACTTCCTCGCCAAGGTCGTAAAAACCGTTAGGGATAAGGATAAAGAGACGCTCCGACAGCGTGTCGGCATTCATGACGGCTGCCAGGTTGATAGCATCGAGCAGGCTCTCAGCGTCGCCGGCCTTCACCAAGATATAGCGTTTGCCGGCGCTTAGGGAAATGGGAACGGCCAGCAGACAGAATAATAGGATAGTAGACAGTAGCTTTCTCATAGAAAGGAAAAGGAAAGCCCCGACCCGCGTGATTGGCGCGGAGCCGGGGCTTGATGATTAATGGCCGCTACAACAACTGCTTTACTTCGCAGCCTCTTCTTTCTCCGACTGCTTGTTGTGCTTACGGTTCAGGATGAGGTAAGCCGTAGGAGCAGCGATGAAGATAGACGAGAGTGTGCCGAAGACGACACCCAGAATCATGGCGAAGGAGAACGGACGGATGCTGTCGCCACCAAGGATGAAGATGGTGAGCAGCACGATGAGCGTCGTCACTGACGTATTGATGGTACGTGCCAGCGTCTGGTTGATAGAGTCGTTGAAGAGTTGCTTCTTGTCGTGCTTCGGATAGAGTCCGAGGTTCTCACGGATACGGTCGAACACCACCACCTTATCGTTGATAGAGTAACCTATCACCGTCAGGATAGCGCCGATGAACGTCTGGTCCACCTCCAATGACATGGGCACCCATCCCCAGAGCACTGAGAAGAAGCCGATGACGATGAGGGCGTCGAAGGCCAGAGCCACGATGGAACCCACTGAGAAGGCCACGTTACGGAATCGCAGCAGGATGTAGAGGAAGATGGCGATCAGAGCCAGCAGCACGCTGATGAAGGCGGCGCGGGTGATGGTCTTAGCGATAGACGGACCCACCTTCATCTCGCTGTCGATGCGGCCCACCTTGCTGTCCTTGTCCACGCCGTTGGCAGCGGGAGCCTTGAACTGCTCAGGAGTAGCCTCGGTAACGAGACCGGCGGCCTGCAGCTTTTCATAGAGGATGTCCTTGGCCTGTTCGTCGATGGTAGGATCGTTGTTCTCATAGTTCCAGTTCGTCGAGATACGCACGTTGTTCTGGCCTTCCAGGGCAATGACGCTGGTGTTGGCCACCTGGCCCTCATTGCTGCCGGAGGTGTTGACGAAGGCACCTTCCAGAGCCTTACGGACATCCTCAACGGGCACGTTCTTCTCCAGCTTCACCTGATAGTTACGACCACCCGTGAAGTCAATGCTGCGGCTCAGGCCACGTACGGCAAAGCTCACGCAGAACAGCACGGCAGCGATGCCCCAGATGGTGTATGACTTCTTGAACTGGCCCATGATGTTGAACTTCGTGTTCTGCATCAGGTTCTTCGAGAAGTTGGTGCTGAAGGTAAGGTCCTGCCACTTGTCCTTCTTAATCTGGCGGTCATAGACGAGACGTGTCATGAAGACAGCAGTGAAGAACGATATGCAGATACCGATGATCAGCGTGGTAGCGAAGCCGCGGATGGGACCTGTACCGAAGACGTAGAGGATGATACCCGTAATCAATGATGTGATGTTGGCGTCGAAGATGGCCGAGAAAGCATTCGAGTAACCAGCATCCACAGCCTCACGCATGTGGAGGCCTTTCTTCAGCTCTTCCTTGATACGCTCATAGATCAGCACGTTAGCGTCCACTGCCGTACCCAGCGTCAGCACGATACCTGCGATACCAGGCATCGTCAAGGCTGCCTGGAACGATGCCAAGATGCCCAGCGTGAAGAACAGGTTGAGCAGCAGGGCGCAGTTGGCCAGCATACCGGGGATGAAGTTGTAGAGCAGCACCATGACAATCATCAGCAGGATGAAGGCCACGATGAACGAGATGATACCCTGCTGGATAGACTTGGCACCCAGTGAGGGACCTACCATCTGGTGTGACAGAATGGACATCGGAGCCGGCATCTTACCTGAGTTCAGCGTGTTGGCCAGATCCTTGGTGTCCTCGATGGTGAAGTTACCCGTAATCTGTGAGTTGCCACCGTCAATCTCGCTGTTCACGTTAGGTGCACTGTACACCACGTCGTCCAGCACGATAGCTATACTCTTATTAATGTTCTCGCGCGTGAGGCGTGCCCATTCGCGTGTGCCCTTGCTATCCATCTGCATCGACACATCGGGCTTGCCCATCTGGTCGTAGCCGTCGCTGGCGCTGACGATGACGTCACCCGACATGGCGGGCTTGCCCTGTGGGTCAGTCACCTTGATGGCATAGAGGCGGAACTGCTCGCCCGTCTCACCCTCCATGATGGGACCGTCAGCCTTGGCAGCCCACAGCAGCTTCAGCTTGTTCTCGCGCTGCATGCGCTGGCCCATCTCCGACTGGAGGATGCGGTTCACGGCGGCGGTATCGTGACGGCTGGCGTGGCCCACCACGGCGTTGCCCTGCGGATAGAGAATCAATCGGGGCAGCTTGTATTCGCCGTCCTGCGCTGCAGTCTGTCCGCCCAAGCGTGCTGCCAGGTCGGTATTCACAGCTGTGCTGTCCTTAGCCAGCGAGTCAGTGGCGGCAGCAACGTCAGTGCTGTCAGTCTGAGCAGGCGTGCCCTTGTCGTTCATCAGAGCGGCATAGTCGCTCATCAGGCGCTGGATGTTGCCATTCACCTCCTCGCAGCTGTAAGTCTCCCAGAACTCGAGGTTGGCGCTGCTGGCCAGCATCTTCAGGTAGCGCGTCTCGTCCTTCACGCCAGGCAGTTCCACCATGATGCGTGACTGACCTTCCAGGCGCTGAATGTTGGGCTGTACGACACCGAACTTGTCCACACGATTGCGCACTACATTCTCAGCATTGTCAATGGCAGAGGTCACCTCTTCGTGCAGCACGTTACGCACCTCGTTGTTCTCCGACTGGCTGGTCACCTTGTCGCGCAGCTGTGAGGTAGCAAAGATCTCACGGAGCTTGCGGTTGGGGAACTGGTCCTCCCACATGTCGCAGAAGATGTCGACGAAGTCACCCTCGCCGGCTTCGAGTACCTTCTTCCTGGCATCATCGAACACCTTGCGATAGTCGGCGTCCTGCTTGTGGGCAGCCAGCATGTCTACGATGTCGGGAACCGACACTTCCATGATGACATTCAGACCGCCCTTCAAATCAAGGCCAAGGCCCATTTCCATTTCACGACACTCTTTCAGGTTCCAAGTCCAGAGCCAAACCTTGTTGGTCTCCAAGGAATCCTGAAGGAGCAAAGCTGCTTCTTCGCCCTTCTCGGCACGCACCTGCTCAATCTTGTTCTCGTAGTGTGAAGTCACAAACGAGAAGGAGAGATAGAAGCAGCAAACGAGCACGAGGGCTACTGCAATAAACTTTACAATTCCTTTGTTTTGCATTTTGTTTTTTATAATATTTGTTGCTGTATATGCGCAATTTGGCCTGCAAATATAGTGATTTTTTTACACTGAGAAAAATTTTCTGCCATTTTTCATCTATTTTTTAAGTTTTCTCCACGTTTCTGAGGCCCTTTGACGCCCAAAAGAGCAGATTTTTGTCATTGACGAGAGAAAAACTCTGCTTTCCAAGATTTATCGTTCAGGCGGAGAAGAGCCGATTTTTGCCCTTTTCCTCCTTTTCCATTTTCTTTACATTTTCTGCGCTCAGCCATCTTCGTTTGGATTATTTCATTCCTTCTTTTTAGGTCCTTGTATTTACGCCATCACTGTGCCGTTCACGCGGCACACTGGCGAATTTTGCGTACTGTGAGGTTGGAATCCGACATAGTTACGTCGCTATCTATGTGAGTTGATACCGCTACGCGGCCTGAGAAAAAACCAATAAAAACAAATAAAAACAAGAAAAACAAATTGGGAAAAAGGTTATCACCTTGACCGCCGCAGGGACCCCGTGAGGCACTCCCCTCTTGAACCCTGCCCTTACGGGGAGGGGCAGGTGTGGGGTCTGTAACTTCTTCGCTGCCTCATATCCGCTGCCTCTTCTTCGCTGTCCCTTCTTCGCTGCCTCTTCTTCGCTGCCTCTTCTTCGCTGCCCCTTCTTCGCTGCCCCTTCTTCGCAGCCTCTTCTTCGCTGATAAAATATTACAGATTCAACTTTCGCAAGTTTTGGAGTTAAAGGAGCTAAAGGCAATAGCTTTTCTATGGATTTCAACCCATGTGAGAATCCTGCAGTTTCAAGGCAGCATGGGTTTTAAAAGTTTCCTGCCGAGAAACCATCGGTTTCTCGGCAGGAAACCAAAGGTTTCTCGGCTG
>JAEEPZ010000047.1 GCA_016285055.1 Prevotella sp.
GAATTAAACATGAGTGACTCATGAATATTTATTTATGAGACATTTATGGCCATTCATGCACATTTACGTAGCGCCGCAGGCAAAGGAGGAGAGAGGCAGCCGGAACGATTCTTACCATCCTGGTTATACATGCTAAGAGTCTTAATCCTTGTTCTAATGGAATGTGGTCGGAACCCTATTTACGCCAAGAAATGATGAACAATATTCTGCGTCTTAATCCTTGTTCTAATGGAATGCTGTAGGAACCTCCTTGTCCATGTTTCTACCAGTTCTTTGCATAGTCTTAATCCTTGTTCTAATGGAATGTGACTAGAGCTTTCAATTGCGATTACTCCTGAAGCTACACGTAAACCGTTTTAATCCTTGTTCTAATGGAATGCGGCCTGCATCAGGCAATTTATGTTGTATCAATATATCAAAGAACGCCCCCCATTCACATTGGCTGGAGAATAGCCATCACTCAGTATCTAATGCCTGAGAAATCAGGTTCTCCAATGGCACTTTGGACTTGTCCACAGAAAGAATCTCCTTACTGGAGTTTTGTGCATAGAAATACAAGTTCCTGTATTTATCTAATGAGAACAATGTCATCAAGCTGCCAACGATACCCGTCCCTGGAGTCAAATTAAAGTATAGACGAACATCCCTGCTTTGATCCTCCTTCTTTACGGCATCACTAAGGACTCCAAAGCATTGCTCGAAATTGTCATAATTACAGGGGCTGGTAAATTCTATCTTCAATTGATTGAAATAATCTTTCATTTCAGGATATTGGCAAATTGCAGCGCATCTTATTACTTTACGCAACCCTTCTTCTGAGGTTGCAGTATCCAACTCATAGTTTGGAAGCTTAAGGCAAGTGACCCTCTCTTCTTTGCCTCCTTTATTTACACTAACATCATTGATTATACAGTCAGTATCGAACAAGCCCTCATAATCAACAGTCCCCGTCTTTAGTTTCGTCAGCTCAACTAAACCATTCTTGAAGAAATCGCTCTGATAATGAGTTTCAGAACTAAGAATGAGCAGTTTAGACACACCACTACTTTCGACGGTTTTGGCCTTAAAGCAAAGATTAAATATCTTGACGAGGGGTTCAACATTGTAAAGCGAAAATAATTTCATCTCCTTGCCATTGTGCGTAATTTTGACAGAAGAGAGTTTAGATATTCCAGAAACGAAGACAGCCTGTTTCGCATTTTCTTTGTCTTGTTTACCCTCAGGGAAGAAACAAATCAATTCAAGACCACCTAAGATACTCGTAATAAGAGAAATGCTATCTTGCAAAAGGTAACGATTGTCGGTTTGGAAGAAATTGAGACTCCCATCAGACAGCCATCCAATGTGAATGACAAATAGCAATAGATATCCCGCTCCCAGCCAACTGGGGGCGATGGCGTTTGCCATCAGCTTCGTAAAAGTTTTCTTATTGGGCCAGAACGGGTATCTGAGATGCCCCCATCCCAACCCTATCATAAGCAGACATGACAGGAACATAGCAGCCAGTGAGCCAATAGACAAGGCAGGAATCTGGCATCGTAATCCAACTATCACCAAGACCTCACAAATAAGCACAGACAAAAGCGCACACTTGCTATAACTTGTCTGTTTGGCAGCAAGTATCATACTTAAAACAATTATTGCGACGCACGAATAAATTATAATCATATTGTAATCAATGTGTCTTGTCTTAAGACTGTCACCACATAGATTTCTCTCTGTTCAATACTCTCTGAACTGTACAAACTTGAATTCCGATAATTTCTTTCCATCGGGTGTCATAACGATGTTACGCTCGGTGGTGGAGGCCAGGCAGATGATGTCTGCCTCTTCCAGCGCATTGACTAAATTGTGGGTAAACGTCATCTCGCCCATCACATGCACTACGGTGTCGCCATCTCTCATCCCCATGATGACTTCCATACATTCTTTGACAAGCCGAAGGATGTCATCCTTTGTAAAGTAGGGTTCTACGATGGGGAACGACATGTCCACAATGTCCCCATACTGGTGTGCTGCCGCCAGCTGCGCCTCGCTCCACCCTGAGGATGGATGGTTGGTTAGATTGATGAACATAGGCACATTATTTGATATAGAAATCGTCAATCATGTGCAGGGTCTTTCGTGCCCTGGTCATCGAGGTGTAGACCCACTGGTAGGTCTCCTTCGTGGGATTGAGGGTGATGTTGCGAGGCACATGCACATAGACCTCTTCCCACTCGCCGCCCTGAGACTTGTGGCAGGTGATGGCGTAGCCAAACACACAGCGCAGGGCATTGAGATAGGGGTCTTTGAACATCGCGTCGTAGAATATCCTCTTTTGCTTCTGAGTGATGCCCTTGTCCTTCATCCGGTATATGAAGTCGACGAACAAGGCCTGCTGCTGACGGTTGTCAAGGTTCAAGCGGCCTTGATAGGCTATCTCTTCTATCAGCAATGTCGTGTAAGTCCTGCCGGTAAACAGTTCCTTGACTCTCACCTGACGGAAAGTCAGCTGAGCACGGCTTGTCACCTGTGGTGCTATCTCCTCGACCGTCACCATGTCGCCGTTCATCAGTCCTGTAGGCATGTTGTTCTGGATGACCATCAGGAGGTCGCCTTTCTGAATACGGCTGCCAGTAAAGCCCAGCTTCTGGCGAATCATGGCCGACAACTGACTGCAGGCCTTATTGCTGCGGCAGATGCAGACAGCGCTGTTCAGGCCCGTGGCTTTCACCTTCGACACATAGTCGTTGAGCATCGCCTCAAGGTTGGGGTGCAGCATAATGTCCCCGTATCTGCGGAACGGCAGGAATCCCCATAGCTTCTGTGAGCCATATAGCAGACTGTCTTCAGGTGCTGCATTGTAAAGACGGCGTATCTGTTTGGAGGCGTCCACAATGCCGCAGACATCCTTCTGGCGCATGATCTCAGTGAGCTGGGCCTCCTGGGCCGTCATGCCAAACTGCTGGCGGAAATAGTCTTTCATCAGCGCCGGGGAGTAGTACTGCTCAATAGGCGGCAGCTGGCAGGGATCGCCGACGAAGATGAACTTGCTGCCCGACCGTGCATCGTATTCCAACAGTTCTTTTAGCAGCCGCCCGTCGCCGAACTTCGCCTGTGTGACGTCCTTGGCAGGAACATCTGCCACCATAGAAGCCTCGTCGATGATGTACACCGTTTCCGGGGTGGCATCCTTATTCAGCCGGGAAGGCTCAAACACCAGGAACAGCTGGCCGTCCTTGTCCACCTTCGGTTCTTCCTTTTCCTCAAACTCCTTGTTCAGTCCATTGAAGGAATAGACCATGGAATGAATGGTAGATGTCTGCCCGTTAGCCTCCGACAGGTTGGCAAGCACCTTGGCCGCCCGGCCTGTGGAGGCCAACAGCCGATAGTGCTTTCCTTTCTCGCCAAGAGCCTTGATGAGAAACCGCATCAGGGTGGTCTTACCCGTGCCGGCATATCCCTTCAGGATGAAGACCCTGTCATCAGAATCGTTGACAAAGTCAAGGATCTGCTTCAGCACGTTCTCTTGGCTTCTGGTCAGCTTGATCTTTGAGATATCGCTCTGTTCCATTGATGGGAGTCGGTTATTCATTGAGAAATGAAATACACTCCTTGATAACAGGAATGCCCTGTTTCAATTCAGCATACTTGATGGCACCGTTTCCGTGGGCCAGCGAGTTGCGTGCTCTCCGCAGGATGTCGTATTTTGGACGCAAGTATCTGACAAGAGTGTCATCAGCTATCTCGTCGGCGATATCAGGATATTCGGCGAGCACGTCCTTCCAGTTTCTGGTAACGAAATCATCGAAAGGCATGCCGAGGATAGAGGACACGAACATCCGGAACTGCTTGGGGGGCATCTTAGGAGGCTTAAGCTCGTCGTAATGGTCAGCGACACGCAGGATGACATACTCCTCTGCCAAAGGATAGGCTTGCATCAGCATGTCGTGCTTGATGGTCCAGTTGATGGCAGCCTCGATGTTGCGATAGCTGCTCTCTTCCACAAAGTCTTCGGTCTCTTTGTAGAGCTCATCAAGAATGTTGCTGATGGGCTTCACCAGCTTCTTCTTTTTCTTGACATTCTTGTAAGAGCTTCTGAACTTCCTGATGAACTTACCGCCTTTCAGTTCCTTCAGGTCGATGGTGGCAATGTATTCATCCAGCTCTGAGATGGACTCTGCCAGGTTGCGGATGGTTTGATCTGAAGCCGATTCTTGGTTGGCAGCTATCGCCTCCTTCAGCTGTTTTGCCTTGCCGAAGTCTTTCAGGCTGCTGGCCGTCTGGTTGTATTCCTGCAGTCGGGCAATGTTGGTGAGGTCGATGACGGGCACCACCCTTTCGTCAACAGGTAGTTCCTTCACCTTGTAGGCAGGCCCCAACTTCTCGAAGGCTCCGTACATGATGGACATCAGGCGGGTGTCAATCATGAACTTCGAGTAGTTGAACAGCACGATGGAGAACAGCGGTATGGAGCGGAAGGCATGGGTAACGTCGAAGTAAATCTGATCGTCGGGCTGCAACTTGACATAGACCGTATCGAAGATGTCCCAGATCTCCTCTTCTGAGAAGCCTGCCTCGATGTCATGCTCTTCTATCTGGGCTGCCAATCCGATGCGTGCCCTCAAATTCTGAAGCCGGTGCTGAAGTCCTATCTTCTCGGTCTCTTCTGTCACACGTGCCTGGCCGTTGTCGAGCCAATTGATTTCCTTCGAGCCATTCTCGCCTGTCTTCTCTTTTGACGTACAGAAGATGAAGATTCTGTCCTCCTCTGTCCATTCCTTGCAGTAATGCTCAATTAAGGCTTCCTGCACAAACCGCACAGGTGCAGACACGGCACCACCGATGTCGTATCTGCACTGCACGTAGTTGTTGGTTCCCAAAAAGGATATAAATACTTTGCGGGGCATAGGTATTATCACTGTATTCCCAATATGGCTAACATTTTATCAGACCATTCTTTAGAGATTGCTTTTTCCAAATCCTTACGTTTCTTTTTCACTTCTTTGGCTGGCATTCCTTTTAGGCAATCAAGCAACACTTGGCATTCCTTCTCGCCGAAGACATGACCAAATTTCAACCACTTAGCTGTGGTACCAATAATATTACCAACTGATGTTTTACCTTTTAATACGACTGACAACTCTTGTTGGAATAAAACGGCATCCTTTTCCTTTTCTTGTGCTTTGAATTCTGCTCTTTCCTTCTCTTTAATACATCTTTCTATGATGGCATTATGCTCTATGAGATCTAAACAAATTTCAGCAGCTTCCTGAGCCTTAGCTTTCGCTTCATCCCAGCACTGATTGTTAAGAAGCGATTCCGCTTCCTGCAGCAATAGACGGTATGCGGCCTTTCGTTTTTCATCGGCAGCACGCAACTCAAGCTTTCGTCTTTCTTCTGCTTCAGCCTCCTGTCTGGCATTTTCACGCTCTAGGATTGGAGCCATAATGCCGTCAATAATTTCCTGATGCCGAGTCTGCTGCCCATCAGAGATATGGTTAGCTTCGTCCGTGCTCATACTACGCAACTTAACGAATCCCATCAACATGAGTTCACCGCCATATTCAGCAGTCTTCCTTGACTTATATTTTTGTTTGCCTGCATTCCTTCCGGACTCCCATACACCGGTATTAGAATAGTCAGTGTATTTCCAATCGCCTATTATGGAATGATAGCCAACACCTGCTGACATTTTGATAAGGCAGTAAGAGTCATCTACTGGTATCATTGCCAAAAGACCATCAATATGGTCTATTATCTCCTCTGTGCGTTCAGCCCTGTATCTGACAAAGAAATCGCGTTCCTTTCGAAGATAGTCACGAGTAACTCCGTTGATGATATGAAACAACTCTTGAATCCCATTACTCATAAGACGGTGTTTCTTCTCCTGATGACTTATGCGAACGGCATGATGAACCAGCAAATCGTATGCGTTATCTTCTAAGACAATACTCCCCCAGCCCTTCTTTCCAGGTTCTACACATTCGTACAAAGTGTTGAATCCATCTGGACGGTAACTTGCTGTAGTCTCCTCTCGTTTATGTTTCCATCCTCCCAGCCATTCTCCATTCTCTTTCCGAAGATTAAAGAGCTTTGTATTGACTAATACGGTTGAAGGCATTTCGAAATCAGAGATATGGATAAAACGCATATAGTCCGTACCGTTGTTCATCGTTCCAAAAACCGACACATTATCGGTCTCATCGGGAGAGCGGAAGTACTTGAACAGAGCAGAACGGACAGAACCTTTGAGAGAACTGCCTGCCACAACAGGTAAGTCATACAATTGCGTACGCAGGAACGCCTTGATGGAATTACTTGTTGATGCAGGTCTACTAAACACATATTTAGAGCATTTTTCCAAATTGCTACCTAACAACTTGCAGATGCCTTTTTCGTCAGACTTAAGAAACAGATTCGATAAAGCCTCAATAGCGACACCTTGAGCTATCATTTTAGGGATGTCAAGCACATAAATCTTGCCATCTTTCTGAACGAAATCGGCTCCAGGCATCCATTCGTTATCGTTGCCTGCACCAACAGACAGTGGGGTAACAACCTCCAACTCAATGTGATATTTCTTCATACTACTCAGCTCAATTTAATAGGGAGCATCAAAGACTTGCCATTCCGCCAAATTGGATGTATGTGTGACTTAGCCTCAATCACAGGAGAAAGATTTACAATACATCCCACCACGTCAAGTGAGTCAACCTTGCAAAAAACAGACCCTGGAAGGAAGGCATAGATTGCATTCTTACGAAGCGTATTATAGGGATATGTGGTAATCCAACCGCCGCGTCGAGCAAAGTCGTAAGCAACACGGTCTGAAGCCAACAGATGGTGCAATTGGTCTTCAGAATCAGGTATTAACATCGACAATGCTACTTGGAAATCTGCTTCTGAAGGTGTTTCTATGGTTAGCGTATCCGTGGAGTACTCAAAGGAACCAAAGCCTACGTGGCGGTCGGTGCCCAAACCTTCCTGTGCAAGTACGGCCAAAGCTTTATTGAGTGGTTCCAAATTACCTGCAGCTACAAAGTAAAGTCCTGATTTATCACGAAAAGTGATACGATCAATATAATATGGCAGTGCATCTTTCCGACCAGTTCTACTTTCCAGAAACACTCGTTGAGCAACTTCAGATTGAACAAATTCATCATTGTCAGCTGGAAATGTCTGCATAGTGAGGTAAGAACCATGTATATGAGGAAGATGTTCGTCAGTGCCATCAAAGAACTGCTTACCTTGCAGTACTGATGAATACAAAGCACTGTCAACCCATTGAACCTTTTTCACCAACTTTGCCTTCGACACATCTTTCAATTGAGGCAAATGTGTCTGGAAAGGCATAGGCAAGAAATAAATAGGAGCACTATCACTCTTCTCCTGATAATACGGGAACATGCTACTAAGAGTGAACCCAAGATCACCATTGTCAGGTATTTCCTGACCTATCTTTGCGAGACAAGACACTAAGGCGGCATAAAGCGTATCGGACTGAATCGTCTTCATGCTAATACTGCCATCATCACGCTGATCACTGATATGCAGGGGAGAAGTGAAATGTAACTTATAGACAGTAAATGTTATCATAAAGCCACGCCTTGTTGATTGTTCTCCCAATTGTTAGCCTCTGACAATTCTATTTTATACAAGACACCAAACTTTATCTGGCCATAGCCACGTGATCCACTTCCACCCAGATAGTCGTTCTGAAGCAGACTAACACCTCTTTTAAACAATGCTATCAAATCAGCCTCGCTATCATCATCCCATACATTGATGATGAATTCGGCGTTAAACACTGCTCCTGCAGGGACACGCTCTGACTGGCGCGGGTGCTCTGCCACGCCTTTTACGCGGTCAATAACGTTCTCCCATTTGCCTTCTGTATAGGGCATATCCAAATTGTCACAGCCACGAAGTGCCTTAGCCGACTCTTCACTAAGCATCGCATCTCTAACAATTACCTTAGAAGGACGATTCTCATTGATGCCAAGCCGAGCATTTTCAGTTATTCCGAACAGGTTATTGACTGCACTGTTCAAACCTACGTTAGGAGCTCCTGCTGCCTGCTCGAGCAGACAGCGCATTTTTCCTTTAAGCGAGCTGCCAGGAATATAAGGCTGATTGCCTTTTGTAGCCAACTTGATTACAGGATTGTCAATACCGCCTATTTCAACATTCTCGCTACTACCACCAATGTGAAGTCCCGAAAGAAGAGTAATGGTAGTGTTTATTTTTATTTTCTTAACCAGCTGTTCCATAATTATTAAGTTAAATGGTTTGTAATTATTTCTTCTCTGCAACTTTATGATAAGCTACGATAGCCTCAAAAATGGTTATGAAGTTCTTAAAGGCCTTCTGCTTATCCTGACTATTGCCCACCTTATCAATGGCATCAGACAAAACAAAAAAGAAATCCTCAATCTTCGCTTCCTTGCGCTTACCATTTTTCGCTCTGCCCACAGCATAGGCAAGCTTTGGCTTTAGCATAACAAATGAGGTTTCATTGTAGCCAGTCATCTGCTGGCGCTTTACCTCACCAAAGAACTTTCTTAACTGGCTTGTTGTCAAAGGATCAGCATTTTCTTCTTTTAAAGCCAGATAATCACCAAATCTTTCTGCAAACCTAACACTTGCATCAGTTACTCTCTCTTGAATTTCCCTTTCGGAAATTAGGTCGTTTTTATTCCAACTCATAATTTGAAGAATTTATTTATTGTTTGTTTTGATCTCTCAATAGTAACTCAGCCCAACGCGCTGCCAATCCAATAAGTTCCAGATTGCGACCACTGTTGGATGTCAGTTCCCTGTCGCGTAAATTGCGACAGAATGTACAAACCTCAGCATTTGTTTTATATCGCTCCATATAGCGTGTCATGTAATAACTGATATGCCACATGTAACTGAAATCCTCGGCTTGTCCTTTCTTTTTACGCTTCTTGTTCAGCTCTGCCATAGAGGCATAGAGCATGATTTTATGTAAGATGCTCTTGCTAATGCCAAAAGTGGAAATCATGCGAACAAACTCATCCTTGAAGTCTTTGACATAATCAAACTCATTTTCCCACGAAACGGTCTTTCCAAACAAGCAGAAAGCATTCTTCTTCTCATCACGGAAATGCTTAGCCGCGTCTTCAGCCTCGCCAGCTAATTCAGCGGCCTTAGCGATAGGGAATTTTGGCTTTACCATGACCACACCTCCAGAAATACTGATACCATCAGCCTTAAAGCGACTGACTGTTTCCTGATGAATGCGCTCAGCGAAGTCAATCAATTTATCCCAGCGGCCAACGATAAACAAATCGTCACCTCCAGCATAAATAATGTTTAAAAACGTGCGGTATTCAGAATCATGCTGAATAACCTCCACCTCCTTCTCAAAAAAATTGACGAGGCGATTGGAGAACAACCGATACTGGGCGATGGAATCAAAGCCCTCAATAAAGCGTTTGCCCAACCCATCAACATCCATACGCAATATACCAAGATAAGTGTTGTCTGCATAATCCTCAAAAGACTTAAATCCCTGTACATTCCGCAGACGTTGCCCTAAAAGCATCTGTTTCTTAACAGAAGGCAACACCATGATGTCTTCATCTTCATCACTATCTCTTTCTAACTTAACACAATCTGGTGACTCTATTCCTGTTATGGCACAGACTCTGACTTTACCTCCTACGGGTATCGGACGGAAGAATTGTAAAAACTGTTCGCTAATGATGTCTTTGAACTTCTGATTCTTCTGCCGAGCAAACTCAGCATTGACAGTGCGCCAAAGTTCACCTGGCTTCAGGTTAAGTTTGCCATTTGTGTTCACTGTACCATCGGCGTTTTCTGAAAAAGACACATAAGCAATGTTTATACCTAATTGACCCAAATGCTCTTTCCAAAGATCCTTTTTTACAGCCTTTGCGCATCTGTCGATAGCTTCAATGATTGTACTGCCATTTTCAGTCAAGAAATAGAACTTGCCACCAGAACAGTAAATCACATCAACTGAAGTAGCACCAGCTAGTTTTACTGCATCGGCTAATTTGTTGCAAACGTCTTCCGTGTACTCACGTAGATACCACGACCGTCCTTTCAGACTTACGGCCGCACGCTTTGAAGAAATGTTGTAGAGGAACTTTTGAATGCCAGACAAGTCGCCTCCTACAAAAAGTTGTTTATAATTTTCCATCTTCTTGTGCTTTTTCTTTATCTTCGTATTTTTGATGTACCACCCCATAGCCAATACTAGCATTCTTGCCAATACCAAGATAATTGGGAATAGACAGGTTACATTTGAAATCGACATTAAAAGCCATTAAGGCTATACCTTTATTATATATAATATAGGAGTCACTCAGTTTGGTCAGCTCAACAAGGAGTTGATTCTCAAGGCAAATACCCAATCCTTTCAGCATTGACAACAGATTACCTATCAAAATATTGGTAAGCAGGACTTTCCTATCTTCCGCATTATCTGCCTTAATATAAAATTGATAATTCCTACGATTCAGAGGCAACCAGCCATGAAGATGATAGGGGAAAAGGTGCTGCCAAGATTGCACAAGTATCTTAGCCGGCTTAACTCTTTGAACATTGCATGTCACTTCCCGCTCACCAAGCTTCAGTTTACCAAAAGCATTAGTCAAGAACTGGCCAATCACATCCGCCCCTTCTTCCACACAAACGATGGCTGCCTTCCCATTCAGCCGTTTGTACTGAATGAGAGGATAAGAATAGCGGAATGTATCATCTCCGGTATGGTTGTGGTAGAGCACATTGGCCTTATCGCCAAGACTCTTCAATACCGCTCCACGGAAGAGGGGTATCTCCTTGTTGCTTATCTCAGTATCATAGATGATAGTTAATGTCCGAATGTATTTAGGCATTGGTTTTTAGTTTTGTGCAAAGGTAATGTATTATTTTGGAACAGCCAAACAAAAATGGGAAAAAATATTACAAAACTGGGGGCTACAAGAATTGATGTGGGTAACTTGCCAACACCAAGTTTTTCTTGCCTGCGGCGCTACGCAAATATCCGTCAATTACACGCGAATCATCTGCAAATATTAACGGCAAATATACGTTTCTTATGCCTTTTTCTTAAGTCCCTGTATTTACGGCATCGCAGCGTCGTTCACGCGGAGCACTGGCAAAAATTGTACAAAGCCTCTGTACACGTGTACAGAGGCCACCTCTATTTCCAGATAGGGGTAAGACTTCCACGTCTTGTTCGTCAGTTCCTCTGCCAGCCGGGCTATCTGCCTACGCTTGTCTTTCTCGAACTCCTGTATGGTCACCCCGTCAATGCCGCCCATAGCTCCCTTCTCCTTCACAATGTTCCATGCGTTGTAAAGGCTCGTTTCCTGACAGAGGATGTTGAACTGGCTGGGCATAAGCTGCTGCTATGATGTTGCAAAGATAATATAAAATTGAGAAACTGCCAAATTATCTTGAGTAATTTATAACACTGAAACCTATTCTTTTGTTCAAATGGAAGGCGAAGTTAACCATACCACGGTGTCTCTCAACATCTTAAACCTTGTTCTAATGGAATGCTGTCATGTCAGAACGATAACTTCAATATTCTATGCAACTGTTGTTGTGTCTTAATCCTTGTTCTAATGGAATGTCGCCAAAATACTTTCTCCTTGTTGGAGTCTTGCAGCATTGCTTGAGTCTTAATCCTTGTTCTAATGGAATGTCGCCAAAATTGATGGATGTCACTGTGCAGACCAAAGACATCGAGTCTTAATCCTTGTTCTAATGGAATGTCGCTAAAATTCTGTTTAAGGACGGTGTCCTGCTGACAGAGAAAGTCTTAATCCTTGTTCTAATGGAATGTCGCCAAAATTGGCTGCAACAGAGCGTATCAAAGTGCTGTGCGCGTCTTAATCCTTGTTCTAATGGAATGTCGCCAAAATGCAGTCAGAGACCAAAACCTATGAAGGTACTGAGTCTTAATCCTTGTTCTAATGGAATGTCGCCAAAATTTCATCGAGACTTTGACAGTTGAGCAGTTCAAGCGGTCTTAATCCTTGTTCTAATGGAATGTCGCCAAAATCTATCTTGCTTGAGCGCAACGGACTGGTGTCTGTCTTAATCCTTGTTCTAATGGAATGTCGCCAAAATAGTCCTATTTATTAGTAATCTGAAAAATCCGTTCTTTCTTGTCTTTTCTTCATCCCTTTGCCTTCCAACCACTTAGGCCTCAGTGTGCCAAAATTTCGCAAATGCCATCATTTTTTGATGTCAAATGTCGGGGTTTTGAGGCTCCGAGAAGGCAAACACCACTGATTGTCAGCCAAATACGCTCCCAAATTTTTCGCAAATGATTTGCCCTCATCTCCAGAATCGGGCATTTGCGAAAAATGCCCTCGCAAAACCGCTATTTTACCATGTGCAAAGATAGTCATTTTTCGCAAATGTCGCAAGCTTTTCGCCGAAAAAAAGCATTTGCGAAAAAAACACGAGAGGCCCCAAAGCCTCAAAAACGCTAAAACGCACAAAAAGAGGCATTTGCAGAAAAACCATTTTTCGCAAATGTTTTTGCTGTAACATGAAGCCAAAGACCGCCCTCGCGCGTACATTATTACAAATATCTCTGTGCAGCATCCTTTCCCGCACTGACGATGCGGTGATGGATGCTGCTGGAGATAATGACCTTGAACATTCTACGAAGGAATAAGGTCAGCCGTTCTGTATGGCCTCGTAGAAAGCCATCCGGGCACCGCGAAGCGTGGCGAGGGCACGGGGCACGATGTCGTCAAGGACAGGCGTACTGTCGACGAGCACCTCGAAGGCTGCCCAGACAGACGAGGGAATGGGTGTATAGAGCTTGGCCACCTTGACCCTGTTGTTCGTCTCGTTGAGCGCGCGCAGCACCTCATCACGGTTCTCGTCGGTCACCTCGAAGATGTTGGGCATCATCAGGCGGAAAAACTGGTCATCGTCTTCGTCATAGAGGAAGGCAAAGCCTAGTCCTTCGCACTTGAAGTCAATGCTATACTCATCTTCCTTGGGGCAGTATCCTTCTTCCCGAAGATACTGCATCATCAATTCTTTTAGGTTCATAATACTTAGTTTTTGGGGTTAAATGATTATTGTTTATTAGATAATTATTGTATAAAGCCTATCTTAGGCCGTTGGTTTCTGTTCTCCGTATCTTCCATCTTCTGATGAAGAATCTCGTAGCTTCTGATGACCTCCTTGCTGATGGAGGGGCGGATGCTCTCTATGGTTTCCTCCAAGAGCTGCTGCGAGATGGGTACATCGCTGAAGGCGGCCCCCATTGCTGCATCGTTGACGATATAGGCAATGTCACTGGCTATATAGCCATCGGTCATCGCAGCCAGTTTCTCTGCATCGATATCCTCACAGGGTCTGCCGCTGAGGTGCAGCTTGAACATCTCCCTGCGGGCTTCGCCATCGGGCATGGGTATATACACCATCTTGTCGATGCGCCCGGTACGCAGCACGGCTGGGTCAATCATGTCCGGACGGTTGCTGGTGGCAATGACGAAGATGCCGCGCTGGGCACAGTTGTTGAGCTGACTGAGGAACTCGTTCACCTCGCCAGCCTGGTGCTCCGCGCCCCTGTTGGAACGATTGGGCACAAAGGCATCGAACTCGTCGAAGCAGATAATGGTCGGTGCGTTGGCCTCCGCCTTCTTGAAGAGGTCGGCTATCTTCCCCTGTGCTCCATGCACATAGATGCTGCCCAGGTCGCTGGACTTCACAAGGATGAAGTTGAAGCCCGTCTCTTCAGCAAACTTCTCAGCAAAGAAGCTCTTGCCACATCCTGGAGGTCCGTAGAAGAGCATGCCGTTAGGCGGCAGCAGCTTGTATTTGGCTGCTTTCTCCTTGTCCTTCAAGATAAAGATGACCTTCCGCGTCAACAACTGCTTCAGCTGGTTCATGCCTGCAATGTCCTCAAAGCCACGACCCTTGCCTTTCTGTATTTCCACGTCCGCCTGGGTCTCCTGTTCACCATAGGTGCCGCCTGTTCCTGAGCGTTGGTGACGCTCCTCATGCCTTGGCTGCTCCAGCTCATTATTCTTATCAGGGTTCTGTAAAATGTCGATGAGCAGTTCGGCATCAGCATACTTGCAAACCCCATTGATGCCCAATCCCTTCATGAGGATATGCTTATAGCCCTCTTCTATCGTGAGGTCATCAAGACTGAGGGGATTCTTACGTGCCTCCTTTACTATCTTTATACGTTCCTTTCGGGTAGCGCCTTCGGGGAAGGTGATGTCCCAGGGCACGCGATTGGTCAGCATGGTGTAGAAGATCGCGACGACCGAGAAGAGGTCGGTAGCGTTGTTGTACATGCCCGCAAACGTGGTATTCGACTGATAGCGTTCGTCTAAGTCGGAGGTATCAAACGACGGTGAACCTCCGACGTACTTTGAGACATGGCTCAGGTCTATCAGTTCGGCTGTTCCGCCCGTCCGTGCCGACAGCATGATATTACGTGGGGTGATGTCGTTATGGAAGAAGTGGTGTTCATGCATGAACTTCAGTCCTTCAAGCACTTCTTTCACTATCCTGACCGACTCTTCAACCTTCAAGCAGCCTTCACGCATCAGCTTGTCAGCCAGCAGTTCGCCGCTAAAGTAATTGGTAACTACATATTGACAATCGCCGACGTCGTCACTCTGATACATACCCTGCTCCACATAAGTAGCGATGTTCTTATGGCGCAGCTTTGACATTATCTCAATGCTGGTGACTCTGTTTTCAGCATTGAGCATTTTCTCAGGCGTATTCTTAAGGACGAAGAGTTTCAGGAAGAATGCCTCTCCCTTTTCGTCCTCCACCTTATATGTCTCGCAGTAGTTATTCTCCTTGATGAGACGTTTCACCTCATAGTTTCCTATTCTCTGATCGTTGGATAGTATAGCCATATAGTTTCTGTTTTTAGATTGTTCTTTCGCCGTCCTAATGCTTGTCGATTGTTACTTTTCTGACGGCTCGTCCCTGGCGGACGACATAGATGCCTGGCGACAGGCCTTCCAGACGGTTGCCGCAGGCCTTGCCCTGCAGGCTGAATACCTGATAGGGCTGGCTGTAGTCGATGTGCAGGCCGGTGATGCTGCTGGGCACGAAGCTGTAGCCCAGCCGTTTGTCCATCCATGCGATGCGCTCCTTCATGAAGCGCCGCACGTTCTGCACCTCAGCCTGATAGCTGCCCCAGAGCACCGGATTCTGGTGGACGTAAGTATTCATGATGGGCCAGCGCACGAAGTTCAGCTGCTGCGACTGCTGCAGGGCCAGCTCCAAGCTGTCGATGAACGCCACCATGCTCTCCTCGTTGAGTCCGCCCTGCCGTGCCTCGTCCCATATTTCCAGGAGCTGTGCTCGTGCTGATGCATTCCTGATGACGATATTGTCGACAAACGTCTTCATGTTGCCGGCACAGCTGCCGCCGCTTCGATAGATGTAGTCTGACTTGCTGTTGACGGGATAGGTGCGGTTGTCGTTCTCGAAAGCCAGGTCAAAGTCCCACACCGGTCCTGTGTAGAACATCTGGTCGTCGCGCTGCTTGTACATGAACACGCTCCAGTAGGTATCGGTATTTCCCGAGAGTTCTCCCACGAGGAAATGGCGGAGAAAGGTGTTCTTGTCCAAGTAGGTTTTCCAGTTGTTCTCCATCGTGTTGAACCGCTGCTGGATGTAAGTAAACTGCTGGGTGGTGATAGACTCCTCGTCGGGCGACTTGATGGTGACGGGGTTGCCTTTGTTTGAATAGAAATAGGATGTCTCCTGATTGGCATAAGCGTCGATCTCGATGAGATACCCTCCGGTGAGTGCCACTCCGGCGTTGTCCTCCGGCGTCATCTCCTCGATGTCCACACGGTTGCTGTTCACCTCCACCTGGTCGCACAGCTGGTAGCATCCTTTGTACTCGCCATTGAGCAGCACGTCGACGGAAGTGCCGTAGGGTGTATAGGGCATCCCCAAGCGACGGCTCAGCTCAAATGCCAGCAGGTTACGCATCAGCGTCTTGTCGCCGTAGTTGTTGATGAGTGTCCATTTCTTGGCTTTTCCGGGGGCATCGAGCACGCGCTGCTTCTTGTCGAACTTGATGCGCCAGGGCTTCTTGGGGAATCCGCGCGAGGCATTGCCGCGCTCGCGTGTCGTGCCCGGCTCTGACAGCAGGCCGTCGTCGGAGATGATGGTCAGCTGCGACACTATCTGATGCTCTTTGTCGTAGGGTATCTCGCCGTTCAGGGTATGGATGCTGACGGTGGGCAGGTTGGTCACCCTGTAGAGGTGCGACTCGTCGCCCTCGCCCTTGTGGCCGTAGAACTCCAGCTCTGCAATGTTGCAGCGGGCATCGTTGGGGCCGACATAGCGCACATAGCGGAAGCCCTTCGAGCAGTCGACGTCGGCATGTGAGACGGTGCCTATGGTGCCTCGCTCGCTGATGACATAGAGTGGCAGGGCGTCCATGAAATCGGGGCTGTTGGCGCCTTCAAACACGCCCAGCTGCACGCGCGCCTCGCCATGGCTGTCGTTGCGCGGCGACCATCCCACACGGGTGATGACGTGCGGCTCGCCCAGGTCAAGGCCGGCCCAGGTGTAGCTGCGCTCCCACGATGCGAAATAGGTCTGCAGGTTGCCGTCGAAGGCATCCTTGCAAGTGTTCACCGTCGTTGACAGGTTTCCCGTGGAATAGTTCACCGACTCAGCGGTGCCGATGACCGTTCCCGTCAGCTTCGGGTCTTCACCGGCAGTGGCAGCGCTCCATGAGGCACAGGCCAGGCTCAGTATAGCTATCAGCTTCTTCATGAACAATCTACCTTTAACTTTCAGTCCTCTACTGTCAACCTTCAATGATTCTCACACCGCCCTTGTCGGCCGAGCTGACGCTCTGAGCGTAGGCTCGCAGGGCTTTCGACACCACGCGATTGCGCTTCAGTGGCTGCTGTGGGCGTGCGGCCAGCTCCTCGTCGCTCAGCTTCACGTTGATGCTGCGCGATGGTATGTCGATGACGATGATGTCGCCGTCCTTCAGCTTGCCGATGTTGCCGCCATTGGCCGCCTCGGGCGAGATGTGTCCGATGCTCAGGCCGCTGGTGCCGCCGCTGAAGCGTCCGTCGGTGATGAGGGCGCACTCACGCCCCAGGTGCATACTCTTTATATAAGATGTGGGATAGAGCATCTCCTGCATGCCCGGTCCGCCCTTCGGTCCCTCATGGGTGATAACCACGCAGTCGCCTTTCTTCACCTTTCCGCCGAGGATGCCCTCGCAGGCGTCTTCCTGCGAGTCGAACACCACGGCGGGGCCTTCGAAGTGCCACAGGCTCTCGTCTACGCCGGCAGTCTTCACCACACAGCCGTCCTGGGCAATGTTGCCGAAGAGCACAGCCAGTCCGCCGTCCTTGGTGTAGGCGTGCTCAATGTCGCGTATGCAACCGTTCGCGCGGTTATCATCGAGCATCTCCCATCTTTCCGACTGCGAGCCCATTTGGGTTGAGAACTTTCCACCGGGCGCACTTAGATAGATACGCAGGGCATCGTCGTCAAAGCCGCGGAATAAGCAAGCAGGCTCTACCAGCGAATACTTCATCATAGCGTCTTTCAGCGTCATGCCGTCTACACGCTTTGCCGTGCCGTCAATGAGGCCGCCCTTGTCCAGCTCGCGCAGGATGCCAAGGATGCCGCCCGCGCGGTTGCACTCCTGCACGCTGTATTTCTGTGTATTGGGAGCCAGTTTGCAGAGGCAGGGCACCTTGCGCGACAGGGCATCGATGTCCTTCATGGTGAAGTCGACGCCTGCCTCCTGTGCCACGGCTAAGAGGTGGAGCACGGTGTTGGTGGAGCCGCCCATGGCAATGTCGAGCGACATGGCGTTGAGGAAGGCCTGGCGCGTAGCGATAGAGCGGGGCAGCACACTTTCGTCACCGTCCTCATAGTAGGCCAGAGCGTTCTTCACGATGAGCTTGGCAGCGTCCCTGAAGAGCTGCACACGATTGACATGGGTAGCCACGATGGTGCCGTTGCCGGGCAGCGAGAGTCCGATGGCCTCCGTCAGCGAGTTCATGGAGTTGGCAGTGAACATGCCGCTGCACGATCCGCAGCCCGGACAGGCGCACTGCTCAATCTCCTTTATCTCCTCGTCACTGACTGAGGGGTCGGCGCCTTTCACCATCGCCGTGATGAGGTCGGCGTTCTCGCCGCGCCACTTGCCGGCCTCCATCGGGCCGCCGCTGACAAAGACGGCAGGGATGTTCAGGCGCATGGCAGCCATCAGCATACCCGGCGTCACCTTGTCACAGTTAGAGATGCAAATCATGGCGTCGGCCTTATGCGCGTTGACCATGTATTCCACCGAGTCGGCTATGATGTCGCGCGAGGGCAGCGAGTAGAGCATCCCGTCGTGGCCCATGGCGATGCCGTCGTCGATGGCAATGGTGTTGAACTCGGCAGCATAGCAACCCAGCTGCGCTATTTCTTCTCTCACTATCTGCCCTATCTCATGCAGGTGCGTGTGGCCCGGCACAAACTGGGTAAACGAGTTGACGATGGCAATGATAGGCTTGCCAAACTGTTCATGCTTCATGCCCGTGGCTACCCACAGGGCGCGGGCGCCGGCCATGCGGCGGCCCTCGGTGCATACGCTGCTACGTAATGGGTGTTTCATCTTCGTTATCTAATTTTCGTGCAAAAATACGAAATTATTCTCATACGCCCAACAATTCCTTCGTTTTTCTTATTCTACCCGCGAAAAAGTTTAACCATCCTCAACTGCCCCACCCTTTTTTCTTCAACAACGAATGAAGGCAAATCTCACGAATTGGGAAAGGCTTCACATCCCTGTCTGGTTTCCCCAAAAAAGTCCGAAGGCTTCGGACGCTTTGTCCGAAGGCTTCGGACTCGTTGTCCGAAGGCTTCGGACTGTCTGTCCGAAGGCTTCGGACGAACAGTCCGTAATGTAAAGAAAAATTACGGACAGCTTTGAAATGGCAAAAACGGATTGCCGACGAACACATGCAGGCTATTTGGGCAGCGATGAATACTGAGTTTTACGAGGTGGATGCCGAAAAGTAAAAAAAACAAAAGCCACAATAAATAATTTGCTTTTCACTCTTCTGTTTTTCCTTTTTTTTGTAATTTTGCAGCCAAAGTGGAGAAAGCTTTTTTTTATTATGGAAATTGGTAGCAAATACGACCCTCGCGAAGTCGAGGGTAAGTGGTATCAGTATTGGCTTGACAACAAATTGTTTGCCAGCAAGCCAGACAGTAGAGAACCTTATACAATTGTCATTCCGCCGCCCAATGTGACGGGAGTGCTTCACATGGGCCACATGCTCAACAACACCATCCAGGACATTCTGGTTCGCCGTGCCCGCATGGAGGGCAAGAACGCGCTGTGGGTGCCCGGCACCGACCATGCCTCCATCGCCACCGAGTCGAAGGTGGTGAACAAGTTGGCTGAACAGGGCATCAAGAAGCACGACCTGACCCGTGAGCAGTTCCTCGACCATGCCTGGGACTGGACGCACGAGCATGGCGGCATCATCCTGAAGCAGCTGCGCCGTCTGGGTGCCTCCTGCGACTGGGACCGCACCGCCTTCACGATGGACGAGCTACGTTCCAAGAGCGTCATCAAGGTCTTTGTCGACCTTTATCGCAAAGGCTACATCTACCGCGGCCTGCGCATGGTGAACTGGGATCCGAAGGCCCTCACCGCACTCAGCGACGAGGAGGTGGAGCACAAGGAGGAGCAGTCGAAGCTCTATTATCTGAAATATTATGTGGCTGGCAGTCCTATGGTAAGTGCTACCGCTGCCGAGGAAGGCAATGTCATTCACAAGGACGAGAAAGGCTACTACGCTGTCGTGGCTACCACACGTCCTGAGACCATCATGGGCGATACGGCCATGTGTATCAATCCTAAAGACCCGAAGAATCAATGGCTTAAGGGACAGAGGGTTATAGTGCCGCTGGTGAATCGTGAGATTCCCGTTATCGAAGACCGCTACGTGGAAGTGGAGTTCGGCACGGGCTGTCTGAAAGTGACGCCCGCCCACGACAAGAACGATAACATGCTGGGCAAGACCCACAATCTGGAGACCATCGACATCTTCAACCCTGACGGCACCATCAGCAACCAGTCGCCCATCTACGTCGGCATGGATCGCTTCGAGTGCCGCAAGCAGATTGCCAAAGACCTGGAGGCTGCCGGTCTGATGGAAAAGGTGGAGGACTACACCAACAAGGTGGGCTACTCACAGCGCAACCCCGATACGGCCATCGAGCCTCGTCTTTCGCTACAGTGGTTTCTCCGCATGAAGCATTTTGCCGACATTGCCCTGCCTCCAGTGCTCAGTGGCGAGTTGAAGTTCTATCCGGAGAAATACGTCACCACCTATCGTAACTGGTTGGAGAACATACAGGACTGGTGCATTTCTCGCCAGCTGTGGTGGGGACACCGCATCCCCGCTTACTATTACCCCAGTGCGTCGAGCGATGCTGCCGCCGAGGAGAAGTTCGTCGTCGCCGAGACGGCTGAGGAAGCACTTGAACTGGCACGTAAAGAAAGTGGCAACAGCAGTCTGCAGCTGAGCGATTTACATCAGGATGAGGATGCGCTGGACACTTGGTTCAGCTCATGGCTGTGGCCTATCTCGCTGTTCGACGGCATCAACAATCCCGGCAATGAGGAAATCAACTATTACTATCCCACCAACGACCTCGTTACTGGCCCAGATATCATCTTCTTCTGGGTTGCCCGCATGATCATGGCTGGCGAGGAGTACATTGGCAAGATACCGTTCAAGAATGTTTATTTTACAGGTATCGTGCGTGACAAGCAGGGACGCAAGATGTCGAAGCAGCTCGGAAACTCGCCCGACCCCATCATGCTGATGGACACCTTCGGTGCCGACGGCGTGCGCATGGGCATGATGCTCTCGGCTCCTGCCGGCAACGACATCCTCTTCGACGAGGCTCTCTGCGAACAGGGCCGCAACTTCAACAATAAGATTTGGAATGCTTTCCGTCTGGTCAAGGGCTGGCAAGTCAGTGACAGTGCGGTGGGCAGTTCTCCCGCCAACAAAACCGCCGTCGCCTGGATGGACGCCAAGCTGAAGCAGGCCAACGAGGAACTGAAAGACCACTTCTCGAAGTACCGCATCAACGATGCCCTGATGACCGTCTACAAACTGTTCTGGGACGAGTTCTCGCAGTGGTACTTAGAGATGGTGAAGCCCGCATACATCGACGGCAAGCAGCAGCCCATCGACCGCGAGACCTACGACGCCACGCTGCGTTTCTTCGAGACGCTGCTCAAGATGCTGCATCCCTTCATGCCGTTCATCACCGAGGAGCTGTGGCAGGCCCTCTACGACCGTCAGCCCGGCGAGAGCATCATGCGCGACCAGCTGGTGGTTGACAGCCTGACAGCTGAGGATGCGAAGCTCATCGCCGACATCGAGCAGGTGAAGCTGATTGTCTCTGGCGTCCGCACCGTCCGCAGCCAGAAGAACATCGTCCCCAAGGAGCAGATGGACCTGCAGGTGGTGGCCCAGAACCGCTATGAGGCTTACAACGACATCGTGATGAAGATGGCCAATGTGAAGACCATCAGCGTGGTGGAGACGAAAGACTCGATGGCCAGCACCTTCATGGTTGACACCGACGAGTATGCAGTGCCCCTTGGCAGTCTCATCGACGTGAAGGCCGAGATTGAGAAGATGGAGGCTCAGCTGCAGCATTTGGAAGGATTCCTGGCCGGTGTGATGAAGAAGCTCTCCAACGAGCGCTTTGTGCAGAACGCCCCCGAGGCTGTGGTGGCCATGGAGCGCAAGAAGCAGAGCGATGCCGAGGAGAAGATTGCTACTTTGAAACAGAATATCGCAGCCCTTAAGAAATAAGCTATGGAGTGGCTCACACAACTATTCACCAACAGTGAGTCGGTGGCGCATATCGCCCTGCTCTACGCCGTCGTCATCGCCATCGGTGTCTATTTAGGCAAGATCAAGGTGGCAGGCGTGTCTTTAGGCGTCACCTTTGTGCTTTTCGCCGGCATCGTGGCCGGACACATAGGCTTTACGGCACCTGTCGACATCCTGACATTCGTGCAGGACTTCGGTCTCATCCTCTTCGTCTTTATGATAGGCTTGCAGGTGGGACCGGGCTTCTTCGAGAGTTTCGGCACGGCCGGCATCAAGCTCAACGGACTGGCGGCCACTATGATATTGCTTAACATTCTCGTGATGTTCGGCTGCTATTTCATATTCTTCGATACCTCCGACAATACCACCCTGCCCATGATGGTGGGTACGCTCTATGGAGCCGTCACCAACACCCCGGGCCTCGGTGCCGCCAACGAGGCTTTAGGCTCTGTCTACGGTGACAACGCTCCGCAGATTGCTTCTGCCTACGCCTGCGCCTATCCCTTAGGTGTGTTAGGCATCATCGGCGCCATCATCCTCATCCGCATCATCTGCAAGATCAAGCTGGAAAAAGAGGAAGAGGAACTGACGGCACGCGAGGGAGCCAATGCCAAGCAGAAGCCTTACAAGATGCACTTGGAGGTGACGAACAAATACTTGGAGGGCAAGACGTTGCTGCAGGTTCACGACTTTCTGAACCGCGACTTCGTGGTGTCCCGCCTGGTGCACGAGGGCGAGCTGTCCATCCCCAACCGCAACACCGTGTTCCACTTAGGCGACCAGATGCTCATTGTCTGTGCCGAGGCCGACCAGGAGGCCATCATGGCCTTCATTGGTCCGAAGCTCGACATCGACTTCGAGCAGCAAGATCAGCCGCTGGTGTCGAAGCGTGTGGTCGTGACCAATCCTCACATCAACGGCAAGTCCTTCGGACAGATGCACTTCTCGAGTGTCTACGGCGTGAATGTCACCCGCGTCACCCGTCACGGCATGGAGCTGTTTGCCTCGCCGTCGCTTCCCCTGCAGGTAGGCGACCGCATCATGGTCGTTGGTCCCGAGGATGCCGTCGACCGTGTGGCCAACAAGATGGGCAACAGCGTCAAGCGCCTCGATGCGCCCAACATTGCCACCATCTTCGTGGGCATCATCATGGGCATCGTCTTCGGCTCGCTGCCCATCGCCATTCCCGGCATGCCGGTGCCCCTGAAGCTGGGCATTGCTGGCGGTCCGCTGATCATCGCCATCCTCATCGGACGCTATGGCTACAAGATCAAGCTCGTCACCTATACCACCACATCGGCCAACATGATGCTGCGCGAGATAGGTCTCGTGCTCTTCCTGGCATCGGTGGGCATCAAGGCAGGAGCCGGATTCTACAACACGGTGGTCGAGGGCGACGGTATGCTCTATGTCTTGGCAGGCTTCCTCATCACCATCATCCCCATCCTGATTGTAGGCCCCATTGCCCGCATGAAATTTAAGTTCAACTACTTCACCATAGCAGGCATGGTGTCAGGTACTTACACCGACCCGCCCGCTTTGGCCTACAGCAATAGCATCTGCTCGAAGGAGGCACCTGCCGTAGGCTACTCGACGGTCTATCCGCTGTCGATGTTCCTGCGCATCTTGACGGCACAGCTCGTTGTGCTCTTCTTCTGTCAATAAACATACATTATTATAATAATACACGTAACCATAATGAATCACTTAAAACTACTGATTGGAGCGTTGCTGCTGACAGCCTCGCAGACGGTGATGGGCCAGGGAGCCAAGAATATCGTCATCAGCGAGGTGCTGACAGGCAACACTTCAAGCATCGTGGATGAATTTGGCCAGCGCAAGGCTTGGATAGAGTTGGAGAACACATCATTCTCCACCTACAACGTGCGCGGCATGTTCATCACAACCAACAGAAAGGTGCTTGACGAGAGCCTCAGTGCCCCCGAGCGCATCAGCCTGATGAGCATGATTCCCAGTGGCGACGAGCGCACCGCCATGGGAGCACGCCAGCATCTGTTGCTCTTCTGCAACAGCAATCCTACTCAGGGCAAACTTCATCTCGACGTGCAGGTTCCCGACTCGGGCGAGGTGTGGATAGCTCTCTACAACGGCAATGGTGTGGAACTGATTGACTCTGTCAGCGTTCCCGCCTTAACGACTGACTATTCTTATGCCCGACAGGATGCCAAGACTTGGGCAGTGGTAGAACCACTGAAGTCTACGCCAGGCATTGAGAATGCTGCCGGAGCAAAGAAGCAGACTGGCGTAGACAAATTCAAGGAGCGTGACCCCTACGGCTTTGCCATGGCCATCATGGCTATGGGCATCGTGTTCCTCTGTCTGGCGTTGCTTTGGCTGTTCTTCTCTGTCTTCGGCATGGTGATGCGCCATGTTGACACGGCGAAGAAGGTGGCCAACACCCAGCCCATCAAGCCCATCACAAAGACGGTAGAGAAGACCGTTGAGATGGCCCATAAGACGGGCAACATCATGCAGGAAGGCCTTGAGATGAAGGGCATCGACATGGAGGTCTACATGGCCGTCATTGGTTTGGCCCTGCGTCAGTATGAAGACGACGTGCACGATGTGGAGAGCGGTGTCATCACCATCAAGTCGAAAGACACTGACTGGGACGACGAGTACAGCCAGATGACTCACTGGCACGACCCCTTCCGACCCTCTGACCACAACGCGCCATCTATCCCCAAAGCCCCCGAACTACATTAACCCATAAGTCTTATAAGTCTTATAAGTCCTATAAGTCCCATAAGACCTATAAGACCTATAAGTCCTAACAACAACAAAAAGCCATGAAAAAATACCAATATAAAGTAAAAGGCGTTGACTACGAAGTAGAAATCGCCGCAGTAGAAGGCAAGATAGCCAAAGTCAATGTCAACGGCATTCCCTTTGAGATTGAGATGCAGAAACCCATCAATGCTGCCAAGCATCCCGCTTTGGCCGCCGCCCGGCCACAGGCCGCTGTGGTAACACCGGCTGCTGCCGCTCCTGCAGCTGCCAAGGCAGCCCCGCAACCCGCTGCCCAGCCCGCCGTTCAGCCTGCTGGCGCCGGCAACCAGCTGAAGGCGCCGCTGCCCGGCACTATCACCGAGGTGAAGGTGCAGGTGGGACAGCAGGTCAATGTTGGCGACACCGTCTTGGTGCTTGAGGCCATGAAGATGCAGAACAACATCGAGTCTGAATACGCCGGTCAAGTGACGTCCATCTTGGTCAAGCAGGGTGAAACCGTCATGGAAGGCGCCGTGCTCTTGACCATTGGTTAGCGCATAAGTAGTTAGAGAAGTCACAATCCCTTTTTTTTACTTCTTTTTAATCCTTCTAACTCCTAAAAAAAATATGTTCGACTTCATAGCAGAAAACTTCAACGAGTTCCTCACCTACACCGGCTTTGCCAATGCCACGGCGGGGAATATCATCATGATAGTGGTGGGAGCCCTTTTCATCTATCTTGCCATCAAGAAGGACTTCGAACCGCTGCTCCTTGTGCCCATCGGCCTTGGCATTATCCTTGGCAACATCCCCTTCCGCAGCGACGCAGGGCTGGAGATAGGCCTCTATGAGGACAACTCCGTGCTCAACATCTTCTATCAGGGAGTGCGTCAGGGCTGGTATCCGCCGCTCATTTTCCTCGGCATCGGTGCCATGACCGACTTCTCGGCCCTGCTGGCCAATCCGAAGCTGATGCTCATTGGCGCTGCCGCACAGTTTGGCATCTTCGGCGCTTATATGATAGCCCTCGCCTTGGGCTTCGAGCCCAACCAGGCAGCAGGTATTGCCATTATTGGCGGTGCTGACGGCCCCACAGCCATCTTCCTCAGTTCAAAGCTGAGCCCCAACCTCATGGGTGCCATCGCCGTGTGCGCCTACTCTTATATGGCCCTGGTGCCGCTCATCCAGCCGCCCATCATGCGCCTGCTCACCACCAAGAAGGAACGCGTCATCAAGATGAAGCCGGGACGTGAGGTCAGCCAGACGGAGCGCATTCTCTTCCCCATCATCGGACTGCTCATCACCACCTTCATCGTGCCGTCGGCTCTGCCCTTGCTGGGTATGCTGTTCTTCGGCAACCTGCTGAAAGAGAGCGGCAAGACCACCCGTCTGGCCAAGACGGCCGGCAATGCTTTGAACGACATTGTCGTGGTGCTGCTGGGTCTCACCGTGGGCTGCTCCACGCAGGCCTCCGAGTTCCTCACGCTCAACACCGTGTTCATCTTTGCCATCGGCGCCTTCGCCTTCGCCATCGCTTCGGCCTCGGGTGTGTGCTTCGTCAAGGTGATGAACCTGTTCCTGCCGAAGGACAAGAAAATCAACCCGCTCATCGGCAATGCCGGTGTCAGCGCCGTGCCTATGGCAGCCCGCATCAGCCACAACATGGGCTTGGAGTACGACCGTCATAACTTCTTGCTGATGCATGCCATGGGACCCAACGTGGCCGGTGTCATCGGATCGGCTGTCGCTGCCGGTGCACTGCTTGGATTCCTCTCATAGCACACCGTCATGAGCAAGACAGCTGTTTACACCCTTGCTTCGGTTCTGCACAACGCCGAGCAGGTGAAGATGCTTACACAAGAATTCCTCAGCACTGTCCGTCTGGATTATGTGCTGAGGAATTCTGATTTTTCCGACTATGGCACCCATGCCCTCGATGTCATCTATGTCTGCACAGGCGGCACAGAGGGCATTTTCCAGCAGCTGCTGCCCTCCCTGCTCCAGCGCAGCACCCGTCCCGTCTGTCTGCTGGCTTCTGGCAACAGCAATTCGCTGGCCGCTTCGATGGAGATCCTGTCCTATCTGCAGCAGCATCACGTGAGTGGCGAGATTATTCATGGCGATGAGGAATACGTGAACCGTCGCCTGCACCTGCTCGAACAGGTGGGTGAGGCCAGGCGGCGGCTCAACGGCTGCCGTCTGGGCATCATAGGCGAGCCTTCCGACTGGCTCATTGCCAGCCATGCCGACCGCGAAGTGGTGAAGCAGCGCCTTGGCATCAGTCTTGTCGACATCGCCATGCAGGAACTGTTCAATGCTATGCCCGGCGACAACAGCATCTATGCCGCCTTGAAGACAATCATGGAAGCCCATCAGCTGCAAGGGTTCACCCTGCGCTGCTTCGACCTCATCGGCCGTCTGCACGACACGGGCTGTCTGCCCTTGGCGCGCCTCAATGCTGCGGGCTATGTGGCAGGGTGTGAGGGCGATGTGCCTGCCATGCTCTCCATGGCCATTGTGCGTGCGCTGTTCAACGTCTCAGGCTTTCAGGCCAATCCCGCCACCATCCATCCTGAGACGGGCGAGCTGCTCTTTGCCCATTGCACGATCCCCCTGAACATGGTGGAGCGCTATGAGCTGGACACCCACTTCGAGTCGGGCTTAGGCACAGGCGTCAGAGGCTTTATGAAGGAAGGCCCTGTCACCGTGTTCAAGGTCTCAGGCGACCTGAAGCGCCATTTCATTGCTGAGGGACATCTGGTGAGGAGTCTTGCCAAGCCCAACATGTGCCGCACGCAGCAGGTCATACAACTCACCGACCGCTCGCAGGCATCCTATTTCCTCAATGCTCCCATAGGCAATCACCACATCATCCTTCCCGGACACCACCGAGAAGAACTGGAAGAGTTTCTGAAATAAGCCATCTGCCTTGCACCAACGTCCGGGAAAAATCCGCTTGTTCAGTGGTGCCAGCAACTCGCAGAGTAGGACAAGAAAATCGAAGAACTTCAAGCCTCACTACCATGACGACCGCCTTTGCTTCCGTAATCCAGGACTGCTGAAGCTGCCTGTAGAGATGCACCTGCAAATGCATCTGTAAAGCTTAACAAAACGCAGATTGCTATTGTTAAGGCAATGATATAGCAGTTGACCCTTTACAGAAAGGATTTATGCGCAGCCATCCCCTCCCTTCAAGGGGAGGGGCAGGGGTGGGGTCTGTAATGTCAGTAATGTTCTTTGCTGCCACTCCTTCGCTGCCACTTCTTTGCAGCCCACTCTTCGCTG
>JAEEPZ010000048.1 GCA_016285055.1 Prevotella sp.
TTACTCACATTACAGACCCCACCCCTGCCCCTCCCCGTAAGGGCAGGGTTCAAGAGGGGATGGCTGCGCATAAATCCTTTCTGCAAAGGGTCAACTGCTATATCATTGCCAAAATTAAAAAAAGTGGCCTGTGCAGCTGAATAAACCATCCGTTTTCAACCGCACAGCACAAAAAAACTGCCCCGTCAGAGGGCAGCAGGAAGCAGTGGATGTTGGACGACTCGGATTCGAACCGGGAATGACAGAACCAAAACCTGTAGTGTTACCATTACACCATCGTCCAAGGTCTTCGCCGCAAAATCAATGGCTGTGGCGAAAATCGGGTGCAAAGGTAGCGCTTTTTTGTGCCATCACCAAATTTTTTCGCCTCTTTTTCTTGTCAGGGGCTGTTTTTCTGAGGATGAGCCGTGGAGCGATGTGCCAAGCCTTCTGATGCGACTACCTATTTTTGATTACAGCGTGCCTGACAGCTGCTTTTTCACGACAAGCACAGTACCCACCATTAGGTATTCTCAGCCAAAATCATCGTTTTTAGGTATTGTGGCAGAAGCCCAAACTGCCTACCTTTGCAGCCGTTTTCAGACAATGACAACCATGAGAGCATACAAAATGAACACCATGCTGCTGGGAGCGCTGCTGGCCTTGCCTACAGTGACTGCCGTGGCCGACAATGACGACAACACGCCCCAGCGGCTGAGCCTGGGCGGCTATGGCGAGGCGGTGATGAGCCGCAACTTCTACAGCGAGCATTTCAATCGCTACCGCTTTCCCGACGAACACAAGGACGATGCTTCGCACGGCCGCTTTGACCTGCCCCACGTGACGCTGAACCTGGGCTACGACTTCGGCCACGGCTGGACCATGGGCATGGAAGTGGAGTTTGAGCACGGCGGCACCGAGAGCGCCGTAGAGATGGACGCCGACGAGAGCGGCGAATATGAGGCTGAGACAGAGAAAGGCGGCGAGGTAGCCCTGGAACAGTTCTGGGTGCAGAAGTCGTTCTCGCCTGCCCTGAACCTGCGTGCCGGCGAAATCATCGTACCCGTGGGAGCCACCAACCAGTACCACATGCCCACGGAGTTCTTCACCGTCTACCGTCCCGAGGGCGAGAGCAGCATCCTGCCCTGCACGTGGCATCAGACGGGCCTCTCGCTCTGGGGACGCTATAAGGACTGGCGCTATGAGGTGCAGCTGCTGTCGGGCCTCGACTCTGAGCGCTTTGGTGCCGAGAGCTTCGTACACTACGGTGCCACCAGCTCGTATGAGTTCAAGCTGGCCAACAGCTATGCCGGTGCACTGCGCATTGACAACTTCTCCATTCCCGGCCTGCGCCTGAGTGCCAGCGGATATTATGGCCACACGTTCAACAACACGCTGAAGAGCCATGCCGCCGCCAAGTACGACGGGTGCAAAGGGGCACTGGCCATTGCCTCATTCGACTTCATGCTGCGTCGCTGGAACTGGACTGTGCGGGGCAACTTCGACTATGCCCACCTGGGCGATGCCTCACTCATCAGCACGTTCAACAACTCGTTCCCCAAGCACACCCTGCAGGACGGGTCGCCCTCGAAACGCCAGCCAGTGGCCGAGAGTGCCGTGGCAGCATCCATCGAGGCAGGCTATAACGTGTTCGCACATGTGCAAAGGCTGAACAGGCAGAAGCTGTACGTCTTCGGACGCTATGAGTACTATGACGCCATGAACTCGGGCAGCAACAGTGATGCCTACCGCTGGTGCAAGAAGAACCGTATAGCACTGGGCCTGAACTACTTCCCCGTCAGGGAGGTGGTCATCAAAGGGGAATACAGCCTGCGCAAATTGGATGCGCCCTACAACAACGAGCCCAGCATCAATGTGGGCATCGCCTACACCGGGTGGTTCCTATGAGTTAAGAGTTGAGAGTTAAGAGTTGAGAGTTGAGAGTTGAGGGTTGAGGGTTGAGAGTTAAGAGTTGAGGGTTGAGAGTTGAGGGTTGAGGGTTGAGGGTTGAGAGTTGAGGGTTGAGAGTTGAGGGTTGAGGGTTGAGAGTTGAGGGTTGAGAGTTGAGGGTTGAGAGTTGAGAGTTGAGGGTTGAGGGTTGAGAGAATAGCTTGAATAAACATCAATTAAATATATTTACTTATGAAAAAAACACTAAAGTATGCACTGCTGCTGACAGCAGCATTTGCCCTGCCCATGAGCTTTGCCTCATGTAGCGACGATGATGACGACAACAATGCCAACAACAGCACTGCAAAGGCCGACGCCTTGAATGTGGTGAACAAACAATTCGTAGAGAGCACGGTGGTGGCCACCTACAAGAAGCTGGCCGACGACTGCGAGGCCCTGCAAGCCACCATAGAAGGCATGAATTCGCAAGCCGCCCTTGAGAAGGCCTGCCAGCAGTGGAAGACAGCCCGCCAGGACTGGGAATGGAGCGAGGCCTTCCTCTTCGGCGCCGCCTCGGGCTACGGCATCGACCCACACATCGACACATGGCCGTTTGAGGTGACGGTGTTCAACAGCTACATGGCAAAGTTTGACCTGACCAACGAGGCCGACCAGGCCATCGTCGACCACAGCGTGGCTACCACACAGAACTTCACAGGCTTCCACGCCCTGGAGTATGTTATCTTCCGCAACGGACAGCCCCGACAGTTCGCGGCACTCACCGCCAACGAGCTGTACTTCACCAAGTCGGTGGCTGCCGACCTCTATCTGTCAGCCTGCCGCCTGGAGGCTGCTTGGGCCGGCATCGACAACGTGAAGAGCGCACGCCGGCAGTTGCTGGAGGACGAGGAGCTGGTGCCTGAAGACTACTTCGGCAACGAGTTCATCAACGCCGGCAAGGCGGGCTCACGCTGGAAGAGCGCTACCGACGGCGCCATCCAGATCATTGCCGGCTGCCAGGACATCATCGGCGAGGTGGCCGAGGGAAAGATTGGCTCGGCCTATCATGGCGACGACACCAACTACATCGAGTCGCCCCATGCCTACAACTCCATCCAGGATTTCTACGACAACATCATGAGCTGCAAGCACGCCCTCTATGGCGGTATGAACGTCAGCGGCACCACGCCGGCCAGCGGCTCGCTCATGGCTTACTGCGACGCCAACCACCCGAAGGAAGCCACTGCCGTGAAGGCCGCACTCGAGGAGGCTCTGAGCAAGATCAAGGCCATGAAGGCGCCCTTCGTGCTGAACTATACTGATGCATCGTGCGGTGCCGCCATCGACGCACTCGATGCACTGGACGAGACACTCGACAAACTGACGAAAGCCCTTGAGGACTAAATCGCACACAACGGTTCAGCCATATCACCAATCGCCTGTAACAAGGCGGTTGGCGATTTGGCATTTTAATGGAAAACTATTTAAACACTCATTATCTGCACTATGAACAAGACATTATTTGCCAGTCTGATGCTCGTCACAGGAGCCATGCTCACTGCCTGCTCAGACTCTGACGACAAAGAAACCGCCAAGAACACTCCCGCCACCTTCGACCCCTCGGAGGTGTATGCCGGCGGACAGCTTGGCACGGTCTTCAACAACACCAAGTCGGCTTTTGAGCAGCCCTCGCCCGCCGTTGACGAGCAGGGGTTTGCCCACCGCTTCCAGATGGGAGAATACCTGTTTGAGCGCGACTTCAACCAGAACCCCGACGGTGCCTTCCACGGCCTGGGACCGGTGATGGTGCGCAACGGCTGCCTCTACTGCCACCCCGCCTACGGCTACGGCAAGCGCATGGACCGCTACCGTGCCACCGACATGGGCAACGGCTATCTGCTCGTCATCTACGACAAACAGACCGAGGCTTACATACGCTCCGTGGCCGGCATGCCGCAGACACTGGCTGTGGCTCCCTTCAAGGCGCCCGTCGACGAGACGAAAATCAACATTGAGTGGAAAGAGTATACCGACGAGTGGGGCAACCGCTTCGACGACGGCGAGACCTATTCGCTCATCTATCCCGAGGTGACCATCCCCGCCGACGGCTTCTACTCGCCCATCATCGTGCAGCGCAACGGACAGGATGTGCAGGTGGATGCCTCGGAGGTGGGCGTCAAACTGGAATCCACCATCGGCATCTACGGCACGGGCCTGCTGGACGCCATCCCCGAGGACAGCATCATCGAGCAGTATGCCAGAGAGGCCAAGGCGGGCGCCATCATCAACCCTGCCATGTATAAGGACGGCCAGTATGTGGGCTGGTACACCAACGCCCTGTCGCCGGGCAAGAAGTGGGTGCGCCGCTTCACCTACGCCCTCAGCCGCGGTCCTGTGCTCGATGCTGCCGGGGCCAATGCCATCTGGAACATCACCAACGTGACACGCTCTGACCGGCGCTACCACTACCTCGACCTGGCCGGCAAATACTATGCCGAGACATCGTCGAAAGATCCCGACGTGCAGAAGGACTTCTACAGCTACTTCCCCGAGTGGAACAAGACGGGCGACGTGGAGAAGGACATCTACACCTACCTCACCAGCCGTGAGCAGAAGGCAGAGATGAGCGATGACGAGTACCGCAACTTCATGGTGTGGCACCGCGGCCTGGCTGTACCCGCCGCACGCAACGCCGACAGCGAGGAGTTTCAGCTGGGAAAGCAGAAGTTCACCGAGATGGGCTGCACCTACTGCCACCGGCCTTCGTGGACTACTGGCGACGACCACATTCAGGACCCCAACGGCATGTTCACCAGCGACGCTGACATGCCCCGCTATCCGCACCAGAAGATATGGCCCTACACCGACATGATACAGCACAAGCTGCACATGGTGAACGACATCCGCACCGGCTGGTGCCGCACCACGCCGCTATGGGGACGTGGCCTGAGCCCGCTCATCGCCAACCATCAGGACCGTCTGCACGACCGACGCGCCCGCAACGTCATCGAGGCCATCATGTGGCACGGCGCCAGCAACAGCGACGCACGGCGCAGCGTGGAGAAGTTCCGCAGCCTGAACAAAACGGAGCGCGATGCAGTGGTGAAGTTCATCAATTCTATTTGATGGCGGCCGCTCATTCGTACCTTTGGCTGTCGCCGAAGGTACTTCCGCTCGGCAGAGCCAAAGAAAAAAGACTTTTTCTTTGGCTCTACGCTCACTAATTCGTACCTTTGCAGCAAAATGAGACTACGCCACATCCCCTTCCTACTGTTGGCCGCGGTGAGCATCGCCCTCGCCGCGGCAACATTCGTTGAACACGCCAAGGGTCACGAGGCCGCAGTGAGCACCGTCTACACCGCCTGGTGGATGATAGCGCTGTGGGCCGCCATCGCCGTCACGGGCCTCGCAGTCGTCGTTCGTCGCCTGATGGGCAAGCCCGCCCGTCGTCTATGCGGCAACAGTGTTGCCGCCACACCGCCCACATCAGCCACCCCCGCCACACCACCCACCCCCGCACGGCGCCAGCCGCGCCCCGCCGCCCTGCTGCTCCACCTGTCGCTGCTGCTCATCCTGGCTGGAGCACTCGTCACCCACCTGTGGAGCACACAGGGGGTCATCGGCCTGCGCACAGGTCTGCGCGTCAACCAATATGTGAACAGCGAGAACAGGGCCGTAGAATGGCTGCCATTTCAAGTGCTGCTGACCGACTTCACCCTGGAGACCTACCCCGGCACGCAGTCGCCCATGGACTATGTCTCGCAGGTGAGCATCGTGGAGAAGGGGACGGTGACGAAGACGATGAACATATCGATGAACAACGTCGGCGAATATGGCGGCTACCGCTTCTACCAGTCGGGCTACGACCCTGACCTGGAAGGGGCACACCTCATGGTGAGTCACGACCCGTGGGGACTGAGGATCACCTACACTGGCTACGGCCTGCTCTTCCTCAGCATGCTGCTGCTCATGGTGCTGCCCAAGGAGGGCTTCCGCCGCCTGTTGCTGCTGGCCGTGCTGCTGTGGCCGGCATCCCACGCCACCATGGCGGCAAGCGCTGCCTACGTGCTGCCACTGGCCACAGCCGACCGCTTCGGCGACCTGTATGTGAACTACAACGGCAGGATATGCCCCATGCAGACGCTGGCCAAGGACTTCACCACCAAACTCTATGGCAAGCCGAAGTATGAGGGCTACAGCGCCGAACAGGTGCTGACGGGCTTCCTGCTCGACCCTGCGGAATGGACCACAGTGCCCATCATCAAAGTGAAGGATGCCGTGGCGCGTGTCCTCGGGACAGACAGCAAATATGTGGCCTACCAGGACTTCCACGATGCCAACGGCTACAAGCTGGACCCGCTGCTGGCCGACATCCGTCAGGGCAAACAGCTGGATGACGCACGGGCCATACTCGACGCCGACGAGAAGATGAACATCCTGCTGATGCTCTTCAACGGCGAGCTGCTCAGGATGTATCCTTACCATGAAGGCAACAGCCTGCGCTGGTACTCACAGGGCGACCCGCTGCCGCAGGACATGCCAGAGGACAAGTATATGTTCATCAAGAAGTCGATGGACTATGTCGGCGAGCTGGCATGGAAAAAAGACTATGCACAGGTGGACACCATCCTGGACAAGATGAGGCGCTACCAGCAGAAAGAGGGCGCCGGCCTGCTGCCCAGCGACACGCTGTTCAAGGCCGAGAAGCTCTACAATACAGCCGACTACACGCGTCCGCTGGCCATGCTGCTCATGACGCTGGGTATCGTCAGCTTCGCCGCCTATCTGGTGCACTGGCTGCGGCGGAAGCCGCTGCCGCGATGGCTCCGCACGACGATGAACGCCGTGCTGTGCCTCACGCTGGCCTATCTGCTGTTCATCATCACGCTACGAGGCTACGTGGCACAGCACCTGCCACTGTCCAACGGCTTCGAGACCATGCAGTTCATGGCGCTGGTGAGCCTGCTCATCACCCTCTCCATGCAGCGCCGCTTCATGCTGCTCATGCCTTTCGGACTGCTGCTGGCAGGACTGACGCTGCTGGTGGCGATGATGGGCGAGGCCAACCCACAGATCACGCTGCTGATGCCTGTGCTGGCATCGCCGCTGCTGAGCATCCATGTGTGTGTCATCATGGCGGCCTACTCGCTGCTGGCCTTCATCCTGCTGAACGCCATCACCGCCCTCATCCTGCTGGCACGCAAGGGCCACGAGGAGGCCGTGGCACAGCTGACACGCATGAGCCGGCTGATGCTCTACCCGGCACTGTTCTGCCTGGCTGCCGGCATCTTCATCGGCGCCCTCTGGGCCAACCAGTCGTGGGGGCGTTACTGGGGATGGGACCCTAAGGAGGTTTGGGCACTCATCACCATGCTCGTCTACAGCATTCCCATGCACGCACAGAGCATCCGGTGGCTGCAGAAGCCGCAGTGGTACCATCTCTACATGGCACTGGCCTTCCTCAGCATCCTGATGACTTATTTCGGCGTGAACTTCTTCCTCGGCGGCATGCACTCCTACGCATAACAACTCCCCTCCCCTGCAGTCTTGCAAGGGAGGGGAGAAGAGGATGGCCTCATGCTCGGCAAGAGCAAGAGCCTGGCTTTACCATCTGTCCTTTGTCTGGATGTCGTCGGCCCAGCGGTGGTCCTTGGGGAAGGGCTGTCCACCCCAGGCTTTCACCTGCGTCCACGGCTCGGCAGGACAGGTCCAGAAATCATGATTAGCAGGCAGACCGAGAGGCATCAGCGAGAGCGACGTCATGTAGAGCGAACCGTTGTTGGTGTACCAGTCGGCCATGTCGGGCTGCGAGCCGCAGAAACCGATGGTGAGGAAGCCGCCGTCGTTGTAGTTGTTCTGCTGGTCGTACATGCGGTGCATGGTGGCCGTCAGGGCGGCGCGCACCTGACCGTTGCTCAGCTCTTTGGGCAGCTTCTGATACCACGCCATAAGTGCCAGCGGCTGGAGGGCGGCCATGCGGTAGGTGCTGCTGCGGCCGAAGACGGGGAAGGTGCCCTCGGGCGAGATGAAACGCTCGAGGATGATGGCAAACTTCTGTGCACGCTTCAAGGCGCGGTCGTAGTATTTCCTGTACTCCAGGCGGGTGCCGTTCTGCTTGGCGTCAATCATGTTCTGCAGCGTTTCAAGGTACATGGCATGGAAGACATAGCTGCTGTAATAGTCGAAGGCGAAGACAGGGCCGTCGGCATACCAGCCGTCGCCCACATACCACTCCTCAACCTTGCGGATGGTCATCATCACACGGAAGTCGTCATACTCTTTCAGGCCGGCGGCCTTGGCGATGAAGCTCTCGATGGTCGAGGAGAAGAGGAACCAGTTGGTGTAGGGCGGTTCATACTTGCGCAGCTTCTTGAACTCAGTGATGTAGCGCTCCTTCGTCACATCGTCGAGCGGCACCCACAAGGCATCGTAGGCACGGATGAACGACTCTGCGATATAGGCGGCGTCCACCAGGTTCTGCCCGCTGGCGCCCCATACGAGGTAGTCGGGCGAGGCGGGGTCGACGCTGTTCCTATAGGAGTCGAGCGCCCACTGACGCAGCTGGCGCACCATGTCGCGCTCCTTCACTTCGGCGGGAGAGGTGCCGAAGACGCTGTCGGGCAGGGCGAGCCACGGCGCCAGACCGGCCATCAGGCGGCCGAAGGTCTCCATGTACACCACCTTGCGGTTGCGGTTGTCAAACGAGGGGCTGTACTCCGTCTTCATGTTTTTCTGCAGCTCGCCCTTGGCCATGTTCTCCAAGACGGGCTGCGCCATCTTGTAAGCCTGCTCGCACCAGTATTCACGGTCTGACTGCTGCACCGCCTTTTTCTTGGCGGCCTCAGCAGAGGAAGAGAACAACACGAGGAAGAGCAGTGAGAGTGACAATAGTTTTTTCATGATTGTTTTATTTTTTTAGAGGATTCAGAGGACTACAGAGGATTTCAGAGGATTTTAGAGGACTCAGAGGACTTATAGGACTCATAAGACCCATAAGACCCATAGGCCCCATAAGACCCATAAGCCTTTGAGCGGCAAAGTTACGAAATCTCCGGAACCCTGCCAAGAAAAAGGGATGAAAAAACAGCCCCGGCGATAGAGTTTTTTTTCCATTCCAGCTAACGAATTATGATTTATTTTGTACCTTTGCAGTCGCAAATCGAAACAGAACCGAAAAACAACAACATGGTTGTATGTATAGCAGAGAAGCCGAGCGTGGCGCGCGACATTGCCCGCATCATCGGTGCAACATCCGCACACAACGGCTATATGGAGGGCAACGGCTATCAGGTGACATGGACTTACGGTCACCTGTGCACGCTGAAGGAGCCTGGCGACTACACGCAGGCATGGCGTCCGTGGGCCCTGACACAGCTGCCGATGATTCCGCAGCGCTTCGGCATCAAGCTCATCCCCGAGGAACACATCACCAAGCAGTTTGCCGTCATTGAGCAACTGATGCAGAAGGCGGACGCCATCGTGAACTGCGGCGACGCCGGCCAGGAGGGTGAGCTCATCCAGCGCTGGGTGATGCAGAAGGCGCAGGCCAAGTGTCCGGTGAAGCGCCTGTGGATCTCGTCGATGACCGACGAGGCCATCCGCGAGGGCTTTGCCAACCTCAAGGACCAGGACGACTACCAGCCGCTCTACATGGCCGGCATGAGCCGCGCCATCGGCGACTGGCTCCTCGGTATGAACGCCACACGCCTCTACACGCTGAAATACGGTCAGAACCACCAGGTGCTCTCCATAGGACGCGTGCAGACACCTACCCTCGCCCTCATCGTCAACCGCCAGAAGGAGATAGAGAACTTCAAGCCCGAGCCTTACTGGGTGTTGGCGACGGTCTATCGCGACACCACCTTCACGGCTACAAAAGGGAAGTTCACGTCGAAGGAAGAGGGCCAGCAAGCCTTCGCACTCATCGAGGGCAAGCCCTTCACCGTGACGAAGGTGGAGAAGAAAGAGGGCAAGGAACAGCCGCCGCAGCTCTACGACCTCACCACGCTGCAGGTGGACTGCAACCGTAAGTTCGGCTTCTCCGCCGAACAGACGCTGAACCTCATCCAGAGCCTCTACGAGAAGAAGTTCACCACCTATCCGCGTGTGGACACTCAGTATCTCAGCGACGACATCTACCCGAAGTGCCCGCAGACGCTGAACGGCCTCTACCAGACGAAGTTCGCCGGCGTGGCACCCTACGCTGAGTTCATCAAGCCCATCGGCGGCAAACCGCTGAAGAAGACAAAGCGTGTCTTCGACACCAGCAAGGTCACCGACCACCATGCCATCATTCCCACCGGCGTCATACCGCAGTATCTCAGCGACGCCGAGCAGAAAGTCTTCGACCTCGTGGCCCGCCGCTTCATCGGCGTCTTCCTGCCCGACTGCAAGTTTTCCACGACGACGGTGCTGGGCGAGGTAAAAGCCTCCCTGTCGTCCCCCGAGGGGGACACCAATGCCCAAGCTAATGAAGCCCCCTCGGGGGCAGGAAGGGGGGCTATCGAGTTCAAGGTCACAGGCAAGGAGATTCTCGACCCAGGCTGGCGCGTGGTAACAACCTCCACTTCGTCTTCCGAGGGGGACAACAATGCTCAAGGTGATGAAGCCGCCTCGGGGGCTGTCCTCCCCACGTTCACCAAGGGCGAGAGCGGCCCGCACAAACCCACGCTGACGGAGAAATGGACCACTCCCCCACCCTATTACAACGAGGCCTCACTGCTGCGCGCCATGGAGACGGCAGGGAAGTTTGTGGAGGACGAGGAGCTGCGCGCGGCGATGAAAGAGAACGGCATCGGCCGCCCGTCGAGCCGCGCCAACATCATCGAGACGCTGTTCAAGCGCCGCTACATCAAGCGCGACCGCAAGCGCCTCATCGCCACACCTACCGGCATAGAGCTGATAGACCTCATCCGCGAGGAACTGCTGAAGAGCTGTGAGCTGACGGGCATCTGGGAAAAGAAACTACGCGACATCGAGCATCAGAAATACGACGCCCGCCAGTTTATTGACGAGCTGAAGCAGCAGGTGACGCAGATTGTCAACGAGGTGATGGCCGACAGCAGCAACCGCCGCGTCACCGCGCTCACCGACGCCGAACTGAAGAAGGTGAAATCGCAGAAGGCGGAACAGCCCGCCAAGGCGAAAGCCGGCGGCAAGGGCGCAACGCCGCCACAGCCCGCATCCCAAGGGCAAGCACCGCCACAGCCCGCGCCCCAAGGGCAGGCACCGCCACAGGAGCCGGCGGCGGGCAACGGCATCACTATCGGTGCACCCTGCCCGCTCTGCGGCAAGGGCCACATCATCAAAGGCAAGGCGGCCTACGGCTGCTCCGAATGGAAGAGCGGCTGCACCTGGCGCCATCCCCTCTGAGCGCACTAATATTTTCGTCAATTGAGCGGCCTGAGAGGCCGCAGCCCCGAAAGTAAAAAGGGAAGTAAAAAGGGAAGTAAAAGGGGAAGTAAAAAAGGAAGTAAAAAAAGGAAGTAAAAAATGGAAGATAAAAAGGACAACAGCTATTTCGCTGCCAACATCCGGAGCTGCCAACAGACATGCTGGAGGCTCTTTGTGACTTTTCTGCTCTGCGCCGGCCTGACCACCGCCTCGGCGCAGACCTTCTACATCTGTGAAGGGAAAGACGTGCGCACCACTGCCGAACTGGACTTCACCAACGGCACGCTGACGACGTCGGCCATCGACAGCATCACCCTGCAGGTGCCCGCCGGCCAGCGCTTTGTGGGCGGCGACGTGTCGATGCTGGCGAAATATGAGAGCCAGGGGGCACAGTATAAGGACAAGGACGGCAAGGCTATCGGCGACGTGATCACCTTCCTCAAGGAACAGGGGTGGAACACGATGCGTGTGCGACTGTTCGTCGACCCCTCGAAGGACAATGACAAGGCCGTCGTCCAGGACTTGGACTATGTCGTAGCCTTGGGCAAGCGTATCAAGGCGGCAGGACTGCTCTTCATGCTCGACTTCCACTACAGCGACACATGGGCCGACCCCGGCAAGCAGTGGACGCCCGACAGCTGGAAAGACTTCGCCGACGAGCAGCTGCAGTCGAAGGTCTATGACTACACCCGCGACTGTCTCATGGAGCTTTGCAGAGCCGGGGCCGCACCCGACTTCATCCAGACGGGCAACGAGATCAGCTACGGTATGCTGTGGGGCACGCAGGCCGCGGTGGGCAACAACCAGGTCAACCGCTGCTATACCAATAGCCCGCAGGCCAACTGGAACCGTTTCTTCGGTCTGCTGCGCCAGGCCACGAAGGCTTGCCGCGAGGTGTGCCCCCGTGCACAGATCATCATCCACAGCGAGCGCGTGCCGAAGCCACAGGTGCTGACCGACTACTTCGACCGGCTGAAGGCAGCCCGCATCGACTACGACATCATCGGCCTGAGCTACTACTCCTACTTCCACGGCAAGATGAACATCCTCGACACGGCCCTGCAACAGCTCACAGCCAAGAACTACGGCAAGGCCATCCAGATAGTAGAGATGGGCTACCCCTCGCAGTGGGCCGTGCCGGGCACGACGGTGGATTACAGCGCCACCTATCCGCTCAGCGCCGACGGACAGAAGCAGTATGTCGACGACCTCATCATGCTGCTGAAGAAATACCCGCAGGTGAACGGCCTCAGCTGGTGGTATGCCGAGGCCAACGCCTTCGGCTGCAACGGCGACCTGAAGAACGGCTGGTACAATGCCTCGCTCTTCGACAACAACACGGGCTGTGCACTGAAGGCACTCTACGACATGAAGCTCTTCAAATGAACAAGCGGGGCAGACCCACGCAGCACAGAATTCTTCACACTATCTCGCAGAAGGCTCACCTGTATGATTCACGGCAAACGTTCCGCGTGAACAGCGCAGTGATGCCGCGAATACAGGGACTGAAGAAAAAGGCATGAATCATCCAAGTTAGAAGTGCAGCGGCTCGCCGCGATAGAACTTCAGGAGGGCGGTCTGATACAGGTACTCATAGCGGGCCTGTGTCAGGTCGCTCTCCGTTTTCAGGTAGGCGTTCTTGGCCTCGTTGAACTCGGTGATGGTAGCCTTGCCCTGCTCGTACTTCGCCTGCACCAGCTGGAAGGCGTCCTCGCTGGCACGGCGGGCCTCGTTGCTGCTGTGCAGCTTCTCACGGGCGGCGATGGTGTTGTACCACGCCGTCTGTATCTCCTTGTAGAGCGTCCTCTTCGTCTGGGCAAGGGCGAGGGTTTGGTTCATCTTCTCCAGCTTGGCCGAGCGGATGCTGTTGCGCGTCTGGAAGCGGTTGAAGATGGGGATGCTGAGGTTGAAGCCCAGATACTGTGAGAAATTGTTCTTCAGCTGCGTGCCGAAGCCGTCGGCCTTGAAGCCAGAGGTGGTGTAGTAATTGGTGCCGAGGCCTGCGGAGAAGCTGAGCGTGGGATAGAGGCCGGCCTGCGCTATCTTGATGCTGCGGTCGGCGGCCTGCAGACGCAGCTGGGCGGCTTGGACCTCAGGCTTCGTAGACAAAGCATTTTCCAGTGTAGAGTTTAGAGTGTAGGGTGTAGAGTTTGCTGCCGCCATGCCTTCACCTGACGGGACTGCGGTAGCAAACTCACCACTCTCCACTTTCCACTCTACACTATCCGGGCGAAGCACGGTAAAGCCCTCGGGACTGTCGAGCTCGAGGAGCTGTGAGAGACTGAGGAGGGCGAGCTTCAGGTTGTTGTCGGCCTGTATGACGGTGAGGCGGCTCTGTGCGAGGGTGGCCTGCTGCTGCGACAGTTCGGCGCGACTAGCGCGGCCGACATCGAGGAGGGCCTGCAGACGGGCCACCTGGGCGGAGTCGATGCTCACCTGGCGGCGGGCGACGTCGAGGATCTCCATGTTGTAGAGAGCCTGCACATACTCCTGTGCCACCTGCGTGCGGATGTCGTTCTTCGCCTTCTCCAGGTCGGCGGTGGCAGCCTCAAGGTTCAGCTGGTTGAGCTTGATCTGATTGGGAATCTGAAATCCGGTGAAGATGGGGACGCTGGTACCGACGCTAAAGCTAGTGCTGCTGGTGTTCGTGTTCGTATAGGTGTTGTCGGCGGTGAGGCCGCGACCGAAAGAGAAGTTCTCGCCGGCGGAGGCGTTGAGGTCGGGCAGGCGGCTGTACTTGGCGTTCTGCAGCTGGATGGCCTGGCTCTCCGTGCGGAGGCGGTACTGCTCGATGGTGATGTTATGGGCGACGGCGTTGTCGATGCAGCGCTCGAGCGACCAGGGCTCTTGGGCGGCGGCGGGGAGGGCGGCGGGGGCGAGGAGGGCTGCGGCGGTGCCGCAGCATACGATGAAGCTTTTCATGTTTTTTTATTCGTTGTCGGTATCTTCGTCGGTGATGATTTGCGGACCGCGGACATGGTCGTTGAGAGTGATGCCGCTCTTGATCTCGATGTTCACGCCGTCGCTGAGACCCGTGCTGACGGCGCGGCGCTCATACTGCTGTTCGCCGGGCTTCTCGGCCTTGCCCTTGAGGACATAGACGAAGGTGCTGTCGACCTCGAAGCTGATGGCGCTCTCAGGCACGGCAAGGACCTGCGAGGCAGCGGCGAGGACAATCTCGGCATTGGCGCTGTAGCCGGAGCGGAGGGTGTTGCCGCCGGTAGCACTGCTCGTGGGGATGGCCACGGCGGCCTTGATCTCAAACTGGTTGGCGCCGTTGCTCTCGGTGGCCTTGGGCGAGATATACTCGAGGGTGGCGTCGAAGCTCAGGTCTTGCAGGGCACCGATGGTGATCTTCATGGGCACGCCGATGGCGAGCTGTCCCACCTCCGTCTCGTCGATGTTACCGCGGAAGATGAGGTCGTTCATGTTCGCCACGGTGGCGATGGTCGTGCCGTCGTTGAAGGTGTTGCTGTTGATGACCGAGTTGCCCACCTTCACGGGGATGTCGAGGATGACGCCGGTGATGGTGCTGCGGATGAGTGTTGACGAGGCGCTGGCGTTGCTCTTGGAGACACCGTCGCGGACGACCTGCAGGGCATCGACGGCGGCGGCTTTCTCCTCCTGCGCCTGCTTCAGCTGCTGGCGGGCCTTCTCGAAGTCCTCGTCTGAGACGAGCTGCTGGTTGTGCAGGTTCTGTGTGCGGGCGAAGTCGGTCTCCACCTGCCGCAGGTTGATGTCGGCCAGTCGCACGCGGCTCTCGGCGGCGCTCAGGCTGCCCATGTCGGGGATGACCTTCACCTTGGCGATGACGTCGCCCTGCTGCACATGCTGGCCGGGCTCCTTCAGCAGTTCGCTGATGATGCCAGAGATCTGCGGCTTCACGTTCACCTCGTTGCGAGGCTCGATCTTTCCCGTGATGATGGTCGTTTTACGGATGTCCTGTGTCTGCGGGGTCAGCTCCTCATAGACAACGGGCTTGGGCTGGCTCTTCTGCCAGAGGAACACGAAGGTTCCGATGAAAATCAGCGCCACGATGGCGGCGACAAACAGTTTGATGTACTTTTTCATGATGTTATTGAGTTTTTTTTCTGGGACTGATGGGACTCATGGGACTTATAAGACTTATAAGACCTATAGGACCTATAGGACCTATAAGGGCCTACTCATCTCTCATAGCATCTACCGGCTTGATGTTCATGGCGCGGGCTGCAGGCGCGAGTCCTGCGAGGACACCCATGAGACTGATGACCACTGCGGCCAGGATGGCCGTCCAGAAATGGACCTGGAAATGGGCGGCGACGATGCCGTCCTCGGTGTTGCCCATCTCTAATAGCTGGAGGATGAAGACGGCAAAGAGGATGCCGCTCATGCCGGCGACGAGGGTGAGGACGATGCTCTCAGCAATGATCTGCGAGAGGATGTTACGGGGTGTGGCACCGATGGCGCGGCGGATGCCTATCTCGGTGGTGCGCTCGCGCACGGTGACCATCATGATGTTGCTCACGCCGATGGCACCGGCCAGCAGCGTGCCGAGGCCGACGAGCCAGATGAGGAAGTTGACGCCGCGGAACAGCGAGTCGAGCATCTGGAAGAGCACCTCGGTGTTGAACACCATCACGCCCTGCTCGTCGGCCGGGTCGACGCTGTGGGCACGGGCGACGGTCTCACGGATACGCGGGGCCAGCGTGGACATCACCACCCCCTTGCGGCCCGTGCAGGCTATCATGTGGATATGGTTGCCCATGTTGTAGGTCTGCTGCATCAGCGTGATGGGCAGGAGCATCGTCGTGCCCTCATCGCCGCCGAAGGACATGCCCTGACCCGTGTTGTAGTCGACGCCCACGATCTGGTAATAGACCGAGTCGACGCGGATGTACCGGCCACAAGGGTCGCCGCCACCAGGGAAGAGCTCCTTGTAGGTCTTCTTCTGGATGACACACACCTTGCGGTGCTGTGCAATGTCCATGTCGTTGAGGAAACGGCCATAGCGCATCTTCGGTTCGATGACACGCTGGTAGTCGGCCTGCACGCCGTTCACCTCCACCGTTGTCTTACGGTCGCCGAAGATGGCGGTGCCGCCATTGCTGAAGAGCACGGGTGTGACGACGTCGAGCTCAGGGACACGGCTCTTCAGGCGCTCCACGTCCTTGTACTCCATCTCCCACATCCTACCTTTGCGGAAGCCCTTGTAGGCCTTGCTCGTAGGCTGTGCCCACACCATGGCGCTGTTGGTGGCGAAGCCCTCGAAGTTGGAGTTGAGCAGCTCCTTCAGGCCGTTGCCGCCGCCGATGAGTGCTACGAGCATGAAGACGCCCCAGAAGATGCCGAAGCCGGTGAGGAAGCTGCGGGACTTGTTGCGGGTGAGGGTGTCGAGGATCTCGCGGTATGAATCTAAGTCTATGCGCATGGTTTATTCTGCTCTTAATGCTTCTATAGGACGGATGCGACTGGCCTTCATGGCGGGGATGAGGCCGGCGACGGTGCCGGCGACGACCATGACGAGGGTGGCCTCGATGCAGACATCGATGCCCACGGTGGGATTGACGAACATGGCGGCCTTGAACAGGCCGGCGTCGACCTTCGTGTGGCCGATGGTGGCGTTCATCCACTCGTTGGCACCGATGCCGAGCAACATACCGACATAACCGAAGAGGGTGGTGATGATGATGCTCTCGACGATGATGAGGCGCAGGATGCTCCAGGGCTTCGCGCCGATGGCTTTTCTGATGCCGAACTCATGGGTGCGTTCCTTGACGGTGATGAGCATGATGTTCGACACGCCGACGATGCCTGAGAGCAGCGTGAGCAGTCCGATGATCCAGAGGGCGGTGCGGATGATGCCGATGCCGGTCTCCATCTGCAGGTTCTGCGTGTAGCGGTTCCACAGCCACACGGCACTCTCGTCGTCGGGCGCAGCCTGGTGGCTGGCGTTCAGGCGGGCACGGTAGTCGGCCTCGAAGGCTTCGTTGGCCTCCTCGGTCGTCAGGCCGTGGAAGGTGAACTCGATGCGGCCGGCATCGTCGGTGTTCGCGCCGTAGATGCCCTTGATGGCCGTATAGCTGCTGAAGGCGTCGGCGCGGCCGTTCTCGTTCTCCTTGTAGATGCCCACCACCTTGAAGGCGAAGCTGCCCACATTGACGAAGCGGCCGATGAGAGAGGCACCAGCCCCCCCTACGGCCCCCGAGGGGGCTTCATTACTTCTTCCGCTTACTATTGTAGCTGAAGGGGAGGCTAACTCCGCCGCCTGCTTGTTGCTCAGCACGAGGACCTTGCGCTTCTCGCGGATGTCGATGTCGTTGATGAAGCGGCCGTAGAGCATCTGCACCTTGTCTATCTGCGTGTGGTTGGGATAGACACCGGCTATCTGACTGCTGATATACTGCTGTCCCAGACTGATAGTGGCGGCGGTGCGGTACTGCGCGCCGACGTTGTCGATGACGCCCGTGAACTCCTCGCCGGTGGTCTTGATGTCACGTTGCTGCAGGCGGATGTTACGGCCCTCCTGCAGTCCGTTGTAAGGCTTCGACGTCTGTCCGCCGAAGACCACCATCGACGAGCTGAGGAACCTGTCGCTCTGCTCCATCTGTGCATTGATGAGACCGTTGCCGGCCCCCAGCAGGACGATGAGCATGAAGATGCCCCAGGCCACGGCGAAGCCCGTCAGTGCTGTGCGCAGCTTGTTGCGGCGCGCCGTCTGCCATATTTCGTTCAGTAGTTCCATGGTTTTTTTTCTTCTTCGTTATAACGTTATCACGTTATCACGCCTTTTCGTTATAACGTTATCACGTTATCACGTTATTACGCCTTTTCGTTATCACGTTATCACGTTATGACGTTATCACGCTTAACCTTTCACGTTATTTCGATATCACGCCGTCCTTGATCCTAATGATGCGGTTGGTCTGCTCCGCCACCGTCGGGTCGTGGGTGACGATGATCTGCGTGATGTGCTCCATCGCGTTGAGGTCTTTCAGCAGCTGCATCACCTCGACGCTGGTCTTCGAGTCGAGGGCGCCGGTGGGCTCGTCGGCGAGGATGATCTTCGGCGTCGTGATGAGGGCACGGGCGATGGCCACGCGCTGTCGCTGTCCGCCGCTCATCTCATTGGGATAGTGGTTGGCCCAGTCCTTCAGGCCCAGGCGCTCCAAGTATTCCATGGCCATCTGGTGGCGCTTGCGGCGGCTGACGCCCTGATAGAAGAGCGGCAGCTCGACGTTCTCCACGGCCGTCTTGAAGCCGATGAGGTTGAACGACTGGAAGATGAAGCCTATCATCCTGTTGCGGTACTCGGCCGCCTTACGCTCGCTGAGGTCCTTGATCAGCACGCCGTTGAGCACATAGCTCCCCTCGTCGTAGTTGTCGAGGATGCCGAGGATGTTGAGCAGCGTGCTCTTCCCCGAGCCTGAGGCGCCCATGATGCTCACGAACTCCCCCGCACCGATGTCGAGGTTGATGCCTTTCAGCACGTGCAGCGGCTGCGCCCCGAAATAAGTCTTGTTGACGTTGTCTAAGTGTATCACTGTTTCCTGGTTTTTATCCTTTAAACTTATTATGTGCGACTCATTCATTGTCCGCAGCAGCCTGTCTGCCGGCCATCTCCAAGAGGTCAGCCAGGCAGGGCGCCGGGCCATAGAACTCCTCACTGATGGTGACTGCCACGTGCTGTGCTGTATCGAGCAGATGCTGCAGCTCGCGCTGTATCTCTGCCCTCGTCAGCTCATGGTCGCCGCAGCCGGCAATCAGGTGGTCGGCCCGATGGTACTGATGGAGCAGGCATGACACCTCCATCTGTTTCAGCTGCGGCATATAATAGTCGGGGCCAAAGCCGCCGAAGATGCCATCGCCAAGGACCACCTTACCAAAAGGCACCAGCTGGTCGTCCGTTCCGTGGTAGGCTAAGATGGGACACGGCTTCCGCTGCCAGCAGAGCGTATCAGTGTCAGCCAGCCACACACCGCCAGCCAAAGGCACCACGGCGGCATAGTTGAAGTCTGTTGGCAGCTTGGCCGTAGCCAAGGGATGACTGTTGCACAGCAAGTATTCTGCCGTCAGACTGTTGATGGCCCCTGCCGACGAGCCGCAGATAATGATACGGCTGGTGTCGGCCTTCCACTCATCAGCATGGTCAATCACAAACCTCGTAGCATCGTAGAGATCTTCCACGCCCATCATCACTGCCTGGGAATAAGAAGAAGCGAAATTGGTGGAGTCGATGGCTATGCCCTGCTCTTTCAGCTGGCGTATGCCCAGCCGATAGTCGATGCCGATGCTGATGTATCCCTGACGGGCAAAGTCCTCCAGGATGCGCCTGCCGTCGCGCCGCGAACCTGTCTCCCATCCTCCCCCAAAGGAGAAGATGAAGACTGGCCGCAAGGCGTCAGCCTGCCGATGGCCTGCTTCGGAATAGACGTCCATCGTCAGTTGTTGACCCTCCTTTTCCGCATATTGGAACGAGCTTTTGCCTATTCCCTTTTCTTCTGTCTGACTCTGGCAGGCGGCAAAGAGACAACCGGCGGTCAGCAATAAAAGACTAAATGTTTTTTTCATCATCTTTTTCATTTTATTGTTGATATTCTATCTGTTGAGGTGCTGCCATGTGCCCACGACGTCCTCGATGCCCAGGTGCAGCAGACTCATCTGGCGGAAGAGCTCGGGCAGCTGCTGTTCGAGGAAAACCTTGCGGCGCTCCTTCAGGATGCGCTCGCGGGCGCCGGGCGTGACATAGTAGCCCAGGCCGCGCTTATTATATATAATGTTCTCGCGCGAGAGCTGTTCGTAGGCCTTCACCGCCGTGTTCGTGTTCACCTCCAGCATGACGGCATACTCGCGCACCGACGGGATGCGGTCGTCGTCCTGGTAGGTCTCGGCCAGGATCTCGTCGCACAGGCGGTCGGCCATCTGCTGGAAGATGGGTTTGTCATTCGAGAACATCATACGTTGAACCATTTATGATGCACCAGTTGCAGACGGCAGAAGAGTCTGTAGCTGAGCCAGATGTTAAACACGGTGAGGACGGCCATCACGATGTTGCCGACGGTTCGCGGCACGTCCAGACTGATGTGTAAGTGCGTATGGTCGGGCAGCACGAACTTGGCGATGAATCCCGCGATGAGCGTGATGGCAAAGATGGCGGTCATGGTGCTGACGCTAGTCCAGATGAAGGGGTGTTTGCGGAAGAGGACGCCGCCGAGCACGAAGAGCGAGAGGGAGAAGAGCTGAGCCAGCAGACTGTTGAAGAAATGGAAGGGGGTGTCCTCCGTCAGCATGCCAAGGCCGAAGATGATATGGTCGTGACCCAACAGCAGTTGGATGACCATGCGCAGCAGCGTGGCGACGAGCAGGGCGGCGATGACGAGCAGGGGGATGTAGAGGAGCACATAGACCAGTCGCGCACAGAACTTCTCGGCGTTGCTGGCCGGCAGCATCAGCATGGTGGTGCGCTGCTCCTTCGTGCGGGCGTTGCCGAGGATGCCGCTGGCGTAATAGTAGGTCAGGACGAACACCATGCTGACGCACATCATCATGCCAACCTCCACGCTCTTCGGTCCAGGCTCCTGGAACATGTTCACGATGAGGATATAGAATGCTTGCAGGACCAGGAATCCGACGATGAAAGCCAGGGTGTGGGTGAGCATCGTCTTCTTCTCGGTGACGATGTTCCACTTCAAGGTCTGGAGGAAACGGTGGAAATCGAAGTTTTTCATTTTGTAAGTCCTTTGGTTACGGCGTTAAACAATAATTCCAGATTCACGAGTGTCTCGGCCTCGCCTGCCTCGCGGCGGGCCATGACGATGTTGCCCTGCAGCGACGGTTCGGCGTAGATGACAGTGTCATCGAGGTTGCCGGGCTGACGCACCTCGAAGACATACTTGTCGGTGATGTCGGCCATGCTGGCGTTCATCAGCATACCGTCCTCGGAGAGGATGAGGATATGGTCGAGCAGCTGCTCCACATCGTGCACCTGATGGGTGCTGACGATGATGAGGCGGTCGTCGGCCATGCACTGCGCCACCACCTTGCGGAACTGGCTCTTCGAGGGGATGTCGAGGCCGTTGGTGGGCTCGTCCATCAGCAGGAGCTTCGTGCCGGCGGCCAGGGCCACAGACATGTAGGCCTTCTTCTTCTGTCCCATCGACAGCTGACCGAGGTTCATGTGCTGGGGCAGTTCGAAAGCCTCCAGACAGCTGTCGAGCACTTCGCGGCTGAAGCGCGGATAGAACGGCAGGAGCAGCTGTACGTATTCGTCGAGCGCGATGGCAGGCAGCTCGAAGTCCTCGGAGACGAGGAACATATCGCTGAGCACCTCGGGCAGGCGCTGTCCGGCCGAATGTCCGAAGATGCTGACGGTGCCCTCCTGCGGGCGCAGCAGACCGGCGATGAGGTGTAACAGGGTGGACTTGCCCGTGCCGTTCTTTCCCAGGAGGCCGTAGATGCTTCCTTCTTTCAACGACAGGCTGAACTGGCTGAGCACTGGTCGTTTCTGGCCAGGGTAGCGGTAGGAGATGTTACTGATGTTAATCATAGAGGTATGTATTAATAATGTGTATCGGTGTAATACTTTAATAGTACACTGCAAAGGTAGATGTTTTGGCGCAACCCCGCAAATATTTCGGCAAAAAAGTGATTTCCCTTAACACTTTTTAAGTACTACCTTGCCCGCCGCCCGCCGCAGGGCTGGTGGCCATGCCTGTCCCATCATGCCATCACCAAAGAGAGGGCTGCCCGCAGCGGGCAGCCCTCTCTTTGATGTTATCAGGTGAAGCGGCAATTACTTGCGGACGACCTTCACGGTCTTCACTACGCCGTTCTGCTCTGTCTGCTTGATGAGCAGGCCCTTCTGAGCACCGGTCACCTTGCGGCCCTGCAGGTCGAAGTAGACAGCAGCGTTGGCCGTGTTGATGTCCTTGATGCCAGTGGTGATGGTGCCGTCCATCCAGATGATGTCGGTAGCATTGCGCTCGCCGCCGCCGTAGTAGATGCTCTGGATACCAACGTTAGTGAACGTCTTTGCCTCTTCAGTGGGGTTGAAGTAGAAGAGGGAGCCGCCACGATAGATGTCGTAGTTGTCATCATAGTTGTAAGGTATCTCGACCATATCCTCATCCACATACGTGTATTCGGCTGCGGTCACGGTGTAGGGCTGCTGTACGCCGTCCTTCTCTACCCATACGGTGTAGAAGAGCTTCGAGGCGAGCAGTACGTTGCCCTCGGTGTCCTTGGCGGGGATGGAGAAATAAGCCTTGGGCAGGTTGTCCTGCAGATTCACTTCGCCAATCTCGGGATCGGCGGGAGTGGCGGCAAACTCAGCAATCTTCTCTATCTCAACAGCTGAGAACACCTGATAGGGATAGACAAGGAACTTACTGCCGTTGGTGGCGATGATCTGGTCGGTGGAGAAGCGGTTGTTCTCGGCATCGTAGTTCAGCACGATGTCCTCGAAGCCTTCGAGGTCGTCGGTCAAGGCTGCGACATAGAAGTCGTAGACGGAGAACCAGCTGCTGATGAAGCCCATGTACTGGTTGGCCGGGATGGTGACGGTCTTGCCGTCCTCACTCAGTGTGCCCTTCATCCACATGTCGGTGGTGTTGGAGGTAAAGCCCTGGAAGTAGACATCGCTGCCGTCGAAGGCCACCTCAACCTGGGTGCTGTAGGATTCCATCTCGATACCTGACGTCTCGTCGTCATCATCAGCTTCCTCGTCATCCTCGGAAGTGCTGATCTCCATAGCGGTGAAGAGATAGCTTTCGGTCTGCAGGCCCTCGGGCAGTGCGACAGGCTCCTGCACAGCAGGCTCGCCTTCGTAGAAGATGGAGTAGACCCAGAAGCCCCACGGGTTGAGCTCTTCCTCGCCGTTGTTATCTGCAACATACTTCGTGACCTGCTTCAGGGTCTTTGCCTCTGCATCGTAAGCATACTCGATGTCGCAAATGTCCTCGTCGTCGAAGCCCATCATGAACTCCTTGCCATATTCGTCTCTGCCGACAAACTGTCCGCTGGGGAAGGTGGCGATGCCGTCGGCTACGGTACCCTTCAGCCAAGCCTCCTCGAAGTAGTAGGACAGGCCTTTCACGTAGATGTCATTGCCGTCGAAGGCCACCTCTGCAGCACGAGCCACGTCGTTGCCGCTCTCGCCGTCGCTAAAGAAGCCTTCCAAAGCCCATGCCTGAGCTTCCACGCCCTCGGGCAGCTCCACGAGCGGAGGCAGCACCAGTCCGCCTTCGGTATAGACAGCCTCCTCTAAGTAAGCATAGACGCCTGCCTCATCAGCGTAGGCCGACTCAGCGACGTAAATGCCGTCAGCCAGGGTGAGGGTGCGGGTCTCTGCGTCGAAGTCGAACACGAACTCAGGCTCATAGATGATATTGCTCTCCTCGTCCACTGTGAAGCCGACGATGAACTCGAGGCCTTCCTCGTCCTCACCGACAAGCTGACCGCTCTTGAACACCACCTGGTTGTTCTCATTGAGCGTACCCTTTACGAAGCCGTCGGGGAAGTATTGGGCTGCCAGGCCCTGCACATAGACGTCGTTGCCGTCGAAGGCCACCAAGCGTGTCTCCTCCACAGTCTGCTCCGACCATCCGAAGACACTGTTAACGGCACCTGTGGCGGTCAGGGTGAACTCCTCAGGCTCCACGCCCTCGGGCAGCTCAACCAGCTCAGGCTTCTCCTCGATGGTGTAGTAGAACTCCAGCGCCACTTCGCCTTCCTCATTCTTCACGCCAGTGATGCTCAGCGTGTAGTTGCCAGGCTCTGTGATCTCTCCGAAGGATTGGGAGAAGGGGATGTGCAGCGTGTTGTCCGTAATGGTAAAGCCGTTAGTAGCGTAGGTAGTCATAGTCGTCTCGTTGATCAGGCTTGCTGATGCATCCTCAGCCAACGTGATGTCGTAGTTGTTGAACTTGATGTCAAAGTCGGTAAAGCTCTCTACCACGCCCTCGGCAGGAGTGATGATGAAGTCGGGTGCGGGACCGAAGGTGATGTCGTCAACAAGCAGATAGAACATATCGGTGCAGTTGAAGTGACGGATAGCGACGTAGCCCTCCTGACCTTCGAAGCTGCTGAGGTCAACGATATACTGGTACCAGTTGCCCTGTACCTTGCTGGGTGAACGGAAGATGCCGCGTGCGCTGGCCGGCTGGCTGTCGGTGCGCGAAGCAGTCATCGTCCACTCCTGCAGCATCTCGAAGTCCTCGGGATCGGTGTTGCCCTTCGTAGAAACGAGCACGCCGAAGTGTTCTGCGGGATAGCTGGCATCCTGTGCGCAAGCGTAGAACATGAGGGCGCCCTCGAGCTTCACCTTGGGAGACACGAGATAGTTGTCGGGTGTCAGCGCGCCAACGCCGTTAGCGTAGCTCTGTGACATGACTGCCGTTGTGCTGCCGTTGTGACCCGCGTTTCCTGAGTTTCCTGAGTAAACAGTCCAGTCATAGCCGTCGCCGTCAGCATCGATGGTCGTCCAGCCCTGCAGTGTGCCGTCCTCGAAGTCGAAGCCAGCGATAGAAGCATCCTTGCCAACGGTGACGTCGATGCTGTTGATCTGGCTGTTGGCAGCGATAGCCACCACTACGGTCTGGGCTTCGCCAGTCCAGGTGGCAGCCTTAGCCTCTGCATCGTTAGGAATGGCTTCACCCTCTACGGTGTTGGCACCCCACTTTCCGTTGTGGTTGAACACAATCTGTGTGATGACCTTTCCCTCGGGAACCTCGAAGGTCAGCGTGCCGCTATAGACACGCAGCTGAGGACCGGCGCTGGTGCTCCAGAAGCGGTTGGGAGTGTTGGATGTGCTGGGAGAGACGGTCAGCGTGACAGCACCTTCCGTGAGTGCCAGAGCCTCGGTGATGTCGCCATCAGTGACACCTGTTGCCGACGTGGCCACATCCATCTTGTTGAAGTTGAAGGTAGCAACCTCAGGACCGGAGTAAGGCTTGATGTCAAACCACTGAATCTCAGTGGCGTTCTTCTCACCACCGCCAGTGTAGATGCTCTGGATGCCAATCTTGTTCCACTGGTCTGAGTAGAGATCGTTCAGATAGATCGTTGAGCTGTAGAAGTCATAGTTCTCCGAGAAACCGTAAGGAATCTCAGTCATGTCCTCTGTCAGATTGGTGTGCGTTTGCGGAGTGAAGGTCAGCGGAGCAACGTCGCCCTCGATGTCCGTATAAATGATGTACGAGAGTTTTGAGCTGACCATGCCGTCGCCATTCACGTCCACGTTGGGAACGTTGAAGTTGATAAACCAGCCATAGTTGCCACTCTCCAGACTGATGATTTCGGGGTTGGCAGGCATGGCAGCCTTCTCAACGACGCCCTTCAGCACGGGGTCGGTGGCCCATACGTCAATGTATTTGTTACCCAACACGGAGTACACATCGCCTGTGGCGGTGTATGTATCTGTCTCGGGGTCGTAGGTGAACACAGCCTCTTGATAGAAGAAGCTGTCATAGCCTGAATAGTTGCCCAGCAACTGATTGCCAGGGAAGGTAACGGTATTGCCATCCTTCGTTCCCTTAATCAGAGCCTCGGGAATATAAGAGCTGAAGCCTCTGAGATAAACGTCATTGCCGTCAATACCCACTGCAGCTGTGCTGCTGGCAGCATTGCCGTTGTAGTCAGTGTAAGACATGGCATACTCTGCAAACTCCAGTCCCTCGGGAGCTATCACTACCTCAGGACCAACAGGCTCGTCCTTGGTGAACACTGGGTTGTACCAGAAGCAGTAAGCCTGAACCTCTTCGGCTGAAGCGCTCTCGATGATATACGGTGTGACTGCCGTCAGCACACCCTCAGCGCTGTCAAAGGTGAAGACGATGTCACAAACTGTTTCGCCATCCTCACTGCCTACGATAAACTCGTCGCCGTATTCATCTGTGCCAATCAGCTGGCCATTAGCAAAGGTAGCAGTTGTTCCGTCGAGAGAACCCTTGATCCATCCCTCTGCGAACCAATAGGCCAGACCCTGCACGTAGATGTCAGTGCCCACTACGGCCACCTGCACCGATGCCATGTCGCCAGTGGCTTCTGTAAAGCCACCCTGGGCATTGATGTAGAATGATCCGTCTGCGGTGTAATAGGTCTCAGGTGTAGCACCGTCAGGCAGTGTTACCAGTTCTGCGGCAGCTCTCTTCAGTGCCTTCTGGCTGGGCTGCTGAGCCTTGCGGTCAATGCCCTTCACGGGAAGCGTGCGCTGCTGCGCATTGAAGACTGTCGCATGCCTTAATAGGTCTTGCGAACCCATGACTGACCTCTTCGGCCCGGCAGCGAAAGCCACCATGACGCTCAGAAGGGCAATCATCAAGAATGTAATTTTCTTCATAAGCTAATGAGTTTAATTAATAAATAATGTGAATAAAAAAAGATGTTTTTGTACTATTTTATCATTACAAACGGCAAAATTATATATTTTTATTCTTTCCTGCAAAAAAAAAGCAACATTTTGTGGAAAAAACTTGCAATTTTGTGCCGTGAGAAACGTTATTTACAAAAAATGATACATTTATGAGAAACACAGGGCATCCTTTGGAGCGATTTTTGTGCTGCCCCGTATGCGGCAGCCGTGAGTTTGTGGTAAACAATGTGAAGAGCAAGCATTGCAGGGCGTGCGGCTTCACCTACTACGCCAACCCTTCGTCGGCCACGGCGGCATTCATCATCCGCGACGGCTGTCTGCTGGTGGCGCGGCGTGGCAAGGAACCGGCCAAGGGCACGCTGGACCTGCCCGGCGGCTTCGTCGATATGGACGAGACGGCGGAGGAGGGCATGGCGCGCGAGATACGCGAGGAGACAGGACTGGAGGCGCGCACCATGAGTTACCTCTTCTCTATTCCCAACCTCTACGAGTATTCGGGCATGACGATTCACACGCTCGACATGTTCTATCGTGTGGACGTCGATGCCGACGCCGTGCCCCGTGCCGACGACGATGCGGCCTCGCTGCAGTGGATACCTCTCGGCGAGGTGCAGCCGGCACTCTTCGGACTGCACAGCATCCGCAGCGGCGTGGAACGGTTCTTGGAAAGAGAACATAGCATGCGGTAGTCGTCTGTTGTGGATAAGGGACACTGTTTCGTCTATGCATCAGCGCAGCACAAAAAAGTCCGAAGCCTTCGGACAGACAGTCCGAAGCCTTCGGACGGAGTGTCCGAAGCCTTCGGACAAAGCGTCCGAAGCCTTCGGACAATTTTGAGGGCCGCTGATTTTGTGAGTTGATACCGCTACGCGGCCTGAGAAAAACCAATAAAAACCAATAAAAACAAGAAAAACAATTTTGGGACAATAGCTACGGGTAGGCGCGTTAGCGGGAATGGGGACGCAAGAACTACCCTTTATACACATCTCGGAGGGAGTAGCCCTGAAGGGGCGGCAGAATATAGGCAGGGGCAACGCCCCTGTATAGCACAGCACAACAACAAGCCCCGAAGGGGCGGCAGAAGACGATGGTGAGCACCAATCGCCCAGGCAGGGGCAACGCCCCTGTATCATGGCACCCCCACCACACAAAAGTCCCGAAGGGACGACAGACCCTGAGCATCGGTTCCGTCGTCCCTTCGGGACTTATTTTGGCAATGATATAGCAGTTGACCCTTTTCAAAAAGGATTTATTCGCAGCCATCCCCTC